>CAZRFE010000035.1:0-25287 GCA_964599565.1 uncultured Gammaproteobacteria bacterium
GCTGGATGAAATGCGCGCCCTTCAGCGCGGATTCGGAAAAGAGAATGCCGTTGTTCGCGATGATGCCGACAGGGTAGCCGTCGATGCGCGCGAAACCGCAGACCAGTGTCTTGCCGTACAGCGGCTTGAACTCGTGGAATTCGGAATCATCGACAATGCGCGCGATGATTTCGCGGATGTCGTAGGGATAGCGCGTGTCCTGCGGCACGACGCCGTAGATTTCCTCGATGGCGTATTTCGGTGCGCGCGGCTCGATGCGCTCGACGGGCAGCGCGGCGCGCGCGACATGCAGGTTCGCGACGATGTCGCGCGCGATCGCGAGCGCATGCTGGTCGTTGTCTGCAAGATGATCCGCAACGCCCGATGTGCGCGTGTGCACATCGCCGCCGCCGAGCGATTCCGCGTCGACTTCCTCGCCGGTGGCCGCCTTCACGAGCGGCGGACCGCCGAGAAAGATCGTGCCCTGGTTCTTCACGATGATCGTTTCATCCGACATCGCGGGCACGTATGCGCCGCCGGCGGTGCATGAACCCATCACGACCGCAATCTGCGGAATGCCGCGCGCGGAAAGCTGCGCCTGGTTGTAGAAGATGCGCCCGAAATGCTCGCGGTCGGGAAACACTTCGTCCTGCAATGGCAGGAAGGCGCCGCCGGAGTCGACGAGATACACGCACGGCAGGCGATTCTCGAGCGCGACTTCCTGCGCGCGCAGATGTTTTTTGACAGTGATCGGGTAATACGTGCCGCCTTTCACCGTCGCGTCGTTCGCGACGATCACGCATTCACGCCCCGAGATGCGGCCGATGCCGGTGATCACGCCCCCAGCCGGTGCGTCGTCGCCGTACATGCCGAATGCCGCGAGCGGGGAGAGTTCGAGAAACGGGCTGCCGTCATCGAGCAGCGCTTCGATGCGTTCTCGCGGAAGCAGCTTGCCGCGGCCCACGTGTTTTTCGCGCGCCTGCGCCGATCCGCCGAGCGCCGCCTGCGCAACCTTTGCGCGCAGGTCCGCGACGACGTCCTGCATGTGTATCGCATTCGCCTTGAACTCGGCGGACTTCGGATCGATGGCTGTCTTGATGGCGCTCATGCGCGCGTCCTCTCTTGTCGTCTTTCCAGTCTAGCGGCTGAAAGCGAAAACGCCGGACAGGGCTGCGATGACAGTCCTGGTCCGGCGTTTCGGCTGCAGGCGGGCTCGCTTACAGCATTTCAACGGCGATGGCGGTCGCTTCGCCGCCGCCGATGCACAGCGACGCAATGCCACGCTTCAGCTTCCGGGCTTTCAAGGCATGCAGCAGCGTCACGATCAGGCGTGCGCCGGACGCACCGATCGGATGGCCAAGCGCGCACGCACCGCCGTTCACGTTCACTTTCTCGTGCGGCAGGTTGTGTTCCTTCATCGCCGCCATCGCAACGACGGCAAAGGCTTCGTTGATCTCGTAGAGATCGACGTCTTCGGCCTTCCAGCCGATACGCGTCAAGACGTTCGCGATCGCACCGACCGGAGCCGTCGTGAACCATTCCGGCTCCTGCGCGTGGCCGGCGTGACCGACGATCTTCGCCAGCGGTTTCAGGCCGCGTTTCTTCGCTTCGCTTTCGCGCATCAGCACGAGTGCGGCGGCGCCATCGGAAATGGACGAGGAAGAGGCGGCGGTGACCGTGCCTTCCTTCGAGAATGCGGCGCGCAGCGTCGGAATCTTCTCGATGTTGCAGCGGCCCGGCTCCTCGTCTTCGGCAACGACGGTTTCACCCTTGCGGTGCTTCACGGTGACGGGAACGATCTCTTCGGCAAAGCGGCCGTCGGCGAGTGCCGCCTGCGAGCGCTTCACGGATTCGATGGAGAAGTTGTCCTGGTCTTCGCGCGTGAAGCTGTACTTTGTTGCGCACTGGTCGCCGAACGCACCCATCATCTGCTTGTCGTACGGGTTCTGCAGGCCGTCGAAGAACATGTGATCGAGCACGGTGCCGTGGCCCATGCGCATGCCGCCGCGTGCGTTCGGAAGGAGATACGGTGCGTTCGTCATGGATTCCATGCCGCCGGCGACGATGATGTCCGCGGATCCCGCAGTGATCAGATCGGCGCCCATCATCACCGTCTTCATGCCCGAGCCGCAGACCTTGTTCACCGTCACGCAGCCGACGGATTTCGGCAGGCCCGCGCCAAGCGCGGCCTGGCGCGCCGGCGCCTGGCCAAGGCCGGCCGGCAGCACGCAACCCATGAAGACTTCGTTCACGTCCGTGCCCTGGATGCCGGCAGCGTCGACCGCGGCCTTGATCGCAGCAGCGCCGAGCTCGGGTGCGGACGCGCCGGCGAGAGCGCCCTGGAATGCGCCTATTGGTGTCCGCCTGGCGGAAACGATGACGATGGGATCATTGCTCATTCAGGACTCCTGGAAATCATTCCGTTTGTTGCGTCGTTCATTCACCGGCCGTCGCGTTGAACAGCTCGCGGCCGATCAGCATGCGGCGGATCTCGTTCGTGCCCGCGCCGATGTCGTAAAGCTTTGCATCGCGCAGCAGCCGTCCGGCGGGATACTCATTTATATAGCCGTTGCCGCCGAGCGACTGGATGGTTTCAAGTGCGACCTGGACGGCGTTCTCGGAGGCGAGCAGAAGGCTCGCGGCGGCGTCCATGCGCACCGGCTCGCCGCGGTCGAACTGTTCCGCGATGCGATAGGTGAACGCGCGCGCGCTCTGCAGTTTCGTGTACATGTCCGCCATCTTCGCCTGCATGAGTTCGAAGCAGCCGATCGGCTGGTCGAACTGCTTGCGCTCGTGCATGTACGGCAGCACGACGTCCATCGCTGCCTGCATGATGCCGAGCGGGCCGCCCGAGAGCACGAGGCGTTCCGAATCAAGACCGCGCATCAGGATGTAGACCGCGTGGTTGACTTCGCCGAGCACGTTCTCATCCGGGATTTCGCAGTCCTCGAACACGAGCTCGCAGGTGTTCGAGCCGCGCATGCCGAGCTTGTCGAGTTTCTGCGCGGTGCGAAAACCCTTCATGCCCTTTTCGACGAGGAAGGCCGTCATGCACTTCGATCCTGCTTCCTTGCCGGCGGTGCGCATGTAAACAAGGAGTACGTCGGCTTCCGGACCGTTGGTGATCCACATCTTGCTGCCGTTGGCGATCCAGGCGTCGCCCTTCTTCTCGGCACGGCAGCTCATCGAGCCGACGACATCGGAGCCTGCGCCCGGCTCGGACATGGCGAGCGCGCCTTTCCATTCACCGCTGCACAGCTTCGGCAGGTATTTCCGGCGCTGCGCGTCGGTGCCGTTGAGGTAGAGGTTGTTCGTGCAGAGGTTGGAATGTGCGGCGTAGGACAGGCCGACGGATGCGGACGCTCGCGAAATCTCTTCCATGGCAACCACATGCGCGAGGTAGCCCATGTCGGCGCCACCGAACTCCGCGGGAATGGTCATGCCGAGCAGGCCCATTTCACCGAGCTTCGGCCAGAGTTCCTGGGGGAACTCGTTCCGCCGGTCGAGTTCCTCTGCGAGTGGCGCGATCTCGGTTTCCGCGAAGCGGCGAACGGCGTCGCGCAGCATGTCCAGGTCTTCGTTGATGGTATTCCTGATGACGCTCACAACGTCTCCCGCTCAAGTGGCTCTCGCAAGCCACGCATTATATAAGGAGTCCGGGACGGAGTCCGATGCTGGACCCGGGAGAAAAACGTTCGCCGCCCGGTCGCCCGGGCGGCGAGAACGGGCGCTAGCGACGGCCGCTGTAGCGGTCGTTCATCTGCTTGATGTGCGGCAGCTTGACCTTGCCCATGCGCGCGATGCGCTCTTCGGCCATGCGGTCGGCGGCCTTGTAGGTCGGGATGCCGTCGCGCTCGGCGACCTTGTAGATGTTCTCGATGATGTCGTACACGCCGCTGACCATGCGGTAGGCCCGCTCCTGGTCGTAACCCTGCAGCTCGATGTACACGTTCATCAGGCCGCCGGCGTTGATGGCGTAGTCCGGTGCGTAGAGGATGCCCTTCTTCTGCAGCTCATCGCCGCATTCATCGGTGGCGAGCTGGTTGTTCGCGCTGCCCGCAATGATGTCGCACTTGAACTGCGGAATGGTCTTCTCGTTGACCGTGGCGCCGAGCGCACAGGGCACGTAGACCTGGGCGTCGGTGGAATAGATGTCGTCGCCCTTGACGGCTTCCGCGCCCATGTCCACGCACTGCTGCACGCGGTCCTGGTTGAGGTCGGTGACGAACACCTTGGCGCCGGCTTCCGTCAGCGTCTTCACGATGTGGATGCCGACATGGCCGACGCCCTGCACCGCGTAGGTCGCCTTCGACAGGTCGTCGTGGCCGTACTTTTTCTGCAGCGAAGCCTTGATGCCCTGCACCGTGCCGTACGCCGTGAACGGCGACGGGTCCCCGCTGCCGCCGTGCACCGGGTGCACGCCCACCACATGGTCGGTTTCCATGTGGATGTAATCCATGATCTCGACGCTGGTGTTCACATCTTCGGCCGTGATGTAGCGGCCGTTGAGGGATTCGATGAAGCGGCCGAACGCGCGGAAGAAGGCTTCTGCCTCTGTCTTGTCCTTGATCGGATCGCCGATGATGACGGACTTGCCACCGCCGAGGTTCAGGCCGGAAACCGCTGCCTTGTAGGTCATGCCGCGGGAGAGGCGCAGCACGTCATTGAGCGCTTCGGCTTCGGACTTGTAGGGCCACATGCGGCAGCCGCCGAGGGCGGGGCCGAGCACCGTGTTGTGAATGGCGACGATGGCCTTCAGCCCGGTGTCCTTGCTGTGGAAAAAGACGACCTCTTCGTGCCCCACTTTGTCCAGGGTGGCGAAAAGCTCCATAGATCCTCCTAAACGGATTGGTGTTCGGCCCCCGCGGGCGGTCCGGAAATCGGGCCTTGCGGGGTCTGAGCGCTGTCCGGGCCGTGCATTCGAAGCTGCCGGGGCGCATTCGGGGGGCGAATTATAGACGTAACGGTCTTTCAGGGCACGGAAATTTGGCACCGTGTCGCGCGCTGCGGCAGGGGCGGGGACGCGGGTCGGTGACGGGCTTCCGCCAACAGGCGGTATAATCGAACGCTTTCTCAATGCATTACGAGCAACCAGGGGTAAATCATGCCTACCGCCGCCAAGGACATGCAGCAGGAAGCGGGCCGCGCCACCGACCGGCCGCTGCGTTTCATCACCGCTGCATCGCTGTTCGACGGTCACGACGCCGCGATCAACCTGATCCGCCGCCTGCTGCAACAGCATGGCGCGGAAGTGATCCATCTCGGTCACAACCGCTCGGTGCGCGAGATCGTTCGTGCCGCGCTGCAGGAAGATGCCGATGCGATCGCCGTCAGTTCCTACCAGGGCGGGCACAACGAGTATTTCGCGTACATGGTGGACATGCTGCGCGAGGAGGGCGCGGAGCACATTCGCGTGATCGTGGGCGGCGGCGGCACGATCGCACCGCACGAGATCGAGGTGCTGGAGAAGCACGGCGTGGAGAAGATCTACACGCCGCATGACGGCATGGAAATGGGCCTGAACGGCATGATCGACGACGTGTTTGCACGCGTGCGCGCGTGGACGAAACCGCAGGTCGATGGCGCCGGTGCGCGACCCGGGGACCACCAGGCGATCGGGCAGACGATTTCGAGACTGGAACTTGCCGAAGAGAGCGACCCTGCGCTCGAGAAGCTGCGCAAGACGTGGCGCGCAACCACGAACAAGCCGCCGGTCGTCGGCCTGACGGGCACCGGCGGCGCCGGCAAGTCCAGCCTCACCGACGAACTGCTGAATCGCTTCCGCCGGCATTACCCGGATCTGCGCATCGCAGTCCTTGCCGTGGATCCGACCCGCCGCCGCACCGGCGGCGCGCTGCTCGGCGACCGCATCCGCATGAACTCGCTGGATGACGACGCCATATATATGCGTTCCATTGCTACCCGCCGCCAGCACCTGGCGACAAGCGCGGTGCTTGCGGACACCATCCAGTATCTCCGGTGCTGCGGCTTCGGCCTGATCCTGGTCGAGACTGCCGGCATTGGCCAGTCCGACACCGAGATCGTCGATCTCGTGGATTTCTCCTGCTACGTGATGACGTCCGATTACGGCGCGGCAAGCCAGCTCGAGAAGATCGACATGCTGGATTTCGCGGATCTCGTCGTGATCAACAAGTTCGAGAAGCGCGGCGCGAAGGACGCGCTGCGCGACGTGAAGAAACAATGGCGCCGCAACCGGCTGAAGTTCGATCTGCCCGACGACAAGGTTCCCGTGTACCCGACGATCGCAAGCCAGTTCAACGATCCGGGCGTGAACCGCATGTTCAAGGGACTGATCGATGCAATGGTCGCGAAGCTCGACCTGTCGAAGGATGCCTGGAAGCTCACCGGCGATTTCGCGGAAGTTGCACTCGAGAAGCACGCGCTGATTCCCGGCAGCCGCGAGCGCTACCTCGCGGAGATCGCGGAGCAGGGACGCCGGCAGCACGAACGTATCCGCCGGCAGGCGGAGGCGGCGACGCTTGCGCACTCCTGCTACCAGGCGCTCGTCGCGCTTGAAGATGCATCCTTGCCGGAACCCCTGCAACCCTATGCGGGGAACGCGCTGACGGAAGGCAATGACAATTCCCTGCGCACATTGCGCCAGCGCTACAACGCAGCACTTGATGAAATATCGGCGGAAGGCATCGCGCTGCTGCGCGAATGGCCGCAGGTCATGGAAGGTGCGCGCAGCGAGCAGTATTCCTATCTCGTGCGCGGCAAGGAAATTACCGGCGAAAATTACACCGCGTCGCTGTCGCACCTGCAGATTCCAAAGCTCGGCCTGCCGCGCTACCAGGACTGGGGCGACATCCTGCGCTGGCGCATGGAGGAAAACCTGCCCGGATACTATCCGTACACCGCTGGCGTCTATCCGTACCGTCGGACGGGAGAAGACCCTGCGCGCATGTTCGCCGGCGAAGGCACGCCGGAGCGCACGAACCGCCGCTTCCATTACGTTTCGCAAGGGCTTCCGGCGGCGCGCCTTTCAACGGCGTTCGACTCCGTCACGCTCTACGGCGAGGATCCGGACCCGCGCCCTGATATCTACGGCCGCATCGGCAACTCGGGCGTGTCGATCGCGTCTGTCGATGACATGAAGAAGCTTTACTCCGGTTTCGACCTCACGGCGCCGACGACGTCGGTGTCGATGACGATCAATGGTCCGGCGCCGATGATTCTCGCGATGTTCATGAATGCAGCGATCGATCAGCAGATCGAGAAGCATCTGCGGGAGAGCGGGCAGTGGGAGGCGACGGAGAAGAAGATCCGCGCGATGTACGCGGACGGACTGCAGCCCGGATACAACCGCGACCTTCCGGAAGGTCACGATGGCATGGGGCTTGGCCTGCTGGGCGTTTCCGGCGACAAGGTCGTCGATGCGGACACCTACGCGAAGATCAAGGCGCGCGTGCTTTCCACCGTGCGCGGTACCGTGCAGGCCGACATCCTCAAGGAAGACCAGGCGCAGAACACCTGCATCTTCTCCACGGATTTTGCACTGCGCATGATGGGCGATGTGCAGCAGTACTTCATCGACAACAATGTCCGAAACTTCTATTCCGTTTCCATCTCCGGCTATCACATCGCGGAAGCCGGCGCGAACCCGATCTCGCAGCTTGCGTTCACGCTTGCGAACGGCTTCACGCTGCTCGAGTATTATCTTGCGCGCGGCATGAACGTCGATGAGTTTGCGCCGAACTTCTCGTTCTTCTTCTCGAATGGCATGGATCCGGAATACGCCGTCATCGGCCGCGTGGCGCGCCGCATCTGGGCGCGCGCGCTGCGTGATATCTACGGCGCCGATTCGCGCGCGCAGATGCTGAAGTATCACATCCAGACGTCTGGCCGTTCGCTGCATGCGCAGGAGATCCAGTTCAACGACATCCGCACGACCTTGCAGGCGCTGTACGCGCTGTACGACAACTGCAACAGCCTGCACACCAACGCGTATGACGAGGCCATCACGACGCCGACGGAGGAATCCGTGCGGCGCGCGCTTGCGATCCAGCTCATCATCAACAAGGAGCTCGGTCTCAACAAGAACGAGAATCCCATCCAGGGTTCGTTCATCATCGAAGAGCTGACCGACCTCGTCGAAGAAGCCGTATACAAGGAGTTCGAGCGCATCAGCGAACGCGGTGGCGTGCTCGGCGCAATGGAGACCATGTACCAGCGCGGCCGGATCCAGGAAGAGTCGCTGTACTACGAGGCGAAGAAGCACGACGGTTCGATGCCGATTGTGGGCGTCAATACCTTCCGGGGACGCGAGGAGGAAAACATCGAAGAGCCGGAACTGATCCGGTCCACGGAAGAGGAGAAGCAGGCGCAGATCGATGCCGTCCGGCATCTGCGCAGCCATCACGCGTCATCGGCTGATGTTGCGCTGTCAGGATTGCAGCGCGTCGCATCGGAAGGCGGCAATCTTTTTGCGGAACTGATGGAGACCGTGAAAACCTGCACCCTTGGTCAGATATCTCAGGCGCTTTACGAAGTGGGCGGACGTTACCGGCGCAATATGTAAAGCATCAGATTCGGATGAACCCGCCGTAACGGCGGGTTTTTTCTATTGTTTTCCCGGTCGCTGGAAGTGTGATGTCGATGCGTCGGAAGCGTGAAGAAAATGCTTGTCAGTTAACCAAAATGCCTGATATGAAAGGAAATATTAGTCTATCCGGATTGCTTTTCTTTTGACATTTTCTTTGTTAAATTCGGTCCCTTCGCTGTTCTTGCAGCGGTACGGCGGTACGCTTTTGCTGACCCCTTCTGTAACCATTGCTAGATTCTTAAGGTAACGACATGCCCAAGCTACTCAACAAGAAGCTGATCGTGGTCGCGTGCTGGTGCACACTGATGAGCGCCGGTACTTTCGTCCACGCAGCGGCTACGCAAGCGGCTCCCGAGAACGTCCTGAAGACCACCATGCAGACGCAGCAATCGACGCAGCAGTCGTCGGCGCGTTCGCAGGAACAGGTGAACAGGATCAGCGACGAAACGCAGTCGCTCCTTACGGAATACCTGACTGTCACGCAGCAGACGGACCGTCTGCGCGTATACAACAAGCAGCTTGAAAAGCTGATTCGTGACCAGGAAGAGGAAAAGCTTTCCATTCGCAAGCAGCTGCAGGACGTCGAGGTCGTCGAGAAGGAAATCCTGCCGTTCATGATCCGGATGGTCGACAACCTCGAAGCATTCGTCGCGCTGGATATTCCCTTCCTTGGTGAAGAGCGTCGCAATCGTGTTGCCGAGCTCAAGGACATGATGGATCAGTCGAACGTCACGGTGTCCGAGAAGTATCGCCGCGTCATGGAGGCCTACCAGATCGAGACCGAGTACGGCCGTACGATCGAAGCCTATCGTGGCGAACTGGGTGAAGGCGACAACGTGCGCACCGTCGATTTTCTCCGTGTCGGCCGCGTGCTGTTTGCCTACCAGACGATCGACCGCGAAGAGACTGGTTACTGGAACGCACAGAGCAAGCAGTGGGAACAGCTGCCGGACAGCTACCGCAGCTCGATCGACAGTGGCCTGCGCATCGCCCGCAAACAGGCGGCGCCTGACCTCATGAAACTCCCTGTTGCTGCACCGGAGCGCGCACAATGAAGAAGATCATCTACAGCGCCGTGATATCGGCGCTCATCGCAACGGGCACCGCCTACGCGGGCGAGCAGCCGGCAACCAACGCGACTGCACCGGCGAACCTGGATCAACTGCTTGAGCAGGTCCGTCGTGCAAGCCGTGAAGCGACGGCAATCAATCAGCGTCGCGAGCAGGAATTCCGCCAGGCACGTGATCAGCAGAAGCAGTTGCTGGAGCGTGCGCGCGGCGAAATGACCGCGGAAGAACAGCGCAGCGACCGTTTGCGCGGCACGTTCGATACCAATGAACGCGAACTCACGCAATTGACCGAGACCCTGCGCACGCGCATGGGCAACCTCGGCGAAGTGTTCGGCGTCGTGCGTCAGATGGCCGGCAACGCCAAGACGATCGTCGACAACTCGCTGGTGTCGGCGCAGATCGAAGGCCGCGGTCAGATTCTTTCGAAGCTGGCACAGTCGAAAGCATTGCCGACGATCGCCGAGCTTGAAGCCTTGACCAACACCTTCCTTGAAGAAATGGTGCAATCCGGCAAGGTCGTCCGTTTCACCGATACCATCATTGGTGAAGATGGCACGCCGATCGAGCAGGATGTTGTTCGTGTTGGCGTGTTCAACGCGGTCAACCAGGACGGCTTCCTCCGTTATCTGCCCGAAACGCAGTCGCTGGTCGAACTGACGCGTCAGCCGGCCGGACGTTTTGTTGACATGGCCGACGAACTGTTTGCAGCGGAACCGGGTACCGGTCCGATTGCCATGGCCGTCGATCCTACGCAGGGCCAGTTGCTTGGCGCCCTTGTGCTTGCTCCGTCCCTGAAGGAGCGTCTGGATCAAGGCGGTATCATCGGTTACATCACGCTGGCGCTTGGTCTTATCGGCTTGGTTATTGCTGCTCTGCGGCTTATTTATCTCTTCGGAGCAGGTCGCAAGGTCAAGGCGCAGCTTGAATCGGGCAAGCCCAGCCCTGACAACGCACTCGGCCGTGTGCTGAGCGTATACAACGACAACAAGAACGATGACATCGAGACGCTCGAACTGAAGCTCGACGAGGCGATCCTCAAGGAAACGCCACAGCTCGAGAAGTGGCAGAGTGCGCTGAAAATCATTGCCGCTGTTGCGCCACTTCTTGGTCTACTGGGTACAGTGACCGGCATGATCACGACCTTCCAGTCGATCACGCTGTTTGGTACGGGTGATCCGAAGCTGATGGCCGGCGGTATTTCCACGGCGCTGGTAACGACGGTCGAAGGCCTGGTGGTCGCGATCCCGATGGTGCTGTTGCACGCGATCGTTTCGTCGCGCAGCCGTGAAATTGTCCAGGTCATCGAGGAGCAGAGCGCCGGCATCATTGCAGCCCATGCGGAAAAGCAGAAATGATCTGGCTCTCGGAAACCTTCAACGGCATCCTGGATTTCTTCGACGCGGGCGGGAATGTCCTCTGGGTGGTGCTTCTGATCACCATCGCGATGTGGACGTTCATCATCGAACGGCTCTGGTACTTCAGAGCCGTTCACCCCGGCCGCGTCAAGCAGGCGCTTGAACGCTGGAACAGCCGTGCCGACCAGGACAGCTGGTATGCAAAGCGGATCCGCGAACGGATGGTTTCTGAAATATCCGTCGACGTGAACCGTTTTGTGTTCCTGATCAAGTCGCTTGTGGCCGTGCTGCCGCTGGTCGGGCTGCTCGGAACAGTTACGGGCATGGTCATGGTCTTCGATGTGATGGCGATCATGGGTACCGGCAATGCCAGGGAAATGGCAGGTGGTGTCTCGGCTGCGACGCTGCCGACGATGGCTGGCATGGTCGCGGCACTTTCAGGGCTGTACTTCGGCAGTGCCCTCGATAGCAAGGCGCGGGTCGAGGTTGAAAAGGTCGAAGACGCATTACGTCATTTCTGAACGGTGACCCATGAGACGCAAGCACAAACATTCAGCAGATGAAGCTGAAATCGACATGACACCGATGCTCGACATCGTGTTCATCATGCTGATCTTCTTCATCGTGACGACCTCCTTCGTCAAGGAGATCGGTATCGACATGAACCGGCCGACGAACACACCGCCGGAGACGAAGCAGGAAAGTGAGGTCGTCCTCATCGAGATCACGGATACCGGCGCAATTCGCATGGACGGTCGTACAGTGGACGTTCGTGCGGTGCAGGCAAACGTTGAGCGCGCACGTGCGGAGAAGCCGGATGCCACGGTTATTGTGGCGGCAGCCGGAAATTCGAACGCTGGCGTGCTGGTGCAGGTCGTTGACCAGGCACGTCTCGCAGGCGCAACAAACGTTTCTATCGCGTCCGATATAGAGTAACCAGGCGTCCGGCACCTTGATGCCGGGTCGCTGTCCAAAGAGACAGGTATGGCCAGAAAACACGCAAGACAGAGTGAAGACGCTGCGATCGACATGACACCGATGCTCGACATCGTGTTTATCATGTTGATTTTCTTCATTGTCACCACATCCTTTGTAAAGGAGGCTGGTCTGGAGGTTAATCGGCCACCGGCGCAGACTGCTGTTGAGCAGGTTCACGGAAACGTGATGATTGCTGTTTCCGAAGCCGGCGACATCTGGATGTCGAAGCGGCAGGTGGAACTGGAACAGGTTCGTGTACTGGTGCAGCAGGCCAGGGCGGAAAATCCGGAAGGCAGCGTCGTGATCATTGCCGATGAACTGGCGCCGACGGGTGTTGTGGTCCAGGTGATGGATCAGGCGCGATTGGCGGGTGCCGAACAGGTGGCTGTTGCGGCGCAGGAGGCAGCAGGATCATGAGATATCTTGTATCGCTCGTTTTAGGTTTTGTGGTCGCCATCTCCTTGTTCGCACTGATGAAGGAGCTGGTATCAGGCGATGATGACGCGCAGGTGAAGGCGGACAACGTACAGTTTGTCGATTTCGTTCGCGTCAAGCGGGACGAGACGACGCGTACGAAGGATCGTCAAGTGCCGGAAAAACCCGAGCCCCCGAAGAAGCCGCCACCGCCACAGATCAGCGCGCAGCAGCAGGACACGCGTCCGACGCCGCCCCAGCTCAATATCAACATGCCGAATATCGGTGCGTCGTTTGCAGGGACCGGTCCCTACCTGGGTAATCCATTCAGTGGAGCCGCGACTGGCGACGGAGATCTGATTCCGATCGTGCAGATTGAACCGCAGATGCCGCGCGAAGCATTGACGAATTGCATCGGCGGCATCGTCGAACTGCGTTTCACGGTGCTGGAAGACGGTTCCGTGGAAGACCCGAGCGTGGTTTCATCGAATCCGCCACGCATGTTCGATCGTTCGGCACTGCGTGCCATCTTGCGCTGGAAGTTCAAGCCACGCATCGTTGACGGTCGCCCGGTGAAGCGTGAAGCCACGTTGCCGATCGAATTCAAGAAGCCAGAAGGCTGCTAATAGCGCCGGGCCGGGAGGAGTAACCCAATGTTCTTTTCGTACAAGACCTTTGTGACTGTCGCTGCTGGCATGCTGGTCGCATTCATGCCCCTGTCCGGCAGTACTGCTCAGCAACAGAATGCGCAGGAAAAGAAGGACGGCGGCTCGACGTTCATGTCGCCGCGTACCTACTCCCGCATCAATAATGCGACCAAGCTGATGGATGAGGGCAAGTACGACGAAGCGCTTGCCGACCTGAAGGCGCTTGCGGACGATGTCAAGGAAAAGCCGTACGAGCTTGCGGTGACATTGCAAACGACGGCGTACGTTTATATCGGACAGGAGAATTACGAGGAAGCCGGGAACTACCTGCAGCGCGCATTGGAATTGAATGCGTTGCCGGACGAGCCAGAGAAGGGCGTGATTTATGCACTGGCTCAGATCTACGGCGTACTTGGGCAGTTCGAGAAAACGGTTTCGCTCATGACGAACTGGCTGAAGACGGCCGAAAACCCACCGGCGGATGCCTATATCACGCTCGGGAATGCCTATTACGCGCTCGAACGGTTTCGCGAAGCCTATCCCGTCGTGAAACAGGCTCTTGCGAAGGTGGAGAAGCCAAAGGAAGAGTGGTTGAAGCTCGCGCTTGGAATCCAGTACGAACTTGAGAAGTATCGCGAAGCGGCGGACACACTTGAAGTACTGGTCGCGAACTGGCCCCATAAGAAGGATTACTGGCGTCAGCTCTCAGGTATATATATCGAACTCGGTGATGATCCGAAGGCACTCGCGACCATGGCGATGGCGTACGAGAAAGGTGTGCTTGAGAAGTCAGACGAATTCCTCAACCTCGCACGTCTGTACCTGCTGAACAATGTTCCATTTCCCGGCGCAACCGTTCTTCAGCAGGCTCTGGACCAGGAAAAGGTCGAACGCAACCAGCGCAACTACGAACTGCTTGCGCAGGCCTGGATCCAGGCGCGCGAATACGAAAAAGGTATTGCTGCATTGAACAAGGCTGCCAGTTACGCGGAGGATGGGGAACTCTATATCCGCGCTGCCCAGCTTGAAATGTCGCTTGCCAATTGGGAAGGCTCGAAGAGTTCTGCCCGAAAGGCGCTGGAAAAGGGTGGCCTCGACTCGAAACAGAATGGTCAGGCCTGGTTGTTGCTTGGCACCGCAGCTGCCGAGGAAAAGGATTTCGAGACCGCGATCAACGCGTTCGACAAGGCACGTGGTTACCCGGAAACTCGGAAAACTGCATCGCAGTGGCTAAGCTTTGTTCAGACTGAGCAACAGGTGTCCAGTCTGGATTGAGGTTTTACACGAGGTGAAGGGAAAAAGGCGCCTCCGGGCGCCTTTTTTACTGCATTTACCTTATAGGGTCGGATTTTTTTACATAATAGGTTGTGAACCAGTTCACGGTGAATGCAGGGAAAACCGGGGAGACTTGCCGCCACAAACCTTGCATTATTGGGACATATTCGCCCATAACGCGACGCCAATCACAGGTGAGCCCTGTGAAACCGCGAGCCCCTGAGGACACAGCAATGCCCGGCAAACATAAGGTGCAAGATTCCATCGCTACGCCACTGGGGAAAATCGTTCCCGGTGTTACGGGGAAAGTGAGCGGCGATATCGAGCGCTTTCTCGATGCGATGTGGATGGAGCGCGGATTGTCCGAGAACACGCTGGCTGCGTATCGCGCGGATCTGCAAAGTCTCAAGGCATGGCTCGAGGATCATTCGATCGACCTTCGGGAAGCGCGTCGCGATCACTTGCTGAATTTCGTGGCGTGGCGTGTCGAATCAGGTGCTCGTCCGCGATCAACAGCGCGTCAGCTGTCCAGCATCCGTCGTTTTTTTCGTTACATGCAACGGGAAGGCCTGGTCGGTCAGGACCCCTCCGAAAATATCGAGATGCCGCGCCTGAGCCGTCCGCTGCCCAAATCGCTGACCGAAGAGGAAGTCGAATCGTTGCTGGCCGTGCCCGACGTCGACGATCCGCTCGGCCTGCGTGATCGCGCGATGCTCGAAGTGCTTTACGCGACGGGGCTGCGCGTCTCGGAGCTTGTCAAACTGAAACTCAACCAGATCAACCTCCGCCAGGGCGTTGTGCGCATTACCGGCAAGGGTAGCCGGGAGCGGCTGGTGCCTATCGGCGAGGAAGCGCAGCGGTGGCTTGAGCGGTATCTCGCCAATGGTCGGCCGGAAATCCTGCGTGACCGCCAGACGGAATTCCTGTTTCCGACCCGGCGCAGCGACAGCATGACGCGGCAGGCCTTCTGGCACATCATCAAGCGTTACGCTTCCAAGGCCGGCGTTCGCAAGCCGCTGTCACCCCATACGCTGCGGCATGCGTTCGCCACGCACCTTTTGAATCATGGCGCCGACCTGCGCGTTGTGCAGATGCTGCTGGGACACAGCGACGTGTCGACGACCCAGATTTACACGCACGTCGCGCGCGAACGCCTGAAGGATGTGCACGCCCAGCATCATCCCCGCGGCTAGTTGCCGGAACAATCCCCTGTTAAGCTCATGCGCCGGCAAAATGCCGGCGCTTCGTTTTTCAACCCGACACATACAAGTACTCATTCATGAACCGATATCTGCTTCCGCTGTTACTTGCCGTTCTCGCGCCGTCCGCCTTCGGCGCGTCGGACGCGGATATACGAGCGCACATAGCAAAGCGCTTTCCGGGTGTGGCGGCAGACGACGTGCGTCCGTCTCCCATCGAGGGTTTGTATGAGGTCATGGTTGGTCCGCTCGTGATCTACAGTTCCGCCGACGGACGTTACGTGATCAAGGGCGACATCTACGATATCGAAGAAGACCGGAACGTCACGGAAGAACGGCTTGCCATTGCACGTTCCGCGGTGCTCGCGGAACTTTCCGACGAAGAACTGATCGTGTTTGGCAATGCTGATTCGAGATACCGTGTCACGGTCTTCACGGATGTAACCTGCACGTATTGCCGGCGTATGCACAGCCAGATCGATGATTACGTCAGGCGCGGCATTCAGATCCGTTATGCCGCGTATCCTCGCAACGGACTGACGTCGGATTCATGGCGAACGATGGAAGATGTATGGTGCGCGCCCGACCGACAGCAGGCGTTGACGCTTGCCAAGCTCGACCGCGAGTTCAAGACGCAGGCATGCGACGGCGATTACGTGACGGAGCAGTGGCAGCTCGGACGCATGCTCGGCGTCGGTGGTACACCTGCAATCTTTACCGAATCCGGCCAGATGATTCCGGGCTATCTCCCGCCGGACCAACTGCTGAAGAAACTTCAGTCGATGCAATCCGCAGAATAAAAAAGGCCGCAGATGCGGCCTTTCTTCTGTGAGATACAATCCTCAGCGCTCAAGCTGCTCCAGCTTGCCGGTTTTCCCGTCCCACTCTTCGGCGTCGGGCAGCGCGTCCTTCTTTTCCGTGATCACCGGCCAATCGCGCGCGAGCTCGGCATTTATCTCGAGGAAATGCTGCTGGTGCTCCGGAACGTCATCTTCCGCGAAGATGGCATTCGCGGGGCATTCCGGCTCGCACAACGAACAGTCGATGCATTCGTCGGGATCGATGACCAGGAAGTTCGGTCCCTCGTGAAAGCAGTCCACGGGACACACTTCCACGCAATCCGTGTACTTGCACTTGATGCAGTTCTCGGTGACTACAAACGTCATGCGCAACTCCCGCGGGTGTGTCCACGACCGCGAATTCTGCCACAACCCATTCTTGATTTCAGTTGTCAGCGCCCATCGAATACATGGCTGTGCAACGCGAAGTGTCCACTTGCCAGATCTTCGCGGAACCGCTCCAGCGTGAAACGCACGCTTGGAAACGCAAGTTCGTCCCATGGAATCGCATCCATGCCGACGAGCGCGGTTTCAAGGCTCTCCGGTCCTGCAGAATGCCGGCCGCCCCGAAGCGTGCCCCGATACATCATATGCACCTGTCCCATGTGAATCACGTCGACGACGGTATACAGGGCAGCAAGGTCGACGTCGGCGCAGGCTTCTTCCATTGCTTCCCGCGCCGCGGCCTGCACGACCGATTCGCCAAGTTCCATGTATCCGGCTGGCAGCGTCCAGTATCCGTATCGAGGTTCGATGGCGCGACGGCAGATCAGTACGGCGTCGTCATGGGTGACGATGCAGCCCGCGATGACGTTCGGGTTTCGATAGTGAACGATCGCGCAGCTGCCGCAGACATGGCGCGGCAGATGGTCACCTTCGGGAACGCGAATCGTCACGGGCGCTCCGCACTGGCTGCAATATCGCATCGCAGGATTCCGGATCATGGCCGGCGGAGCGCCGGCGAATGATGGTGCCCGGGGTCGGACTCGAACCGACACTCCCGAAGGAACGAGATTTTGAGTCTCGCGCGTCTACCAGTTTCGCCACCCGGGCCAGGGGACGCCAAGTATAGGGCAATCGTTCCGTCGGGCAAGACGGATTCGCTGGATCCGGATGGCCAACTGCGACCTTTCGGTCGCTCCATGCATCAATGAAGACAATGACGAACGGATTTGCAAAGACCGTCGATGACCAGGTGCTCGCACGTGCCCGTGCAGGAGACATGCAGGCGCACGCCGAGCTGTACCGGATGTTCGGCGGTCCGGTGTACACGCTTGCACGACGGATCACCGGACGTCCGGAGATTGCCGAGGAATTGCTGCAGGAAACATTCCTCGATGTCATGCGAAGCATCGGCGGATTCAGGAATGATGCGCCGTTCGGATTCTGGCTGCGTCGAATGACGGTGAATCGCTGCCTGATGTTCCTTCGCTCGGATCGCGAACGCCGGAACGTGCCGCTGGAAGAAGACATGGCCGGGAGTATCGGCGGCCTGGATTCGGCGTTGTCACGCGTGGATCTCGCCACGTTGCTCGACAGGTTGTCGCCGGTCGGCCGAACCGTGTTGTGGCTGCACGACGTCGAGGGTTACACGCACCGCGAGATCGCGGACATGCTCGACAGGACGCCGAGCTTTTCGAAATCCCAGCTGGTCCGCTCGCAGGCGCGGCTTCGCGCGATGGTGGCGGAACAGGCATTCAATGAAGAGGTGGAATCATGCACGCGAACGACAGCGAGCTGATTGCGCTGCGCGACGAGGAACCGGTGGATGCCGCGATGGCTGCGCATGTGCATCACTGCAGCATCTGCCTGCGAAAGCTCGAACGCATCCGCGAGCTGCGTTCTGGATTGCGCAGCCTGCCGGTACTGCCGCCGCCGGATCGCGCATGGACGGAGATCGTCGCGCGGCGCGAGAAGGAAATGTTGCCGCGTCGGCACGATGTTCGTCATTACGCGAACGTGGCGAGCGTGGCGTGTGTAGCCGTCGTTGCATCGCTGGTGACGGCGGTGACGCTCCGGGAAAACGCGGAACCGGAAGCCGGAACGGCGATGACAGCGCAGATCGCCGAGAACGACGTCACGGATCTGCGCGCGCGATCGCGTGCGCTTGAGTACCTCCTGCAACAGTACGGCTCGCCTGCCGTGATGAACCTGCGGACCGCGGGAGCGGTCAGCGAACTGGAAGACAGCATCGGGCTGATCGACTACCAGCTGAATGTCGCCGGGAGTCTTGATGGCGCCGACGCGAGGCGGCAGGAACATGAATTGTGGCGGCAGCGCGTCGAACTGATGGAAACGCTGGTGACCGTACGCGCTGCAAACGATTTTCTCGATGACATCTGAGACAAGGAGCGATGCGATGAAGGCATTCCTGGTATTTTTTGTTGCGACGGGTCTGGCGCTTGCCGCGCCGGCATATGCGGCCGAGAAGAGCGACAAGGATCGTGAAGAATTGCGCAAGGAGATGGCGGACGCGCGTCATGATCTTGCGGAAGCGGCGCGCCGTGTTGCGGAACTGAGCGCGGACCTTGGCATGGATACCGGCAGAGACTTTGCCGTTCGATTCTTCAGTCCGGATGCACCGCGGCGCGCAATGCTCGGCATTGCCATCGAACACCGCCGTCACAACGACGGCCAAGGCGTGGATGTGCTGTCCGTGACGCCTGGTGGTCCCGCAGACAAGGCAGGCATCCAGGCGGGCGACATCATCATGAACGTAGGCGAAACGAATCTCGCCGAAACGGAATCGCCGTCGCGCGCGCTCATCGATGCGCTTGCGGATGTCGAACCTGGCAGCACGCTGGCGGTGACGTATCGTCGCGGCGAAGACGAGCGTTCCGTCGATGTGACGGTCGAGGAATTCCATTCACGCAACCAGGTATTCGCCGCGCTTGGCGAACTGCCGGAGCTGCCGGTGCCGCGGCGCGCCATGTTCCTTGAACTGATGCGCGGCTGGGGCGAGATGGAACTTGCGCCGGTCTCGAGACGGCTCGGCGAATACTTCGGTGCCGAGAGCGGACTGCTGGTCGTGCGCGCTCCCGCGGATGAGGCGTTCAAGCTGCAGGATGGTGACGTGATTCTCGCGATCGACGGCCGCGAGCCCGAGGATGCGGCGCATGCAATGCGCATCCTGCGCAGCTATCGCGGAGGTGAAACACTGACGCTGGATATCCTGCGGAAGAAGAAGAAGCAGACGCTTGAGATAGAAGTGCCGGAGCGCCGCAGCAGCGAGTATCGCGGCGTGCATGGTGAGCGGAAGGTTCTTGCCGCGACGCCTGCCGCGAACTGAAATATCCGGCGCGACGGCGGCGCCCGCTTTCGGATCGGTTACACTTCGCGGCGCCATGCAGCGCCGCGATTTTCATTTCGAACTCCCTGACGAGCTGATCGCCCGGTATCCGGCGAGTGATCGCAGCGGCTCGCGCCTGCTGTGTCTTGATGGCGTCGACGGGACTCTCCGCGACCGGCAGTTCCGCGACCTTCCGGAACTCCTGCAGCCAGGCGACCTGCTGGTCTTCAACGACACGCGCGTCATGCCCGCACGGCTGCTCGGCCGCAAGACGACCGGCGGGCACGTCGAGGTTCTTGTCGAGCGCGTGTTGAACGCACGCGAAGCGCTTGCGCACGTGCGCGCGAGCAAGTCGCCGAAACCCGGCAGCCGCATTGAAACGGAAACGGGCCTCGAGCTCGACGTGCTGGGCCGCGATGGTGCGCTGTTCCATCTGCGGTTCCCCGATGATGATGTGCCCGCGCAACTCGAACGCCACGGCCACATGCCCTTGCCGCCATACATCGACCGTCCCGATGAACACGCGGACCGCGAGCGCTACCAGACCGTGTATGCACGCACGCCCGGCGCCGTTGCCGCACCGACGGCTGGCCTGCATTTCGATGCAGAGATTCTCGATGCGCTGAAGTCGCGCGGCATCGAATCCGCGTTCGTGACGCTGCACGTCGGTGCGGGCACGTTCCAGCCCGTGCGTGAAGACGATCTCTCGAAGCACCAGATGCACGCCGAACATGCCGTCGTGACCGAAGACGTCGTGCAGGCTGTTCATCGTGCGCGCGCAAACGGCGGGCGTGTGATCGCCATCGGCACGACAAGCGTGCGCAGCCTGGAATCCGCAGCACAGGGTGGGCAACTGAAACCGTTCGCCGGCGACACGCGCCTGTTCATTGTTCCCGGTCATCGCTTTTTCGTGGTGGATGCGATGGTGACGAACTTTCACCTGCCGGAATCCACGCTGCTGATGCTTGTGTCTGCGTTCGCAGGATACGAGAACATCATGCGCGCCTACCGGCATGCGGTTGACGAGCGATACCGGTTTTTCAGTTACGGTGATGCGATGTTCATTACCGGCAGCAATCCGCCGCAGGATGGATCATGAAATTCGAACACTTGTGCAATGACGGCGCCGCGCGCCGCGGCCGGCTGATCTTCGAACGCGGCGTCGTCAACACGCCGGCCTTCATGCCGGTTGGTACCTATGGCACCGTGAAGGCAATGACGCCCGAAGAACTTGAAGGACTCGGCGCGGAAATCATTCTCGGCAACACGTTCCATCTCATGCTGCGGCCGGGCACGGAAATCATCCGCGCGCACGGCGACCTGCACGACTTCATGCACTGGCAGCGGCCGATCCTCACCGATTCCGGCGGCTTCCAGGTGTTCAGTCTTTCCGAGCGGCGCAGGATCACGGAGGAAGGCGTGACGTTCGCCTCGCCCGTGAACGGCGACAAGGTATTCCTCGGGCCGGAAGAAGCGATCGGCGTGCAGCATGCGCTCGGTTCCGACATCGTGATGATCTTCGATGAATGCACGCCATACCCGGCGACGGAAGACGAAGCGCGCCGTTCGATGGAGCTTTCGCTGCGCTGGGCGAAACGTTCGAAGGATGCGCACGGCGGCAATCCCAACGCGCTGTTCGGCATCGTCCAGGGCGGCATGCACCCTGGCCTGCGCCGTCGTTCGCTCGAAGGATTGTGCGAGATCGGCTTCGACGGCTACGCGGTGGGCGGCCTGTCCGTTGGCGAGCCCGAAGAAGAGCGGTTGAAGGTGCTGAACACGCTGCAGCCGCTGCTGCCAAGGGACCGGCCACGCTATCTCATGGGCGTCGGCACGCCGGAGGACATCGTCGAGGCCGTGCGGCGCGGGATCGACATGTTCGACTGCGTCCTGCCGACGCGCAACGCGCGCACGGGGTTCCTGTACACGAGCGAGGGTCTTGTGCGCATCCGCAACGCGCGCTACCGCAACGACACCGCGCCGCTTGATCCGGAGTGCGATTGCTATACCTGCCGGAACTACAGCCGCGCGTACCTGCGCCACCTCGACAGTTGCGGCGAGATCCTCTCCTCGCGCCTGAACACCATACATAATCTTTTTTATTACCAGGCCTTGATGCGCGGCATCAGGACCTCCATAGAGGCGGGGGAGTTCGAGGCCTTCGTCGCCACGTTCTACGCCAAGCGGGGGAAAACCCCACCGCCTGTGCCATAATGCGGCCCTTTCGCCGTCAGGCACCCCATAAACACGCCGGTCGGCCGGCAATACGGCCGAATCAAGGGGAGACAACATGAATTTCTTCATCAGTGATGCCATGGCTGCTGCAGGTCCTGCCCAGCAGGGCAGCCCGCTCATGAGCCTGCTGCCACTCGTCATCATCTTCGTGATCTTCTATTTCCTGCTCATTCGTCCGCAGACGAAGCGCGCCAAGGAACATCGCAAGATGGTCGAAGCGATGGCCGTCGGCGACGAGGTCGTCACCAACGGCGGCATCGCGGGCAAGGTGACGAAGGTCGGTGAGCAGTTCGTTGCCGTCGAGGCCGCGGAAGGCGTCGAGCTCAAGGTGCAGAAGCACGCGATCGCCACGGTGTTGCCGAAAGGCACGCTCAAGACGCTCTGAGCGGCGCCACGATGAACCATTATCCTTTCTGGAAGAACGCACTTGTCGTGCTGGTTGCGGTTGCCTCGCTGATCGTCGCGCTGCCGAATTTCTACGGTGAAGACCCCGCCGTGCAGGTGTCGCACGAAGCGGATCCGGTGAGCGACACGCTGGTTACGCGCGTACGCGCGGAGCTCGAGCAGGCAAAGTTGCCCGTCAAGTCGGTGGCGAACGAAGACGGCATGCTGCTCGCACGCTTCCCCGAGACCGAATCGCAGCTGCGCGCAGTCGAAGTGCTGCAGGCGGCGCTTGGAAGCGACTACACCGTTGCGTTGAACCTCGCGCCGCGCACGCCCGACTGGCTGGATGCGCTCGGCCTGCGGCCGATGAACCTCGGTCTTGACCTGCGCGGCGGCGTTCATTTCCTGCTCGAGGTCGACATGAATGCCGCACTCTCGCAGGCGCTGGAGCGTTACGAGAGCGACATCCGCGCGCTGCTGCGCGAGCAGGACATCCGCTACTCCGGCGCGACGCTCGACGGCCGGAACATCCGCGTCACGCTGCGCGACGCCGGCGACCTCGAAGAAGCTGCGCGCCAGTTGCGCAGCGAGTTTCCGCGTCTTGCCGTCAGCATTGACGAGGACGCGTCGGAGCCGGTGCTGCTTGCATCGGTGACCGAAGAACGCATTCGCGAAATCCGCAACGCCGCCATCCAGCAGAACACGACGACCATCCGCAACCGCGTCAACGAGCTTGGCGTGTCCGAACCGCTCGTGCAGCGCCAGGGCGCGAACGGCATTGTCGTGCAGTTGCCCGGCGTGCAGGACACCGCGCGCGCGAAGAAGATCATCAGTGCAACCGCGACCGTGGAGTTCCGCATGGTTGCAAAGCCGGGCGAGATCGGTGCGAAGACCTACGAGCGGCGCGGCGGCGGTCCGTCCGTGCAGTTGAGCCGCGACATCATCGTTACCGGCGACCAGCTCACCGATGCCTCGTCCGGCTTCGACCAGAACAACCAGCCCGCGGTGAACGTGAATCTCGACTCGCAGGGCGGCCGGCGCATGCTGGAAACCACGCGCGCGAATGTCGGCAATCCGATGGCGGTGGTTTTCATCGAGAACGTTCCGTACACGGTGATGGTGAACGGCGAGGCGGAAACGCGATTCCGCACGGTGGAGGAAACCATCTCCGTCGCAACCATCCAGGGCGTGTTCTCGAACCGCTTCCAGATCACGGGTCTTGAACCCGCGGAAGCGCGCAACCTTGCGCTGCTGCTGCGCGCGGGCTCGCTCGCGGCACCGATCAACATCGTCGAGGAGCGCGCGATCACCCCGAGTCTCGGTGCGGACAACATCGCGCAGGGCATGAACGCGGTGCTGATCGGCTCGCTGCTCGTGTTCGTGTTCATGGCGCTGTACTACCGTGCGTTTGGCATGATTGCGAACGTCGGCCTGATCTTCAACGTCGTGCAGATCGTTGCCGTGCTGTCGCTGCTGCAGGCAACGCTGACGTTGCCCGGCATCGCCGGCATCGTGCTCACGATCGGCATGGCGGTCGATGCCAACGTGCTGATCTTCGAGCGCATGCGCGAGGAGCTTCGCGTCGGCAGTTCGCCGCAGGCGGCGATCACGGCCGGTTACGACAAGGCGCTGTCCAGCATTCTCGACGGCAACATCACGACGTTGATCGCAGGCCTGGTGCTGTTCGTGTTCGGTACGGGACCGATCAAGGGTTTCGCCGTCACGCTGTCCATCGGCATCGTCACCTCGATGTTCACGGCGATCATCGCGACGCGCGCCATCGTCAATGCGACCTGCGGCAATCGCCGCCTGCAGACGCTCTGGATCTGAGGCCAACGACATGGAATTTTTCAAGAAACAGACCAACGTCGACTTCATCGGCCTGCGCGTGCCGGCATTCGTGCTGTCGCTGCTGCTGGTTGCCGCATCGATCGGTTCGATGGCGGTGCGTGGGTTCAATTTCAGCATCGATTTCACGGGCGGCGCGCTGCTGCAGATGACGTACCCGGGACCGGTCGAACTCGAACCGGTGCGCGCGCTGCTCGAAGAGCAGGGTTATGCGGGCGCCGTCGTGCAGCATTTCGGAAACACGTCCGACCTGCTGATTCGCATGCAGATCGAGGACGAAGGCTCGGTCATGCAGGTCCGGGAAGACGTGCTGCACATCCTGCAGAGCGAGACGCCGGAAGTCGTGATGCGGCGGGGCGAATATGTCGGACCGCAGGTCGGCGAGCAGCTCACCAACCAGGGCATCCAGGCGGCGCTGTTCGCGCTGCTCGGCATCCTCATCTATGTATCGATGCGGTTCCAGTGGAAACTGTCGGTCGGCGCGGTTGCCGCGCTCGCGCACGACAGCATCATTGCACTCGGGCTGGTTTCCTTTTTCCGCATGCCGTTCGACCTGACGGTGCTGGCTGCGGTGCTGACACTGATTGGCTATTCGCTGAACGATACCGTTGTCGTCTATGACCGCATCCGCGAGAACTTCCGCCTGATGCGTTCCGACGACATCATCTCGATCACCAATGCCTCCATCAACCAGACGCTGGCGCGTACGGTGATGACGGGCGTCACCACGCTGCTCGTGCTGGCGGCGCTGTTCTACTTCGGTGGCGAGACGTTCTACAGTTTCACGCTCGCGCTCATCTTCGGCATCATCGTCGGCACATACTCGACGATCTTCATTGCAACGCCGGTGTCGCTGATGATGGGGCTGACGCGTGAAGACCTGCTGCCGCTGAAGGAGAAGCAGCCGATCGACGACATGCCCTGAAATCGCCACAGGGCTGCATCTGTTGCGCCAGTCCTGCGTTGCGCGTCCGGCTGCGGTGCTCGTTTACTGGTTGTAAAGTCCGCTCCTCGTCGAACGCGCGCCTTGTCCTGGCATCAACAGCTGCACCCCTGAGACGATTTATCCGCTCTCGAAAAGAAAAAAGCCGCGCGAAGCGCGGCCTTTTTCTTTTGGCCTTCAGCCTGTCTTTCACACCAGCGGCCGCAGCACCTTTGCCATTTCCGCGAACAGTTTCGGATTCGCGGCAAGGATGTTGCCGGTCTCAAGGT
>CAZRFE010000036.1:0-24787 GCA_964599565.1 uncultured Gammaproteobacteria bacterium
ACGAGCACGGCGAATCCGCAGGCTTCTCCACGTTCGACACCGCCATCACGCTGGGTGGCCCGATCGTGAAGGAAAAGCTGTGGTTCTTCGGTTCCTACCAGATCAAGAACCGCGAAGACGACGTTGTTGATCCGGTGACCGGAAACCTGCAGCGCACGGTCAACACCGACCAGGGTCTGGCGTTCTTCAAGGCCACCTGGCAGGCGACCTACAACGACCGCTTGACGGCGACGTTCTTCAACGACCCGTACGAGCGCGATGGCTCCACCACAGCGACCACGCTGAATCACCGCGACGTGGCCCGTGACCAGGGTGGTGACAACTACAAGCTCGAGTACACGCGTGACTGGGCGAACTTCCGCCTGAACGCGTACACGTTCAGCCACGAAGGCGAGGTCAGCAACATTGCTGCCAACGACGCCACGCGCAATGACGTGGCCTTCTTGAATCTCACCCCGACCAACGCCGACCTGCAGCTCGGCGGCAGCGGCAGCAACATCGAAACCTTCCGCAACAAGGACGAGCTGGGTCTGAGCCTGGAGTACTGGCTGGATACATCGATGGGCAGCCACGCCTTCAAGTTCGGTTATTCGCAGAGTGAAAACGAGTACAAGGAAAACCAGGTCTTCACGGGTCCCGAGAACGCGCAGTACACCTCGATCGCGCTGGCGAACCAGGGTGCGACGTTCGGTGACTACACCACGGGAACCTGGACGGGCTTTGTCGACATGGTTGCCGACGACATTCCGCGTATCACGGACGCGATCGCGGCCAGCGCCAATGAAGCCTATTTCATGGGCATCCTTGACACCAACAGCAACGGCACGATCGAAGACGCCGAGATGAACGCCTACCAGTTCACCAGCACGGCAGGCAACCCGGGCGGTCAGGTCAACGCCTACCGCATCGTGCAGTCGGTCATTGCGCCGTACGAAGTGACGTCGGAAGGCGATGTTTTCTACCTGCAGGACACCTGGACACTGGATCAGTGGACGGTCAATGCCGGTATCCGTGGTGAGGAGTGGGCGCACTTTGCTTCCGATGGTAGCGAGGCCTACACCTTCGACATGGAAATCGCTCCGCGCCTGAGCGTGGTGTATGACCTGTTTGGTGACGGTCGCAGCAAGGTCTGGGGTTTCTACGGTCGTTACTACGATCCGATCCGCAACAACATGACCGACTTCGCCGGCAACCTGACGGGCTCCGTGCTCGACGAGCAGGTCTTCATCGGCGATGAATGGATCACCTTCCGCACCCGTGGCGGTCCGAAGACGCCGGACGCGCTGTTTGCACCGTCGACCAAGACCCCGTACACGGATGAGTTCCTGCTCGGTTACGCCACCACCTTCGGCACGGACATGAGCCTGTCGCTGACGTACACCAAGCGTGAGACCCGCGACATCCTGGAAGATTACGATCTGGGCCTGTACTCCGATCCGGCAGGTCCGCTTGCTGGCACGGACTACTACCTGCCGTACTCGTACTTCGGCTACAGCTCTCTGCCGAACTCGAACTACGTGATCGCCACGCTCGCCGGCGGCAAGCGTGACTACCAGGGTATCGAGGTCACGTTGCAGAAGCAGATGTCCGACAACTGGCAGGGCATGGTGTCGTACACGTTCAACGACGCCGAAGGCAACTCGAACTCGGACAGCAACGCCGACTTCCAGGGTGACGTGATCTGGCTCGACCCGCGCGCTCCTGGTCTGTACGGCACGCAGCCGGGCAACATCGAGCACCAGCTCAAGGCCTGGGGCACGTATGCCTTTGACTTCGGCCTGGAGCTCTCCGGCGTGTTCAACTGGAACAGCGGTATCGTCTACAGCCGTACCTTCTCGGCATCCGCCCGCAATCTTCCGATTCGCGTGGATACGCCGTATGAGAACGGTGGCGTAGTCTCCGCCTGGGTGGATGAAGGCTCGGTCGGTGGCGAAACCGGTCCGGCGTACTACGAGCTGGACGTTCGCGTGAAGTACTCGCACGACCTGCCGGTTGGTGAACTCGAGCTCTTCCTCGACATCTTCAACATCCTGGACAACCAGGCGGCTATCGCCGAGCAGGATCTGCTCGCTGGCGACGGCGTGTACAACTTCGGTGAAGCCAACGACTGGGTCGCCCCGCGTCGCTTCTACCTGGGTGCACGCTACTCGTTCTGATCAAAGAAAAAGATCTACCGATAGACTTGAAGCCGGGGCAGCGCCCCGGCTTTTCTTTTGCGGTGCCCTTTCCGCAGGTGCGGATGCAGGTGGCGCGCACGTTGGCGTTTCAATGGCCGCGACATTGATGCAACCGGAGAGAGGCGCGCCTTCTCGCTCGGACGCGCAACGGAGGCAAATTAGCGCGACCCTTGCGTGCAGATGACGGGAAGCCGGAGATCCGTGCGGGTGATTGCAGGCAGAAAGGACAACCCGCGCTACACCGTGGTGGAACGAGCGTGCGGGAAGCGTTCCCGTCAGCCGAGAATTCGCTCCGATCGATACAGCATCACCGCACCGCCGATCATCAGCGCACCCGCCGCGAGCGTCGTGCCCGCGGAGTACAGCATGAAGAGCAGCGGAACGGCAGCACCCTTGACGATCTCCATGATCAGCAGATGCTGGCTGAAGCCTGGAATCAGCGCGCCGGTAAGGCTGAGGTCCGCGCGCATCACGGTGCCGACGATCACGGGAATCAGCGGCACAAGCATGACGATTGAAAGGTAGGTCTGCGCTTCCTTGTAGCTTTTGGCGTAGGACGCAACGAGCGTGAGCATGCCGGCTGCGAACACGGTGAACGGCAGGCTGACAAGAAGGATGGAGACGACCTGCGAGATGTCCAGCGACGTATTGATGCCAAGCCCACCGAGATCAAGCTGCGGAAACGCAAGCGCGAACACGATGACGGTGAGCGCGAGCGAGAGCATCGAGAACACGGCGGCTGCAGCGACCTTGCCGAGCACGATTGCCGTGCGCGACAGCGGCAGGCTCAGCAACGATTCCAGCGAACCGCGTTCGCGTTCGCCGGCGGTTGTATCAATCGCCAGGTAGAACGCGCCCATGATGGTCGCGAGCAGCACGAAGTACGGCAGCATGCCGAAGATCATCGCGCCGCGTGACATCGGCGTTGAAAGGTCCACGCGGTCGATGAAGAACGGCAGCATCACCTCGGGCGCAACGCCGCGCGCCTGCAGCCGCAGGGCGCCGAGCTGGCGCGAATGCACCGTGAGCAGTTTCTCCACGCGATCGGCACGGCGATCCGCCGTGCTGTCGGAGCGGTCGAAGTACAGCTGAAGCGTTGCCGGCCGCGCCTCGCGGTACAGCGCATCGATATCCGCCGGAATCACCAGCACGATGCGTTCCTTGTCTTCCTTGATGAGCGCTTCGGGATCGCCATCGCTCTCCTCGATCTCGGCGCCCTGCGCGACAAGCACCTGCAGCAGGTTCGGCGCGAACTCGGCGCCGATGACGACGACCGGCAGTTCCCCCTCGCCCTTCATGCCTTCGTTGATGGCGGCCTTCATGAGAAACACGAACAGCAGCGGGCCGATGACCGGACCGAACAGCAGCGCGGACATGAGCGTGCGGCGGTCGCGGAGGTTGTCGCGCACTTCCTTCAGAAAGACGATCAGCGCGGTATGCATGTCAGCCCTCCACGGCCTGGATGAAGATTTCCTCGAGGTCCGGCTGCGCGAACCGCTCGCGCAGTTCCTCCGGCGTACCCGCGGCCGTTACCCGGCCATGGCTGATGATGACGATGCGATCGCACAGCGCCGCCACTTCCTGCATCACGTGGCTTGAAAAGAGAATGCAGTGACCTTGCGCCTTCAGCTCGCGGATCATCTCGCGCAGCGCGCGCAGCGCTTTCACATCAAGACCGTTGGTGGGCTCATCGAGGATGATGTTGCGCGGCCGGTGTACGAGCGCGCGCGCCACCGCGACCTTCATGGTCTCGCCCTGCGAGTAACCCTTCGCCGCGCGGTCCGCGACGTTGCCAAGACCGAGCTCATGCACGAGGTGATCGACGCGGTCCTTCAGCGCTGCGCCTTCAAGCCCGTGCAGCCGCCCGAAGTACGCAACGTTCTCGCGCCCCGTCAGGCGCGGATAAAGCCCGCTGTTGTACGGCAGCGTGCCGAGCGAACGCACGGCGGCGAGCGTGTCCTTCGCGACGTCGCGACCGTCGATGCGCGCAACGCCGGCATCCGGTCGCACGACGCCCGCGATCATGCGCAGCGTCGTCGACTTGCCGGCGCCGTTCGGGCCGAGCAGTGCCGTGATGCGTCCGTCATCGGCCTTGAAACTGACGTCGTCGACGGCCAGCACCTTGCCGAAATGCTTGCGGAGATTCGTGACCTCGAGCATGTGTTTTCCTCAGGGCATCGGGCCGTTGCGATCGATGAAGAAGGGACTCGCCGATAGTTCTTCGATGCACGCGGCATCGAGCCCGGCAACGTCCTCGCCGGCAACCGCGCTCTCGAGAAACTCCGCCATCAGCCGCGGCGTGCAGCCGCGCCAGGCAACACCATGTCCCTGTCCGGGCGCAACAAGATGCAGCGCGTTGGACAGGTGACGCGCAACTTCCGCGCCGTTCTGTGGCGGCGTCACCGGATCTGCCTCGCCCGAGAGAAGCAGTACCGGCAGATCGCTTGTCACCGGCTCGCGGAAATCGGCGGGCAGTTCGCGCGACGGCCAGGCAGCGCACATCGCCGCCACCAGGTCCGTCGTGAGCGTGCCGAGATACGGGGTCGCGCCTTCCGGTTGCGCGGCCGCGGCCGAAAAATACGGCGCATCCTCGCTGCACACGACGCTGTTGTGCATGCCGATGTAGAGCATGGATTCGGATTGCCGTTCCAGCGCAAGGACATTGCCCGCAAGAGCCTGCCAGTCGCCGGCCTCGGCGTAGGCGAGCAGCAGCGGCAGCAAGGAGACCGATTCCGGCGCATAGCTGTACATGCGCAGCACCATCGCAACGCGCGGCCAGGAAAGCGAAACTGCGCGCATGCCGCCGGTGAACGGATCGCGCACGTCGACGCTTGCAGGCGCGCGCTCAAGCCTTGCGCGCAGCGCGGCGAAACGCTCGCGCAGGCGCGGAAACCGTTCGGCGCAGACATCGGATTGCGCGCAGCGATCGAACATGAGATCGAGCGCGCGCTGCGCGTCGGACGCGATCTGGGGCCCGAGCGCTTCCCCCGGCACCGTCACGCCGTCAAGGATCGCGGCCTCGACGTGTTCCGGATGGCGGCGCAGGTACTCCAGTGCGACGCGCGTGCCGTAGGAAATGCCGTACAGCGCGAACGCCTCCTCGCCGAGCGCGACGCGCAGCGTTTCAAGATCGCGTACCGCATCAAGCGTCGTGTAATGGCGAAGATCGGCATCGAGCGACGCGACGCACTGCGAAGCCGCTTCGCGAACCGCGTCCGCATCGACATCCCTGGCTGCGTCCGCGTTCTCCTCCAGCGCCGCGCAGTTGAGCGGGTTCGAGCCACCGGTACCGCGCTGGTCCACGAGAAGGATGTCGCGCTGCCGCCGAATGGCGTTGAACGCCTGCGAAACGCCGGGAAAGCTTTCCAGCGCCGACTGTCCCGGCCCGCCCGCGATGAACACGAGCGGATTCGGCGCGGGATCGCCGGTCATCGCCTTCAGGCGCGCGACCTTCAACGTGATCTGCCGTCCCTCGGCGTCATCCGGGTTCTCCGGCACGGAAAGCGTCGTGCATTCCGCGGCCATGCGCGGACCGGCGGCGGGATTGCCGATGCGGCAGGCGTCAAAGACGGGCGCACCGGCGATCAGCCAGAGCGCGGCGAGTGATGTGCTCATTCGGTGAAGTGTCCCTGCAAGTTGGCCCCCTCGGCGATGTTGCCGGTCACTGCACGCAACGTCAAACCACGGGCCGCATGAACGAGGTGACTGCAGAGCAGAAACGCTCTCTTGGACGATGAACAGAAAAACAAATAAAATTAGCAACTTGTTTCAAATCCAGGCCCGATCCCGCATGTCACGTTCCACCCGGCAGTTCGATGTCATTGTCGTTGGCGGCGGCCACGCCGGCACCGAGGCTGCGCTCGCGGCGGCGCGCACCGGCGCGCGCACGCTGCTGCTCACGCACAACATCGAGACGCTCGGGCAAATGAGCTGCAATCCCGCGATCGGCGGCATCGGCAAGGGACACCTTGTAAGAGAGATCGACGCGCTGGGTGGTGCGATGGCGCGCGCCACGGACCGTGCGGGCATCCAGTTCCGCACGCTGAACGCGAGCAAGGGTCCGGCGGTGCGCGCCACGCGCGCACAGGCGGATCGCACACTCTATAAAGCCGCAATCCGCACGCTCATCGAGAACCAGCCGAACCTCACGCTGTTCCAGCAGGCCGTGGACGATCTCATCGTGAACGGCGACCGTATCGAAGGCGTGCTCACGCAGATGGGCCTGGAATTCCATGCGCCGGCCGTGGTGCTGACCGTGGGAACGTTCCTCGGCGGCCGGATCCACATCGGCCTGTCGAACTACCAGGGCGGCCGCGCCGGCGACCCGCCGGCCAACGCGCTCAGCGCAAGACTGCGCGCGCTGCCCTTGCGCGTGGACCGTCTCAAGACCGGCACGCCGCCGCGCATCGACGGCCGCACGCTGGATTACACGAAGTTCGATGAACAGCCGGGCGATGCGCCCGCGCCCGTGTTCTCGTTCATCGGTTCGGTGGATGAACATCCGCGCCAAGTGATGTGCCACATCGCGCGCACGACGGAAGCGACGCACGACATCATCCGTTCGGGCCTCGACCGCTCGCCGATGTATTCCGGCGTGATCGAAGGCATCGGGCCGCGCTACTGTCCGTCCATCGAAGACAAGATCGTGCGCTTCGCGGACAAGCTTTCGCACCAGATCTTCGTCGAGCCGGAAGGTCTCGAGACGCACGAGATCTATCCCAACGGCATTTCCACCTCGTTGCCGTTCGACGTGCAGGAAGCCTTCGTGCGCTCCATGCCCGGTTTCGAGAACGCGCACATCACGCGCCCGGGCTACGCCATCGAGTACGACTACTTCGATCCGCGCGACCTGAAATACACGCTGGAAACGAAGGTCATCGGCGGGCTTTACTTCGCGGGCCAGATCAACGGCACGACAGGCTACGAGGAGGCGGCGGCGCAGGGCCTGCTCGCCGGGCTCAACGCCGCACTCGCCGTGAAGGGCGCGGAACCCTGGTGGCCGCGGCGCGACGAGGCGTATCTCGGCGTGCTGGTCGATGACCTCATCACGCGCGGCACCACCGAGCCTTACCGCATGTTTACCTCGCGCGCGGAATACCGGCTGATGCTGCGCGAGGACAACGCGGATCTCCGCCTCACCGGAACCGGTCGCCGTCTCGGGCTCGTCGACGATGAACGCTGGGCAAGGTTCGAGGCCAAGCGCGATGCAGTTGCCCGGGAGACGGCGCGTCTCGGCGCGTTGACCGTCCGCCCGCAGGACATGGACGAAACCGCGGCGACGGAAATTCTCGGCGCACCGCTCGCGCGCGAGTTCCGTGCGCTGGAACTGCTGCGCAGGCCCGAGCTTGACTACGCGCGCCTGCATGCGCTGGCCGGCCTTGAGCCCGTGGAAACGGATGCAGCGGTCATCGAGCAGGTCGAGATCCAGGCGCGATACGCCGGTTACATCGACCGGCAGCGCGATGAGATCGCGCGTGCGCTGCGGCATGAAGCACTGCACCTGCCGGAGGATTTCGATTTCGCCGCGGTGAAAGGTCTGTCCAACGAGGTGCGCCAGAAGCTCGGCGACGTCAGGCCGGAAACACTCGGCCAGGCCGCGCGCATCCCGGGCGTGACGCCGGCCGCGGTGTCGCTGCTGCTCGTGCATCTCAAACGGCACGGCAAGTACCGCGAAAGCGCCTGACCCGTCTTCCTGCGCCCGTCCTTCGCCTATCCTTGGTTCATGAGCCTGCTTCCGTCATCCGGAGGTTGCCGAGCGGTGCGCGCAGCGCTGGCTGCGTTTGCGCTGTTCACGGCGGCGTGCAACGCACCGCCGCAGGATGTGCGCGTGCTTCGCATCGGCAACCACGCCGAACCCTCGAGCCTCGACCCGCACCGTTCCGAGGACGTGCCGGCGCGCAACATCCAGCGCGACCTGTTCGAGGGTCTCGTCAGCGAAGCGCCGGATGGCGAGATCGTTGCGGGCGTTGCCCGGCACTGGTCGGTGAGCGACGACGGTCTGACCTGGATGTTCTCGCTGCGGCCTGACGCGCGCTGGTCGAACGGCGATCCGCTGACCGCGGAAGATTTCGTGTTCAGCTTCCGCCGTGCCGTGACACCGCAGACCGCGGGCATCACCAGCGAGACGCTGCTGCCGATACGGAACGCCGCCGCCATCATTCGTGGCGATGCGCCGCCGGAAACGCTGGGCGTGAGCGCGCCTGATCCGCTCACCCTGCGTATCGATCTCGAGGTGCCGACGCATTACTTTCTCGGCGTACTCACGCATCCCTCCACGTTCCCCGTGCATCCCGGAACCGTTCGCGCCGCGGGCGATCACTGGGCGCGCGAAGGCACGCTCGTGTCCAACGGCGCCTACCGGCTGAAGGAATGGCGCGTGCAGTCGCACATCGAGCTGGAACGCAATCCCTGGTACCACGACGCCAGGCATGTCGCGATCGAACGCGTCGACTATCTGCCCATCGAGGACCAGCGCGCGGAACTTGCGCGCTTCGAGGCGGGCGATCTGCACATCACCTATGGCGTTCCACCGGGGCGCATCGACTGGCTGCGTGCGAACTACCCCGGCGCGCTCAAGCTTCATCCCTGGTTCGGCGTCTATTACATCGGCCTCAACACCACGCGTCCGCCGCTGGATGATGTGCGGGTGCGCCGTGCGCTGTCGCTTGCCATCGACCGCGACGTGCTGGCGCGCGACGTCGCCGGCAGCGGCGAGACGTCGGCGTATGCATGGATTCCGGCCATTGGAAACTACGAACCGGCGCCGCCGGAATGGTCGGCGTGGCCGATGGACGAGCGCCTCGCAGAAGCGCGCCGGCTGCTCGCGGACGCAGGCTACGGCGCAGAAACGCCGCTGCACGTCGAACTCCTGTACAACACGCGCGATCGCGACCAGCGCATCGTCACTGCGGTCGCTTCCATGTGGCGGCAGATCGGCGTTGCGACCGCGCTGCGCAACGAGGAGTGGAAGGTCTACCTGCAGTCGCGCCGCCAGCTCGACCGCACGCAGGCGTTCCGCTCGGGGTGGATCGGCGAGTACCCGGACCCGAACAGCTTTGCCGAGATCCTGCATTCGGAACACGGCATGAACGAGTTCGGCTGGGACAATCCCCGCTACGATGAACTGTTGCGCAAGGCAACCCGCGCAACGCCACTGCATCGCCTCGAACTGTTTGCCGCGGCGGAGCGAGAAATTCTTGCCGACGTTCCGTTGATACCGCTGTTCCATTATGCGAAGGCGCGGCTCGTCTCGCCGGCGGTCGGCGGGTATCGCGGCAATCTCATGGACCACCACCAGACGCGTCATCTTTACTGGCGCAACAGCGAATAGGTCTTTCTTCCGCGGGCGCAGACGCTACACTCTGTGCGCACGCTTGAACCGGAGAGAACAATGACCAGGCGCTGGATGCGTGTCCTGCTGGCCGTGCTCCTGCTTCCCGCAGTGCACGCGGCACCGGTGATGGCCGATGACGCTGGCGACGTCCTGCGGCGCGGCAACTATCTCGAACCCGAATCCCTCGATCCCCATCGCGCGCGCGGCGCCGAGGCCGCGAACATCCTGCGCGACATCTATGAAGGCCTGACGCGCGAAGGCCCGACCGGCCGGATTCTCCCGGGCATGGCGAGCCGCTGGGAAATCAGCGCGGACGGCAGGCGCTATCGCTTCCATATAAGAGAGAACGCGCGCTGGTCGAACGGCGATCCCCTCGTCGCGGCGGATTTCGTTGCCGGCCTGCGCCGCAGCCTGTCGCCGGGAACCGCGTCACCCTACGCGCAGGGCATGTCGATCATCGAGAACGCACGGGACGTGCTCGCCGGCGAAGCCGCGCCGGAAACGCTCGGCGTTGCCGCATTGTCCGCGCACGAGCTCGAAATCCGTCTCGAATCGCCGGCGCCTTATCTTCTCGGCCTGCTCAGCCACCACAGCAGCTATCCCGTGCACCAGCCGAGCCTTGAAGAGCACGGCGAGCTTTTCACGCGCCCCGGAAATCTCGTTTCAAACGGCGCGTATGTGCTCGATGAGTGGAAGGTGAATTCGTACATCCGCATCCGCCGCAATCCGCGCTACTGGGATGCGGATGCGGTGCGCATCGAAACCGTCTACTACCTGCCGATCGAGGATGAGGAAGCGGAGTTCAACCGCTTCCGCGCCGGCGAACTCGACGTCACGCAGACCATTCCCGTGCGCCGCTACGAATGGCTGAAGAAGGAAATGCCGCAGGCGTTGCGCATAGCGCCCTACCTCAGCACGTATTTCTACGGCTTCAATCTCGCAAAGCCGCCGTTTCGCGATGCGCCGAAGCTGCGCCGCGCGCTGTCGATGGTCGTCGACCGTGACATCATCGCGGAGAAAGTGCTGGGACGCGGCGAACTGCCGGCGTGGTCGCTCACGCCGCCCGGCATCGCGGATTACGAATCGCCGAAACCGGATTACGCGGACTGGCCGATCGAGCGGCGCATCGAGGAAGCGCAGCGCCTGTACCGCGAGGCAGGCTACTCGCGCGACAACCCGCTCGACGTCGAGCTGCGTTTCAACACGGGCGACACGCACAAGCATGTCGCGATCGCGGTGGCGAGCATGTGGGAGCGCCATCTCGGCGTGAAGACAAGCCTTGTGCACGAAGAGTGGCGCGTGTTCCTGCAGAACCGCCGGCAGCGCGAAGCGACGGAAATCTTCCGCGCCGGCTGGGTTGGCGACTACGATGATCCGCAGTCCTTCCTGCAGTTGCTGCATTCACAGAGTGGCGTGAACGATTACGGCTATGCAAACCCCGAGTACGATGCGCTGCTGCGCACGGCGGCGGAAACGGCTGATCCGGCGAAGCGCATGAAGACGTTGCAGCATGCCGAAGCGCTGCTGCTCGCGGACCATCCCGTGCTGCCGCTGTATGTGTACGTCAGCAAGCATCTCGTGCAGTCGCGTGTCGGCGGCTGGCAGGACAACGTGCTGGATCATCACGCCAGCCGCGACCTGTTCATACGCGACCGACAGTGACGCGGTATTTCTTCACACGCCTGCTGAGTGCGATTCCCACGCTGTGGCTGCTGGTCACGTTCGCGTTCTTCCTCGTGCGCTTCGCGCCCGGCGGGCCATTCGACTACGAGCGCGCACTGCCACCTGCGGTCGAAGCCAATCTCAACGCCAGGTACCATCTCGACGAACCGCTGCTGCAGCAATACCTGCGCTATCTCGGCGACCTGCTGCGCGGCGATTTCGGCCCTTCTTTCCAGTACCAGGATTACACCGTCAACGAACTCATCCTCGCCGGCCTGCCCGTATCGATGCTCATCGGCAGTCTCGCGATCATCGTTGCGGTAATTGCTGGCGTTGGCGCCGGCAGCATCGCGGCGCTGCGTCGCAACCGCTGGCAGGATCACGCCGTGATGACGGCATCGATGACGGGCATATCCATTCCGAACTTCGTGATGGCGCCGCTGCTTGTGCTCATGTTCGCGATCTACCTGGACTGGCTGCCGGCCGGCGGCTGGAACGATGGCGCGCCGGCGAATCTCGTGTTGCCGGTGATCGTGCTGGCGTTGCCGCAGGTGGCGTACATCGCGCGGCTGACGCGCTCGAGTCTCATTGAAGTCCTGCACAGCGATTTCGTCCGCACCGCGCGTGCAAAGGGTCTCTCAAGACGCGAAGTCCTGCTGCGCCATGCGCTCAAGCCTGCGTTGCTGCCCGTCGTTTCCTTTCTTGGCCCCACAGCCGCGGCCGTGCTGACAGGTTCCGTCGTCGTCGAACAGATCTTCGGCATTCCCGGCATCGGACGCTTCTTCGTGCATGGCGCACTCAACCGCGACTACACGCTCGTGCTCGGCGTCGTCATCTTCTATGGCACGCTCGTCATCCTGTTCAACCTGCTGGTGGATCTCGCGTACGCCGCGCTTGATCCGCGGGTGCGCTACCGGTGAGCGCGGCGGTGCACGCACCCGGTTCGCTCGCCTGGCAGCGCCTGCGGCGCAATCGCGCGGCCGTCTTTGCCATGATCCTGCTCGGCGCGATCGCGCTGCTGTGCGTGCTCGGACCGTGGATCAGCCGCTACGATCCCGCGCACACCGACTGGAACATGATGTCCGTGCCACCGGATATCGCGAGCGGGCACTGGTTCGGCACCGACGCGCTCGGCCGCGACCTGTTTGCGCGCACGCTCGGCGGCGGGCGCGTCTCGCTTGCCGTCGGTCTTGTCGCGACACTCGTGAGCCTGGTGATCGGCATCGGCTGGGGCGCGATCGCCGGTTATGCAGGCGGGCGCACGGACGCGATCATGATGCGCGCCGTCGACATTCTCTACGCGATGCCGTTCATGTTCTTCGTGATTCTTCTCATGGTGTTCTTCGGGCGCGACATCATCCTCGTGTTCGTGGCGATCGGTGCCGTCAACTGGCTGGACATGGCGCGCATCGTGCGCGGCCAGACGCTGTCGCTGAAGGAAAAGGAATTCATTCTTGCAGCACGTGCGACAGGCCTCACCGCGCCCGCGATCATCGCGCGCCACGTCGTGCCGAACCTTCTTGGCATCGTCGCGGTCTACACGACACTGACCGTACCGCAGGTAATCCTGGTGGAATCGTTCCTGAGCTTTCTCGGACTCGGCGTGCAGGAACCGGCGACATCGTGGGGCGCGCTCGTGAATGAAGGCGCGCGGGAGATGGAACTTGCGCCATGGACGCTGCTGTTTCCGGCGGCCTTTCTCGCAACGACACTGTTCTGCCTCAACTTCATCGGCGATGGCCTGCGCGATGCGCTCGACCCGAAGGACCGCCAGGAAACCTTTTCATGAATCGAAGACAGGAAAAGGCGAGCGCGTTTCGCGGCAACGTCAATGACGCGCTGCTGTCGCTGCTGTGCGGCGTGGCATTGCTCGGTGCTGTGCGGGTTGCCTACGCGCTCGCCGTCGGCATCGTGCCGGATGCGTCGCTGATCGCTGGCAACGATCCGCTCGCGCGTCTTGCGATTGCGCGTCTCGTGCTGTTCGCCGTGCTCGTTGTGCCGCTTGCACTGTTGCTTGCATGGCCACTCGCCACACATGCAATGCGCAAGTCCGTCGACACCGCGCTGCCGGGAGCGGCGTGCGGCGCGGTCCTTTTCCTGCTGCTGGAATGGGCGATGCCGCAGGCGCATCCGTTTCCGCGCTGGATGGATATCGCGCGCGCCATCGTGCTTTTCGCGGCATTGCCGCTTGGCGCCGTGTTCTGGTGGCGGCGCTGATGTTGCTCGACATCCGCAGGCTCGGTGTTCGCTTTCGCCAGCATGACGGCGACATTCCCGCCGTGAACGGTCTCGATCTGAAACTTGCGCGCAACGAGATTCTTGCCGTTGTCGGCGAGTCCGGCGCGGGCAAGAGCCAGGCGTTTCTTGCACTGACACGGCTCACCGCCGAGAACGCGCGAATAGAGGGCGAAGCGTGGCTGGAAGGACGCGATCTTCTTGCACTCGGCGAAGATGAACTGCGCAGCGTGCGCGGCGCGGAGATCGCATACGTGTTCCAGGATGCGATGGCCGCACTCAATCCGTATCTCAGCATCGGCACGCAGCTTGGAGAAGTTCTCGCGCGCCATCGCGGACTGCGCGGCAAGGAGGCGCGCATGGCGGCGGAAGAAATGCTTGCGCTCGTGCGCATATCCGAACCGGCGACGCGCCTGCGGCAGTATCCGCACAACCTCTCCGGCGGGCAGCGGCAGCGTGCGATGCTGGCGATGGCGCTGCTCGGCCGGCCGAAGCTGCTCATCGCGGACGAGCCAACCACTGCGCTGGATGTCACCGTGCAGCGCCGGATACTCGATCTGCTGAAGGATCTGCAACGCGAGTTCGGTTTTTCGCTGATCTTCATCACGCACGACCTTGGCGTCGTTGCGCGCATCGCGCAGCGCGTCGCGGTGATGTATGCCGGCCGCATCGTTGAAACCGGTACCGTACACGAGATCTTTCATGATCCGCGGCATCGCTACACGCGCGGCCTGCTCGCCGCCGCACCGCGGCTTCATGGCGGCATTCCGCGCCCCATTCCGGGCCAGCCGCCGAAACCCGACCGGTTGCCGGAAGGCTGTCCCTTCGCGCCGCGCTGTGACGACATCATGAACCGCTGCCAGCAGCCGCTACCGTGGATTGAAATTTCACCCACGCATTTCGTTGCCTGCCACGCGGAGGTGAAGCGTGACTGAGGCGCTGCTCGACGTGCGCGACCTTGCCGTGGAATACGTGCGCCCGCGCGGCGGAAGGTTGCGCGCCGTCGACGGCGTGAGCTTCACGCTGGCAAAAGGCGCAACGCTCGGCATCGTCGGTGAATCCGGTTGCGGCAAGTCCTCGCTCGCACGCGCCATCCTGCAGCTGGAAGATCACTCGGGATGCGTGCGCCTGCTGGGCGAGGATCTGCGTGCACTGAAACCGCGCGCGCTTCGTTCCGCGCGCCGGCACATGCAGGCCGTGTTCCAGGATCCGCTGGCGTCACTGGACCCGCGCATGACCGTTGCGCGCATCCTTGAAGAGCCGTTGCGCGTGCACCAGCCGGCGCTCGCCGCATCGGCGCGCGGCGAAAGAATTGCAGCAACGCTGCAGCGTGTCGGCCTCGACACCGAACTCGCATCGCGCTACCCGCATGAACTTTCCGGTGGCCAGTGCCAGCGCGTCGGCATCGCGCGCGCGATCATCTGCGAGCCGCGGCTGCTCATCTGCGATGAACCGGTGAGCGCGCTCGATACATCGGTGCGCGGCCAGATCCTCGGCTTGCTCGCGACGCTGCGCCGCGATCTCGGCATCGGGCTTGTCTTCATCGCGCATGACATGACCGCCGTGCGCTACCTGTGCGACCACGTGCTGGTGATGAAGGACGGACGCATCGTGGAGCTCGGAACGCGCGATGCGGTGTTCGAATCGCCCGCGCATCCATACACGCGCAGCCTGCTTGCCGCCGTGCTGCCGCCCGACCCCGACACGCAGCCACCAGGCGATGACGACCCGCCGAACGGGAAATTCGCGCTGCAGACGGCCGGCGTCGTACGTTCCTGAATTACCGCAGATCGAATTCCGCCTGCACGCTCGCGCGCACCGTGATGCGCCCTGCTTCGTAGGATTGCTCCGCGCCGCTCGCGTCCTTCGCGCGCATCATCTGCACTTCCATCATCGGGCGCGGCATGTCGGTTTCCAGTGCGTGCACGCGGCGCACGGCACCAAGCGTGGTGTCGAGCGTTTGCGCGAGCGCTTCCGCGTTCGCCTTTGCATCGGTCGCCGCGCGCTTGAGCACTTCGCGGTGCAGCGCACGCGGATCGCGCACGTTGAGTTCCGGTTCACTGATGTTGTTCACGCCGGCGCGCATCGCGCGCTCGACGAGCGGACCAAGCTTTGCAAGATCATCAAGTTCGACGCGCACGCTGCGCTGCACGAGATAGCCGCGCAGCGTCTGCCGTCCTTCGTTCCAGTCGAATTCCGGCTGAACGTGCAGTTGCGTGGTCTGGATGTCTTCATCCGCGATGCCGAGTTCGCGCGCGAGGTTCAGCACGTCGTCGATGACCTTCGCGGCCTGTTGCTGCGCGGCGCCGAGTTCCGCCGCGCGCGCTTCAACGGCCATGCGCACGGTGGCGATTTCCGGAACGGCGGAAATTTCGCCTTCGCCGGTGACGGTCACCGTACGCGGCTTTTCCTGGGTGGTTACGGGCTGGCAGGCGGCCATGAAAATGACGGCGAGCAGGACGGGAAACGAGCGCAGGTAACGCGGCATGTGCCACCTCCGGGAGGGTTGAATCCGGTGATCGTAACGCGTTGCGGACGCGCGGACACGGGGTTAGCATACGCGCCCTTCCTGGCGAATTCTTGACCATGACCACGAATCCTCCCCGCGTCGGTTTCATCAGCCTCGGCTGCCCGAAGGCGCTGGTCGACTCCGAGCGCATCCTCACGCAGCTTCGCGTGGAAGGCTATGAAGTCGTCGGTGGCTACACCGAAGCGGACGTTGTCGTGGTCAACACCTGCGGGTTCATCGATGCCGCCATCCAGGAATCGCTGGATGCGATCGGCGAAGCGCTCGTCGAGAACGGCAAGGTCGTGGTCACCGGCTGTCTCGGCAAGCGCGAGGACGTGATCCGCGCAGCACACCCGGACGTGCTCGCCATCACCGGCCCGCAGGATTACGAGGCCGTGATGCGCGCGGTGCACGCGCAGCTGCCGCCGCCGCCGCGCGATCCCTACCTTGATCTTCTTCCGGCCTCGGGCGTGAAGCTCACGCCGCGGCATTACGCGTATCTCAAGATTTCCGAAGGCTGCAATCACAAGTGCAGCTTCTGCATCATCCCCTCGCTGCGCGGCAAACTCGCAAGCCGCAACATTGCGGACGTGCTTCGGGAAGCGGAGAGGCTCGCGCGCGACGGCGTGAAGGAACTGCTCGTCGTCTCGCAGGACACCTCCGCCTACGGGCTCGATATCAAGTATGCGAGCGGCGAATGGCACGACCACGAATACCGCACGAACATGACCGAACTTTGCGAAGGTCTCGCGGCGCTCGGCATCTGGGTGCGCCTGCATTACGTCTACCCCTATCCGCACGTCGATGAGGTCATTCCGCTGATGGCGGCGGGAAAGATTCTTCCCTACCTCGACATGCCGCTGCAGCATGCGAGCGAGCGCATTCTGAAGGCGATGCGCCGTCCGGCGAACAACGCGAAAGTGCTGGAACGCATTCGTGCGTGGCGAAAGACCTGTCCCGATCTCACCATCCGTTCCACGTTCATCGTCGGCTTTCCCGGCGAGACGGAAGAAGACTTCAACGCGCTGCTCGATTTCATCGAGCACGCGGAACTCGACCGTGTCGGCTGTTTTGTCTATTCACCGGTGGAAGGCGCGGCCGCGAACGCGCTTCCCGGCTGGGTGCCGCAGGAGGTCGCGGAAGAACGCCAGCGCATCTTCATGGAACGCCAGGCGGAAATTTCGGCGCGCCGTCTCAAACGCTTCATCGGCCGCGAACTCGTCGTGCTCGTCGATGAAAAGGACGATGACTACGCGCGTGCGCGCTCCTTCGCGGACGCCCCCGAGATTGACGGCGTCGTGCACCTGAACGATGCCGAGGAATGCCGCATCGGACAGTTCGTGACGGTGCGCATCGAAGACGCCGACGAACACGATCTGTACGCACGGCCGGTGACCGCACCGGAATAAATTCCGCGCACCCCGGTTCTATACTTTTCAGATCGCAAACCGGGGAATCGCTATGCGTTGCACCTTCGGCCTCGTGGCCGTCCTGCTTCATGCGTTTGCCTTTCCTGTTCTCGCCGCCGATGTCTCGGCCGTGCACGCCGTCCAGCCGCCTGCGTGGATCGAACGCGCCGGTGGCATCGTCGCGCTGCGGCCGGGCGATCCGCTGCTCGCCGGCGATGTCATTCGCACCGGGCCGGGCGGCCGCGTGCAGGTGGACCTTGCCGAAGGCTCGCGCGTGAAGCTCGGCGAACAGGTGACGTTCCGCGCGCAACGCCTGCGCGAAAGCCGTGACACGGATGGTGACTTCTTCGATGCCGCGTTCGACGTGCTCAAGGGCGCGTTTCGGTTCACGACAGCGCTTGCCGGCAAGGAACGGCGGCGCAACGTGACATTCCGCGTCGGCTCGGTGACGGCCGGGATTCGCGGCACCGACATCTGGGGCAAGTCGACAGAAGGCCGCGGCGACATGGTGCTGCTGCTTGAAGGCCGTGTCGAACTTGCCATGCCCGGACACGACGCGATGATGCTGGATCAGCCGACGCACGGCGTGATGATGATGCCCGGTGGCGAGATGCGTGCGATGGACGCAATGCCCGCATCAATGCTCGAAGAATATGCGCGCGAAACGGAAATGGACGAAACGCGCGCGATGATGATGGATGACGGCGAATGGCAGCTTATTGTCATGTCCCTTCGTGATCGCGGCACGGCGGAGCGCGTACGCGTGCAGCTCATCGACGCGGGATATCCCGCGGAAGTCATTGATGTGACGCTTGCAGACGGCGCATGGCATCGCGTTGTGCTTGCGCATCTCCCGCACGCAAGGGATGCGCGCATGCTTGGTGCCGCGCTCGATGGACGATTCGGCATCGCCGGATACTGGATACAGCGCCAGTAATCCGCGCTTGCGGTGATCGGTGGCGCGAGGGGTACAATCGGGACGACTTTCGCACCGGTTCCCGATTCATGCACGCAATCGAAAAATTTCCCGATGGCATCGTTGCGGTCGACACGGGTTACGTGAAGCCGCGCCTCGCCGCAAGCCACATCATCCTGCGCGACGGACGCGCGGCGTTCGTCGATACCGGCACCACGCGTTCGCTGCCGAAACTCATGGCGGCGCTTGAAGAGCACAACATTCCACCCGAGTACGTGGATTACGTGTTCATCACGCACGTGCATCTTGACCATGCCGGCGGCGCGGGCGCGCTGATGCAGCAGTTGCCGAACGCAACGCTGGTTGCGCATCCGCGCGCGGCGCCGCATCTCGCGGTTCCGACAAGGCTTGTTGAAGCCACGAACGCGGTTTACGGAGAACGGAATTTCCGCAAGCTGTACGGCGAAATCATTCCCGTGCCGGAGAGCCGCATCCGCGTCGTGCAGGATGGCGAGCGGCTGACGCTGGGCGACAGTCCGCTCGACTTCCTGCACACGCCGGGCCACGCACTGCATCACTACTGCATTCACGATCGCGAAGCGAACGCGCTTTTCACCGGCGATACCTTCGGCGTTTCCTATCGCGTGTTCGACACCGCGAAAGGCGCGTTCATCTTTCCAGCCACCACGCCGACGCATTTTGATCCCGAGCAGTCGCATGCCTCCATCGAGCGCCTCGTCGCGCTGAACGCGGAAGCGGCGTATCTCACGCATTACAGCCGCGTCGAGAATCTTGAAGCGCTGGCGGAAGACCTGCACGGCGATCTCGTTGCGTTCGTGGAAATCGCGCGCCGCTGCGCGGACCGGCCGAACCGCGTGGCGCAGATGAAACGCATGATGCATGCCTATCTGTGCGCGCGGCTCGACGAACACGGCTTCCCGGACGACGAGCGGCGCAAGGAATGGCTGAAGATGGACGTGGACCTGAACGCGAAAGGACTGGACGCCTGGCTGGATCGCCAGGCGTGAGCGCCGTCAGGACACCGAGGACAGCAGGGGTGGCGAAAGCTCACGCAATGCGGGAACCGTCCTGATGGAAAGCCCGGCATCCGCGGTGGCAAGCGTTGATGAAATCCGGAACGCGCTGGACGTCATGACGTCGATATCAAGCGGTTGCGTGATGTAGGCGTCCGCGATGATGCGTATCTCATCGTCAGCGCTCGCGCTGCATGCGCCGGCACGCAACAGTTCATCGAGCACCGCGCGCGGGGGAATGTCGCCGCTGTAACGCTGCACGAGTTCGCTGAACGAGCGCTGGCCGCCGGGCGCGCGGAATGGCAGAACCGCCGGCAAGGCGCCGTCCCGGTAGCGGCTTTCGCTCGTCCATCCCTCGAACACGCGCGCCGCGCGATTCGCGGAACGCAGCTCGGCGTCGTCCGCGGGGCGCGGCGACTCGGCAAGCCGCAACACTTCCTTGCGCGAAAGCCCCGTGATGCAGGCCGCACGCGCCTTGTGCTGCCGCCGCCGCCGCACGATGCGGAACTCCGGCTCCTCCATGGCGACATCCACGAACAGCTTGCGCGCGATCTGGTTGTACTCCGGATACGACAGGCCGTAACGCAGAAGGATGCGGATTACCGGCCGCATCGCCGTTTCCGCGAACAGCAGCAGTGCGCGGCGCATTGCGCCCGCATCGTTGGAATTCGCCGGTGCTTCCATGACGTGCTCCTTCCCTGGTCACCTGCAACATCGCAGGCGCCGGGCATTCTGAGCGTCGTCCGCGAAACGCAGCATCCGGTTATGGCGCGATTTGCTGCAGTGGTTTTGCCCATGTTGCTGCCGGAAGCCCTGATCGCCGCACGGGTGTGGTCCTCAGAAAGCAACTTCCGTTTTCCCGATGCGGTACGCGTGGCGCGAACGTAGAATCCGCGGACGTTCAGCATGACCATGGAAGGTTGGCGGTGAAGATAAAGCTTGATGTGGACCGGTTGTGCATCGGCATGTTCGTCGCCGAACTCGACCGCCCGTGGCTCGGCACGCCGTTTCTCTTCCAGGGATTTCGCATCGAATCGCCCGAAGAGCTGCAACTGCTGCGCCAGTGCTGCGGGCACGTGTTCGTCGACGATCTGCTGTCGAGCACCGACCGCTCGACGCAGGACGTGCTGCGCACCGCGATGGGCACGCTGCGTTCCGGCAAGGTGCGTGCCGTCAGCGTGGAGTTCGAGGAATGGAAAGGCGCCGACAAGCTGCGCCGCATGCTCGACCGTCTCAACAGCACGACGGCAAGATCGCGGGAACGCATCGAGAACGTGCTCGAGGACGTGCGCCTCGGCAGAAGCGTGCAGGCACACGAAACGCGCGCCGTCGTCACCGGTCTCATCAACGACGCAAGCCGCAATCCGCAGACCGCGCAGTGGATGACGGTGCTGCAGTCCGAGAACCGCGAAATCGCGCAGCACTCGCTCAACGTTTCCGTGCTCGCCACGACGTTCGCGCGCTTTCTGAACTGGCCCGATGCATTGCTCAACGTCGTGAGCGAAGGCGCGCTGCTGCACGATGCCGGCATGTCGCGCGTGCCGCGCTGGCTGCTGGAGAAAGCCGGTCCGCTGACGCCGCAGGAATTCCGTCTCGTGCGCATGCACGCCGACTACGCTGCACGCCTGCTCGCATCGGATGGCGGATATGACGCGCGCGTCATCGAGATCGTGCGTCACCACCACGAGCGCGTGGACGGCTCCGGCTATCCGGCGGGCCTTCGTGGCCATGAGATTCCCGCATATGTACAGATCGTCGGCATCGTCGACGTCTATGAGTCCGTTACCGCCGAGAAACCCTATGAGCGCGCGCTGAGCCCGTCCGTCGCGCTCACGCGGCTGCATCGCCGCGCGGCAACGCATTTCGATCGCCAGCTCGTGGAAGCATTCATTCGCTGCATCGGCATCTATCCGCTGTCGAGCCTGGTGCGGCTGCAGAACGGCGCGCTTGGCATCGTCATTTCCTCCCAGGAGGAAAACCGCCTGAAGCCCGTGCTGCTGCTGGTCTGCGGGCCGGGCGGCGAACGCCTCGCGCGCCGCCGCATGCTGAATCTCGCCGTCATGGACGCGCACGGCCTCGCGGGCTGGGGAATTGACGGCATCGCAAACCCGGACGATGAACATATCGACGTGCGCGCCGTGCTGCTCGAGGAGTTCATGCTGCGCTGATTCGCGCCCGCTGTGCGAAAATGTCTGCCGCTTGCCTACGCAACCGGAGACTTCCATGAACAAGCCGTTCACCGCCTACCGCATTCACAATGACAACGGGCGCATCGACGCGCGCTTCGAGCAGCTCACGCTCGATCAGCTTTCCGAAGGCAACGTCGTCATCAAGGCGCAGTATTCGGATGTGAACTACAAGGACGCGCTCGCCGCGACCGGTGCAGGCAAGATCCTGCGCAGCTTCCCGCTGATCGGCGGCATTGATGTCGCCGGTACGGTTGCCGCATCCACCGACCGCCGCTTCGCAAAGGGTGACAAGGTCGTCGTCACCGGTTGCGGACTCGGCGAGGATCGCGATGGCGGTTACAGTGAATACGTGCGCGTGCCCGGGGAATCCGTCATTCCCATGCCCGAAGGCTTCAACGCGAAGAAGGCGATGATGATCGGCACCGCGGGCTTCACCGCCGCGCTCGCCATTCACCGCATGGAACACAACGGTCTCAAGCCCGACGGCGGTCCGGTCGTCGTCACCGGCGCGACCGGCGGCGTTGGCTCGCTCGCCGTGAACATGCTCGCCGGCCGCGGTTATGACGTCGTCGCCGTCACCGGCAAGACCGAATCGCAGGATTACCTGAAGAAGCTCGGTGCGAGCAGCATCCTGCTGCGCAGCGAGATCGACTACGGCAGGCGTCCGCTCGAGAAGGCGCGCTGGCAGGGCGCGGTCGACAACGTCGGCGGCGAAATGCTTACCTGGCTCACGCGCACCATGGACTGGTGGGGTTCCATTGCGAGCATCGGGCTTGCCGGCAGCCACGAGCTCAACACCACGGTCATGCCCTTCATCCTGCGCGGTGCGAACATCCTCGGCATCAACTCCATGGCCACGCCGCGCAAGCTTCGCCTGAAGATCTGGCAGCGGCTCGCCACCGACCTCAAACCCTCGAAGCTCAACATGATCGTCGGCAAGGAACTGCCGTTCGAGCAGCTGCCGAGTGCGTTCCAGCCGCTGCTGGACGGAAAGCAGACAGGGCGCACGCTGATCCGCATCGCCTGAATGAAAAGCGGGGCCTTTCGGCCCCGTTCTCCTTTTACCGTTGTGTTTCTATGCGCGCTGCATGCGTAACAACGGCACGAGCATCAAAAGCAGCCAGGACAACGCACCGCCGCCACCACCGCTTCGCGGTGCGGGCTCGTCGTTCTCATCGTCGTCGTTGTCGTCTTCATTACCGCCGTTGCCGGAATGATCGCCCGATCCGGTGCCATTGCCGCTGCCATCGTCATTGCCGGGTTCATCGTTACCTGTGCCCGGATCATCGCCGTCATCCTTGTCATCACCATTCCCCGGCGCCGCCAATGTCACGGATGCAGAGCTTTCGTCGTTGCCAGGCGTTTCATCCCATGTGGTCGTGGCGGCACCGGCGATCAGCGTGACGGTTTCGCCGGCCTTTGCTGCATCGGTTCCAATCGCGATTTCAAGCGTTTCCGCCGCGCCTCCAGGCGCGATATCGCCGAGTGCGCAATCGATGTGTCCTTCGCCCGGCAGGCACATTTCGGGCAGCTCTACAAAATTCGTTCCGCCTGTCTGCGTGAGATACAGATGTGTGTCGCGCGCCGGATCGCTGCCGAGATTCTCGACGTCCACCGTGAAGGTTGCATCGTTGCCGGCAGGAATCTCGCTGGCGGACGCAGCCGCCGACGTTGCAAGGTCCGCGATGTTGAAATCAAGCAGTTGGCCGTGAACGCGCTGTCCTCCCACGGCGTCTGTCACAGCTTGCGGATGGCGGCTCCACGTTGCCAGGTAGCGACCGGCCGCGCCTGCAATGGCGGGTGTCGGATAAACCTGCATGTTCGGTTTCCACGTGTCCGATATCTTCAACGGCGTATCGATGTTCTCAGACGACGCCGTCGTACCGCTCAGCCAGTACAGATAGACGGAATAATCGACGTTGCCGTTCTGTTCGGGCCAGTACACGGTGCCGAGTGACGAGACCAGGTATTTTTGGCGGCCGGCGTCGTACCGGACGCGCGCATATCGCGATGTCGGACCAAGGCCTTCGAAATCGGAAACCTGGACGCGGCTGCCAAGCAGGCCACCGGAATAGCTGACGCGCTGGGCAAAAATGTCGAAGTTGTAAAGTCCGCCGAAGTCCATTTCGGGGTGACCGTGCCAGGCAACAAGGAATTCCTCGGTGTCGGCGTTCCAAGCGATATCCGGGCTGACTGCAAGGAAATAGTTCGTCCACACAGCGGGTTTGTTTTGCGCCATGTTGCTCAGCCAGGCCTGACCGCTGATGGTCACGTTCTCTTCAGCCGGCTCAGTGCCGTTGATGACGAACTTCACTACGTCCCTGCGCGAAGAATCCTCATCCGGTTTCTGGTCCGTGTCGATCACGCGATTCTGCGTCCATACGAGAAGACAGCGATCATTGCCACACTCGATGTCAGGTTCACTGGGAACAAAGTTGCCGATGTTTTCGTCGCTGCCGGATGTCGACAGGCGTCGAGGTTCCAGGGCACCGCGTATCCGTTCCCCGAGCGGGGAGATTGCTTCCACGAAGATTTCGGTTTCCTGCACCGCGTCGCGTGCGCTCCACGCAACCCAGAAGACACTGCCGGCGGATGACCATGCAACCGATGGATGCCTTGCGCGGCTGTTGGCGAGCGGCATGTGACTCACGTTGATCCGGCCGCCCGCAGGCTCGTGCGTGGTGGCATTGATCAGGCGGCCGTAAATTTCGACTTCGTCATGCGGACCGGCGCCGTCGGCGTCGGGGTATCGGTCGCCCGACCAGACGACGAGGTAGCGCTGGTGTTCAGGACTGAAAGCGACATCGATGTTCGGGTCGAATGGCCAGTAGGACGACGGATCGGCTTCAGCGACACCGGTATCGGAGAGTTCGAACGGTGCCGACGAACTGCCGTCATCGCCATTCACGAAGAAACCGTAAATGCGTCGCGGATTGTTCTGATTGCCGTAAAACACGACGAAATATTCGTTGCGAGCTGGATTGTATGCGCTCGCCAGGCTGCGATGTGCAGTGGAGTAGTAACCGCTGGCTGAAAGGATCTGGTCGTTGTTGCCGACCTCGGGATACGCCGCGAACGCTGGCGTACCCGCAAGCACGGCGGCGAGTGCGATCGCACGGCGAAGGGACGGGATTTTCATGGCGCGCTTCCTCGGGTTGCTCGAAGGAGCGCGGACTATCGATGTGCGACGGTGCTGTTGAAATCAGGTCCGGCCTGATGTTCGGGAATCTGCGACAGGGATTACGGCGCCGCCGGAAGACCGGCGGCGGAGCCGTTCAGTTCGACGCAATGGCATCGATCCGCTCGATGCGCACCATGATCTC
>CAZRFE010000037.1:0-23373 GCA_964599565.1 uncultured Gammaproteobacteria bacterium
CGAAGTTGTAGATGCCGCCGACGCCGTTCTCGTCGCCGGGATACCAGTTCTGCACGGTGGAATACTTGATCTCGGCATCCGCCTCCGCGATGAGTTCGACCACGGCGGCGTGCAGCTGGTTTTCGTCGCGCTGCGGCGCCGTGCAGCCTTCGAGGTAGGACACGTGCGCGCCTTCATCGGCGATGATGAGCGTGCGCTCGAACTGGCCGGTGTTCTCGGCGTTGATGCGGAAGTACGTGGAGAGCTCCATCGGGCAGCGCACGCCTTTCGGCACGTACACGAACGAGCCGTCGGTGAACACCGCGGAGTTGAGCGCAGCGAAGAAATTGTCCCGCTGCGGCACGACGGTGCCGAGATATTTCTCGACGAGTTCCGGGTAGTCGCGCACGGCGTCGGAGAACGAGCAGAAGATCACGCCCGCATCGTGCAGCTTTTCCTTGAACGTGGTTGCAACGGATACGGAATCGAACACCGCGTCGACGGCAACGCCCGCAAGCCGCGCGCGCTCGTGCAGCGGAACGCCGAGCTTCTCGTAGGTTTCGAGCAGCTTCGGGTCGACTTCATCGAGACTCTTCGGCGCGTCCGTTTTCGATTTCGGCGCGGAGTAATACGAGATCGCCTGGTAGTCGATCTTCGGGAACGCAACGTGCGCCCACGTCGGTTCCTTCATCGTCAGCCAGTGGCGGAACGCCGCAAGCCGCCATTCGAGCATGAACGCCGGCTCGTTCTTCTTCTTCGAGATGAGCGTGATGACGTCCTCGTCGAGTCCCGGCGGGACGGTGTCGGATTCGATGTCCGTCGCCCAGCCGTGCCGGTACTCGCGCTTCAGGTGCTGTTCGACGTCGGTTTCTTTCGTGGACATGGTTACTCCCGCGACCGCGAGGACGCGTCAGGATTCGAGCTTGATGGGGATGATCTTGCCGACGCGCACCGTGGGCGCGACGAGCGTGGCCGGTTGCGCGAGCTGCTCGAGCGTCACGCTTTTCAGTGCGTCGCGGATCGCGATGTTGATGCGCTGCCAGGCGGTGCCTATCTCGCAGTGCGCCTCGATGCCGCACTGGCTGTGATCGCCCGCGCATTCGGTGATGCCCATGCCGCCCTCGATGGCATCGATGATGTCGGCTGCGCTGATTGCCGCCGGCGGACGTGCGAAGGCGTAGCCGCCGTGTGCGCCGCGCTGCGAGGCGAGCAGGCCACCTTTCGTGAGCAATTTCAGAAGCTTGCTGACCGTCGGCGCGGCAACGCGGGTCGCTTCCGCCAGTTCCGTCGCCGTGTGCACGGCGTCCGGCCGCCGGGCCATCTGCGCCAGCACCAGTGCGCCGTAGTCGGTCATCTTGCTCAATCGCAGCATGTCGTTGCCGGTCTCGTCCGCGGGCCTCAAAACAGGACCATTTTAGTCCTGTTGGCCGCCGCAGAAAAGCCCGAAAGCCACTAGAATCGGGAAACGCCATGCGGAGGGAACACGATGAATGCAACGGCAGGAAAACGCTTCAGGAGCTTCCGCGAGTTCTATCCGTTCTACCTGTCCGAGCACCAGGACGCCGTCTGCCGGCGGCTGCATTTCATCGGCAGCACGCTCGTGCTGTGCTGCATCGCCGCTGCCCTCGGCAGCAGGAATGCCTGGTGGCTCGCCGCCATTCCGTTTGCCGGTTATGGCTTCGCGTGGGCCGGGCATTTCTTCTTCGAGCACAACCGTCCCGCGACGTTCCAGTATCCGCTGTACTCGCTGATGGGCGACTGGGTGATGTACCGCGACATCCTGTTCGGCCGCGTGCCGTTCTGACATTCATTTCCGGACGGCGCCTGCCATCAAGAGCGGGCGTATGCGCGCCGCCTCCACGGGACGCTGGATGTAATAGCCCTGCGCGAGGTCGCAGCCGGAATCCCTGAGGAATGCCATCTGCGCGGCGGTCTCGATGCCTTCCGCAACCACGCGTACGCCGAGCTTTTCGGCCATTGCGATGATGGCGTGCACGATCGCTGCCTTTCTCCCGTCGCCGGGAAGGTTCGCGGTGAAGGAGCGGTCGATCTTGAGAACGTCGATGGGGAAGCGGTCGAGGTAGCTCAGGCTCGAATAACCCGTACCGAAATCGTCCAGCGCGATGCTGAAGCCGAGCGCACTGAGCCTGGACATCGCGACAAGCACCAGCTCCGGATCGTTCAGCAATGCCGTTTCGGTGATCTCGAGTTCTATCCATGCCGGGTCGATCGCGCACTGTTCCAGGGTTTCCTGCAGGCTGTTCACGAAACCTTCATGCTGGAACTGCTGGCCGGAGATGTTCACCGCGATGCGCATCGGCGGCAGGCCTTCGTTCACCCACGCTGCCAGCTGCCGGCATGCCAGGCGGCAGATTTCACTGCCGAGCGGCAGGATGAGCCCGGTTTCTTCTGCGACGGGAATGAATTCAACGGGACCCATGAAGCCTTTCTCGGGATGATTCCAGCGCACCAGCGATTCTGCGCCGAGGATGCGTCCGGTCTGCATGTCGACCTGCGGCTGGTAGTGCAGGATGAATTCGCCGCGCTGTATGCCGCGTTCCAGTTCCATCTCAAGGAACACGCGTTTCTCGAATTCATGCCGTTCATCGACGCTGTAACGTATGGCGGCGCTGCCCTGGATGCGTTTCGCGCGCACCTGCGCGAGCGTGGCATTCGTGATCAGCACCTGCGGATCGTCACCGTCGTCGGGAAAGATGCAGTAGCCGAGACTGCCGGTGACCTGCTTGCGGTAACGGTTGACGGCGAACGGTCTGGCGAAGCATGCAGTCAGCGCATCGACGATGCGCGGAACCGCGACCGTATCGAGATCGGGCACCAGCACCGCGAACTGATCGGCGTACAGGCGTGCGACAAGATCATCCGGCGACACGGCGCTCTCAAGGCGTCCTGCGAGCTCGATGATCAGCGCGTCGCCGCCTTTCATGCCCATGCCGTCGTTGATGCCGCGAAAGTTGTCGATGTTGATGAGGAACAGCGCAAGCTTGCCGCCGCCATCGCGCATGCGCTGCAGCGAGGCGACGAGCGTCTCGAGAAAGTAGCTGCGGCTCGCGGTGCCGGTGAGCATGTCGATATTGATGAGCTGATCGATCTTTTCCTGTGCGAGCCGGTGTTCGCGACGCATGCGCGCTTCCTTGAGCGCGTGATTCACGGCAATGGGCAGGCGCTTGTAATGACCCTTGATGATGTAGTCCTGTGCGCCGGACTTGACCGCTTCGACGGCGCGATCCTCGCCGATCGTGCCGGAGACAAAGATGAACGGCAGATCGGAATTGCGGTGGCGAACGATTTCAAGCGCATCCTTGCCGTTGAAGCCGGGCATCGTGTAATCCGAGAACACGATGTCCCAGTGTTCGTCGAGCGAGCGGATCAGGTCGTCGTAATTGTCGACGCGCCGGTACTCAGGCTTAAAGCCGCTGCGGCGCAGCGCATTGACAAGCAGCAGCGCGTCATCCTCGACATCTTCGACAATGAGGGTCTTGAGTGGCGTGCCGTCATTCATCACCGTCGCCTCCATGAAAACGTGCTCCCGCGGCTGTACAGGGGAAGGATCAGGCTGGAACTTCATTCAGCAGCAGCCAGTAGACGCCAAGCTTGCTCACGGCCTCGGCGAACTCATTGAAGTCCACGGGCTTGCGCACGTAACTGTTTGCGCCGAGGTTGTAGCTTTCGATCAGGTCGCGGTCTTCCTTCGATGACGTGAGGATGACGACGGGCAGCGGGCGCGTCTCGGGGTTGGCGCGTATTTCCTTCAGCACTTCGAGTCCGTTCAGCTTCGGCAGCTTGAGATCGAGCAGCACGACAGCCGGCTGCTGGTCCGACGGATTGCGGTCCGCGAACCTGCCTTTCGCGAACAGGTAATCCAGTGCCTCGACGCCGTCGCGCACGACGATGATCTCATTCTTGACGCCGCTGTTCCTGAAGGCGCGCAGTGCGAGGGCTTCATCGTCACGGTTGTCTTCGACGAGCAGAATGGGCTTGGTGTTCATCGGGCCCTCCTTTATTCGAGCGTGAAATAGAAAGTGGAACCTTGATCGACGGCGGATTCCGCCCAGACGTGTCCGCCATGCCGGTGGATGATGCGCTGTACGGTGGCGAGCCCGATGCCGGTGCCGGGATATTCGCTGGCGTCATGCAGGCGCTGGAATGCGCCGAACAGCTTGTTGGCGTATGTCATGTCGAAGCCGACGCCGTTGTCCTGCACGAAGTACGCACTCTGGCCATTGCGGCTGCGCATGCCGAACTCGATCACGGTGCGTTCCCGCCGGCTGCTGTACTTCACGGCGTTGCCGATGAGGTTCTCCAGCGCGATGCGCATCAGCTGCGGGTCGCCGCTGTCCGACAGCCCCGAGGTGATGCGGCCATCGATTTCCCGGCCCGGTTCGTGGCTGCGCACGTCGCGCAGCACGTCTTCGGCGAGTGCGCTCAGATCGATGTCCTGGCGATTCAGTTCGAGGCGGTTGATGCGCGAGAGCTTGAGCAGGTCGTCGATCAGGATACCCATGCGCTGTGCGGCGTTGCGGACGCGCTTCAGGTAGTCGCTGCCGGTCGCATCGAGACGGTCTGCGCAGTCTTCCATCAATGCCTGGCTGAAACCGTCGATGGCACGCAACGGTGCGCGCAGATCGTGCGAGACCGAATAGCTGAATGCCTCGAGTTCCTTGTTTGCGCGCTCGAGTTCCTCGGTGCGTTCCGCCACGCGCTGTTCGAGTTCCTCGTTGAGGCGCTGCACTTCGCGCTCGGTCTGCCGGCGTTCTTCCACCTGCCGCTCAAGCTCGTCGTGCGATGCGCGCATCTCGTTCTTGCTGCGCTCGACTTCCTCGACGAGGTCGTTGAAGGCGTCTGCGAGCACGCCGATCTCGTCGCTGGTGGTCTTCGCGGCACGCAGGCCATAGTCGCGTTCACGCGCAATCCGGTGCGCGAGATGGGCAATGTCCAGCACCGGTCCGGTGAGTCGCGACTGCAGCCACAGCGACAGCAGCATCGCGACAACGAGGGCGGCGGCGATTGCGGACGCCATCAGCAACGCCTGCTGCTGCAGGATTTCATAGATGCGGTAGTGCGTTTCCATGTAGACGGTGCCGACGATCTCGTTGTTCGCGACGATGCGGCGAAAGATGTGCAGGCGGTCATCTTCGATGTGATGGCCGTCCGTTCCCGGCAACGACGGGAATTCCTTGCCGGTGTTCTCGGCACTGGCGTACTGCGCGAACAGCGTGCCGGACGGGCTGTAGATCGCGGCGGACAGCACGCCGGGCCGGATCCGCAGCAGGGCGAGATTGCTTTCGGCCAGCGCGGGATCGTCGAATTGCAGCGCCGGTGTGCTCGTGAAGCCGAGCAGGTCGGCCTGCATCGTCGTGTCGAGGATGGTGCGTTCGCGGTAGCTCTCAAGCTGGTAGACGACCATCACCGTTCCCGCGATCAGCAGCGCGGAGGTTGTCGTGGCCAGCACGCCGATGAACACGCGGCGGCGGAGCGATGTCACGCGCGATTCCTGCATCAGCTGCCACTCCCCCGTATCTCGCGCGCGACGGTGAGCAGTTGCGCGCTCACCTGCAGGCCGCGCTGCCGTGCTGCATCCAGCGCAACGTCGAAGCGCACCTTGTCGTTCTCGATGACGAAGCTGATCGCGCCGCCGGCATCAAGCCCTGCGGGACCGTCGGTGACGACGAGCACGGCGTGGTTGTCGAGCGCGTTCGCAAACGTCGCAGCGGCGGATGCCATCGCGGCATGCACGTACAGCAGATGCACGCCGTCCAGGTCTTCCTGCGCGGCGACTTTCCGCACGACCAAGGCGCGGCCGTGCGCGCGGCGGCCCGTGACCGCGGCATCGATCGTCTGCACGATCGCATCGGGACCGGCCACGCCGATCACGAGCGGACTTTCGGCGGTGGCGAACGTCTCCTGCGGCCAGTGGATGTAATTGCAGAAGTGGTAGAGGAACGCGGCCTTGATGCGGTTCGCGATATCTTCCGTGTCGGCATCGGTGGCCTCCTGTGCAATCGCCACACCGCTCAGCAGGCACAAGCCGATCGCGAGCCAGCGGCGCCGCGCATGCATCATCGCGGACTCCATTGCAGCTGCAGGAATACCGTGCGCCCGAACGCCGGCCGCAGGCCGTCGATACCGAACTCCGCGTGTTCCTCGTCGAGCAGGTTGCTCACCTTGAGCGCAACATCGAAGCGGCTGGTGAGCGACCAGGCGAGACGCGCATCCAGCACGGTGTATGCCGGCACCTCGGGGTCGGGCAGCTCGCCGACATGGCGCAGGAAAAGGTCCAGCGCGCCGCGCTCGCCGATACGCCATGCGGAGCGCAACTGCCATTGCTGCTCGGGGTCGTCGCCTTCGCCGGGAACCACCGCAAGGTTTCCGGCGGCGATGTCGACGTCCTTGTCCTGCAGCAGCAGGCCGCCGTCGATACGCCAGGTCCGGCCAACCTGCCAGGACCACCAGCTTTCGATACCGGTGATGGTGCCCTGCATGCCGTTGACGAATTCCAGCGCGCCGTTTTCGTTCAACTGGAGCGTGCGCAGGTCGTCGTAGTCGCTGTGAAAGCCGGTGATGGACCAGGAGAAGTCCGCCGCCGGCTGCACGCGGTAGCCGATCTCGAACGTATCGGCAATTTCCGAATCGAAGTCCGGCCCGCCCGCGTAGATGAACGGCGGTTCCGCCGGACTGTACACGTCGCGATCGAAGCGCGAGGGCGTGCGTACGGAACGCGACAGCGATGTCCACACTGCATGCCGGTCCGCCGGCCGCCACGCTGCGCGCAGGTTCGGCATGACCTCGACGCCGGTGTATTCATTGTCTTCCGCGCGCGCACCCGCAATGAATGACAGGCTCTCGCGTGGCCGCCATTCGTCCTGGACGAACAGGCTGATCCAGTCCAGGTCGCGGCGCGCCGGCAGGAAGGCCGCCGTCGGAATGTTGTCGACCTCGTCACGGGCATGGCGGATATCGCTGCCCCAGACAATGACGTGATCTTCCGCCAGCGAGAAGCGGTGGCTTGCATTCACGCCGAGGACATCGATGCGCGACTCCAGGCCCTCGGTGACGTTGCCGCGCACCGTGCGGTCGTAGTAACCGCTGACCTGCAGGACGTCATCTCCAGCCAGGTCATGCTGCCAGTTGGCGAGAAGGCTGCCGCCGGAAATTTCCAGCCGCGTGGCCAGCGCGTCGATCTCGCCATCGTAGACGTCGCCCTGCACGTTGAAACGGCTGCGCTTGCTGTCGAGGTCCACGCGAAAACCGGCCCGGTTGCGGTTCGCGTCGTCTTCGAGGCTCATGCCGGCGCCGTTCGCGGTTGCATCGGCAGCGTAATGCTTGCCATACACGCGATAGCTCGCGCCGCCTGCGGTAGCGCCGCCGTATCGCACCTGGTAGACATCTTCGTCGCCGACACTTGCGCTGGCGTCCACGCCCTGTGTCGTCGCCGCGTCGCGGGTGACGATGTTGATCACGCCGTTGACCGCGTTGCTGCCCCATGTGGTGGCGTTGGGTCCGCTGATCACCTCGATGCGTTCCACGTCCGGCAGGTACACGTCGTGGGCATCCCACCAGACGCCCGAGTAAAGCGGCGTGTATATCGGCCGCCCGTCGACCAGCACCATCAGCTTGTTCGACGCCGTGGTGTTGAAACCGCGCGCCGTGATGGCCCACGCGCTGGCACTGGAACGGGCGACCTGCAGGTTGGGGGCGAGGCGAAGGGCTTCGGGCAGCGTGGTGATGCCGTGCTGCCGGATGGCGTCTGCACTGATCACGTAAACGGAAGCGGCGGCGGAAGTGAGCGGTTCAGTCTTGCGCGAGACTGTGCTGATCTCGAGGTTCGCCAGTTCTTCCAGGCTCAGCGCTGTGAAATCGCCGTTGCCGGCGAACATTGCAGAAGCCTGGCAGCAGAATGGAAACAGTCCGCTTCCCAGCAGCAGTACGAACAGCCGGCTGTTTTTCATCAGTTCTTCCGCCGCGATTCGATATTACGGCAATGAACTAACATATTTTTATGATTATGGGAACAAACCGCACACATCGGGAAGGCCCAGGTTGCCAATTCCGTGCGGGTCTGCACATTCCCGGCAGTAGCCCGCGGAAGTTTTCTTGGGTTCGCCCCGGGAGCGACGTATTCTCTGCGCTCCCTGATCGTTTGCTCTCCAATCGAAGGAATTCCGATGCAGCAGGACAACCGCGAAGCGGCCGTCGGCGTCGTTTACGCGTTGCTGGCGTATGGCCTGTGGGGCTTCACGCCGATCTATTTCAAGGCCATCGGTTACGTATCCGCGCTGGATGTGCTCGGGCATCGCGTCGTGTGGTCGGCAGTCTTTCTCGCGCTGCTGCTCGGCCTGCGCCGCAAGCTTCGCGAACTCGTGGATGTGCTGCGCGATTTCTCGCGCCTGCGCTGGCTGCTCGTCTCCGCCATCGTGATTTCCGCGAACTGGGGCGTATACATCTACGCAGTGCAGTCGGGCCGGATACTGGAGGCGAGCCTCGGCTATTACATCAATCCACTCGTGAGCGTGTTTCTCGGCATGGCGTTCCTGCAGGAAACGCTGCGGCCGTGGCAGTGGTTCGCGATTGCGCTTGCGGGTGCGGGAACGCTGAACATGGCGTTGAACCTCGGCGCGGTGCCGTGGCTGTCGCTGTTTCTCGCGTTTTCCTTCGGTACCTACGGACTCGTGCGCAAGGCCGCACCCGTGCCGCCGCTGCTCGGCCTGTTCGTGGAAACGTTGCTGGTCGCGCCGCTGGCGCTTTTGTTTCTCGCCTGGCTCGACGTGCAGGGCGAGGGCAGCTTCGGGCGGATCGATCGCTACACGGACCTGATGCTCGTGGCAGCGAGTCTCGTCACGGCGCTGCCGTTGCTGTGGTTCACGAACGGCGCGAAGCGGCTGCGGCTTTCGACGATGGGAATGTTCCAGTACATCGCACCGACGGTGCAGCTCGTGCTTGCGGTGCTCGTCTATGGCGAGGTGTTCACGGCCACGCACGCGCTCACGTTCGGCCTCATCTGGTTCGCGCTTGCGCTTTACACGTTCGATGCATTGCGTGCGCAGCGGCACCTTCGCGCGCTGCGGCGGACAATCGACGCCGCCAATGAGGTAGAATGACGCGCCACGGGACCGAGTAGCAGACGGACTTCGACAGTGACTCTTTCCAGCATTTCTCCCCAGGCATGGCTGATCGCGGGCGGCGCGCTTTTCGTGCTGCTTGCCGGCATCGGCATCTACGTCAGGCACCGCGGCAGCATGCAGCAGCGCATCCAGCGTACGCTCGCCCGCATCTCGCACGACCGGCTGCAGGACATTCATCTGCCGGACGGCATGGGCGGACACATCCATGTCGATGTGCTGCTGCTCACCAGTCGCGGCCTTGTCGTGCTCGACATCAAGGACATTCCCGGTACGCTGTTCGGCGCGGACAAGATGGCGGAATGGGTGGTGATGAACGGCCGTCGCCGGCACACGTTCCGCAATCCGCAGCCGGGACTGCACGACCGGCTCGCGGTGGTGCGCAGTCTCGCGCGCGATGTGCGCACGGACGGTTACCTGGTGTTCACTGAGCATGGGCGGTTCACCAAGGGCAAACCGTCCGAAACGCTGATGCTGCAGGAACTCGTGGAAACGTTCGGACCCGCGGGCGAGGATTATCCGCAGGCGTTCGATGCGACATGGCGCGAGATACGCGCGCTCGCGCAGCAGGCGGAAGAGGAAACGCGCCCGCAGCGCTGAGCGGATGGCAGATGGGAAACGACAGCGAAAGCCGGGCTTGCCCGGCTTTTTTTTGTTGCTCAGAGAATCAGCCAACGCAGGAAGTGGACGATGATCGTGAACGCGATCAACGACGCGGCGTACAGCCCGACGAACCACAGCCACCGTCGCGGTTTCCTCGACGATTCGTTTTCAGTCCCGCCGGTCACGTCTCAATGGTATCCCGCATCGCTTCGCACCTTGCCGCGAAACACGCGGTAGCCGAGCGCCGTGTAGCCGATCACGAACGGCATGACGATCAGCGTGCCGACAAGCAGGAAGATCTGCGCGGATTCCGCAGCGGCTGCATCCCAGAGCGTCAGCCGCCATGGAACGAGATACGGCCAGACGCTGATCGCAAGCCCCGCGTACGCAAGCAGGAACAGCACCACGCCGAACACGAACGGCAGGCGGTCGCTGCGGCGGCGCTTGAGCGTGTACCAGAGTGCGCCGGCGACGATCAGCGTGAGCAGCGGCACCTGCGAGAGAAAATAGAAATTCGGCAGCGAGAACCAGCGCTCGGCGATGCGCGGCTCGACGAACGGCGTCCACAGGCTGACGGCGCCGACGCACAGCAGCAGCAGCGGCAACAAAAGTTTCGATTTCCCGATGGCCCACTCCTGCAACGCGTTTTCCGTTTTCATCACCAGCCATGTCGCGCCCTGCAGCGCATAGCCGCACACGACGGCCACACCGGTGAACAGGGAGAAGGGCGTGAGCCAGTGAAACGGTGTGACGTTTTCCGGAATGCCCTGCACGACAGCGCCGACGACAACACCCTGCGTGAACGCGGCGAGCATCGAACCCGTGGTAAAGGAAATGTCCCAGAGATAGCGGCTGCTGTGCGCCTTGAAGCGGAACTCGAATGCAACGCCGCGGAGAATCAGCGCGAACAGCATCAGCATCAGCGGTATGTAGAGTCCCGACAGCAGGATGGCGTAGGCGGCAGGAAACGCACCGAACAATCCCGCGCCGCCGAGCACAAGCCAGGTCTCGTTGCCGTCCCATACTGGTGCGATCGAATTCATCATCACGTCGCGGTCATCGTGCGAGCGCGCGAACGGAAACAGGATGCCGACGCCGAGATCGAAACCGTCGAGCAGCACGTAGATCACGACACCGAAGGCGATGATGGCGGCCCATGCAAGCGTGAGTTCCATGTTATTGCTCCTCGCCGGGCGCGATGAACGCGGGGCGCGCTGGTGCGCCCGGTTCGCCTTCATGAATCGCCGACCTGTCCGGCGTGCGAATGACTTTCACCAGGTAATAAAGCCACGCGCCGAACAGCAGCGTGTACAGCAGCACGAACACGCCGAGCGACATGCCGACTTCGCCGCCGGTGATCGCGGAAACGCTGTCGCGCGTGCGCATCAGCCCGTGCACCGTCCACGGCTGGCGCCCGACTTCCGTCACCCACCAGCCGGCGAGCACGGCGATGAAACCAAGCGGTGTCATGAACGCGAATGTGCAGAGCAGTTTCGTCGAATCCAGCAACCGTCCGCGCCATGCCTGGATGGCGCCGGCGAAGCCTGCGAAGAGAAACAGGAGGCCGATGCCGACCATGATGCGAAACGCGAAGAACACGGTCGGCACGTACGGCCGGTCTTCCGGCGGAACTTCATCAAGGCCCGGGATTTCGCCGTCCGCGGTGTGCGTGAGTATCCAGCTTGCGCCGCCGGGAATGCCGATCTCGAAATGATTCTTCGCCGCTTCCTGGTCGGGAATCGCAAACAGCAGCAGCGGCGCATTCGCGCGGCGTTCCCAGTTGCCTTCCATCGCCGCGACCTTCAACGGCTGATGCTCGAACGTGTTCAGCCCGTGCATGTCGCCGGCGATGATCTGCAGCGGTGCGAGCAATGCGACGGTGAATACGCCGTACGTGAGGCTGTGCGCGAAGAATTCGCGCGACCGGTTCTTCAGGATGCAGATCGCGGAGACGCCGGAAACGAAAACGGCGGTTGTAAGGAATGCCGCGAGCACCATGTGCACGAGACGGTAGGGGAACGATGGATTGAAGACGATCGCCCACCAGTCGAGCGGGTAGAACACGCCGTCGCGCAGCTCCGCGCCGGCAGGTGTCTGCATCCATGAATTCGCGGAAAGAATCCAGAACGAGGAAATCAGCGTGCCTGTCGCGACGGCAAGCGTGGCGATGAAATGCATGCGCGGCCCGACGCGGTTCCAGCCGAACAGCATCACGCCCAGGAATCCCGCTTCAAGAAAGAATGCGGTGAGCACTTCGTAACTCAGCAGCGGACCCAGCACGTTGCCTGTCGCAGCCGCGAACGGCGCGAAGTTCGTGCCGATCTCGTAGGAGAGCACGATGCCGGTGACGACGCCCATGCCGAACGACAGCGCGAAGATCTTCGACCAGAACTTCGCGTGGCGCAGGTGGAGATCGTTCTTCGTCATCAGCCAGCGCGCTTCGAGAAACGCGATGTATGAACCAAGGCCGATGGTCAGCGTGGGAAAGAGAATGTGAAAACTGATGGTGAAAGCAAACTGCGCGCGGGAAAGAAAGACGGGATCGAGCTCCACGAGATGTCGCCTCCGCTTGAGCGTGACTGGCGAGCGGGAAGTATACGCGCAGTCAGGGCCGATTCCCACGGCGGAGCAGGACGGAAAGCGATATGTCCATTGCCGGCGGACGCTCCGTCCGCCGGCAGGTCGAAGCCTTCAGCGTGCGAGAAAGTCGTGAACGTCGTTCGCGTGGCGTTTCCTGAACGCGATGCAGCGTCTTACTTCATCACGCACGATCGCGAGCTTGGTTTCATCCGCTGCCGGCGGGTATCGCCGCGCAAGATTCTCGGCTTCCTTGATGGCACCGGCGTCGCAGCGACCGGCGGCGAGCAGCACGACGGACGGCCTGTGCCCGGCGGGAATCTTTGCAAGTATCGCGTCGGTGTTTGCTTGCACGAATCGCCAGCCGAGCGCCGCGGATTCCGCGTTCGCGTGGCTTGCGCCTGCGATCAGGCGCAGCGTCTCGTTCGGTCGCACGGCATCCGTCAGGGAAGCGCGAAGTGTCGCCTCGACGAGCTCAGGATTCGCGAACGCGCTGAGCAGGCTCAGCAGGCGTGACACGCGCTGCGGGTCTTCCTCGCCGTCGAGCGCCGAGAGCGCGCTCACGTGCAATGCGCTGTCGCCGTGCACGCCGGCGACCTGGATTGCAACGGGAAGCATCGTTGGATCGACGTCCGCACCGTCGAGCCAGGCGCGTGTCATGGCTGTCGCTTCCTGCACGGCGCGTGCGTCGTTGCCAAGTTCGCCAAGCATGCTCCATGCGCGGCGTCGCGCCTCGAGCCGCGATTCATCGTCACCGGCCTGCGGTTTCCAGCCGAGCGTCATGGCCGCATCCGCATAGGTGTCGCGGACGTACTTCGCAAAGCGTTCCCGGTCGCCATCGGCCACGGCGGCGCGCGCGATGTATTCGAGTGGTTCGTCGACGACACCGACAAGTTCGCCGTCCTCGGCAGGGCGCACCTCGGCATAGAGACGGAGCAGGTCGCCTGCGTCGCGCCGGCCCTGCTGCACAAGCAGCCATTCATCATTGAACAGCGTCTGGCGCTCGATGCTGTTCATCTGCGTGTAAAGCTGCGCGCGCAGTTGCTGCAGGATGTCCGTGTCATGCTCCGTGACGTAGTAGCCCGCACCGCCCGCGTTCGCGAACAGTGCGCCGTCGCAGCCGGGCAGCACGACTTCCGTCTCGCGCGTTTCGAATGCAAGGCACTGCCGCTTGTCGCCATTCGCAAGGCAGAGCGGAATCGGCCACGGCGCCGTTTCATCTTCCACGCCGAGGCGCTGCTGGCGAAGCGTGACATGCCGCGTGTCATCTTCGCAGCGCGACTCGACCTCGATCAGCGGCACGCCCGGACGGCTCGTGTAAGCCTTCAGCGCGCGAGGATAGATATCACCCGCACCATCGAGTGCCGCGAGAAAATCCGCCATCGTCGCGTTGCCCCAGCTGTTCTTCCGGAAGTAATCGCGCACCGCCTCGCGGAATTCTTCTTCGCCGGCATGCACTTCGAGCATGCGGATGACGGCGGCGGCCTTTGCATAGGAAAGCGCGTCGAATGCGCTGCGGATATCGCGCGTGCTCTTCACATCGCGGCGCACTGCCGGCACCGATGCACGCGAGTCGGCGTTGAGCGCGCCGCGGCGCGTTGCCGCGTAATTGTTCTCGATCCGCCATTCCGGATGCGCGTCGAGCAGCGTCCCGTCTTCCAGCCAGCTTGCGAAACCTTCCTTCAGCCAGGTGTCATCCCACCACTTGAGCGACACCAGGTTGCCGAACCACTGGTGCGATGTCTCGTGCGCGATGATGCCGGCGATACCGCGCAGTGCGCTCGCCGGCACGCGCGCTTCGTCCGCAAGCAGGTAGCGGCTGCGATAGATGATCGCGCCGACGTTTTCCATCGCGCCGATCGCGAAATCCGGGATCGCGATGTGATCCAGCTTCCCGTAGGGGTACTCGATGCCGAAGTATTCCTCCTGCCAGAGCAGGGATTCCTTCGCGATGCGCAGCGCGAACGGCGCCTGCTCCACCTGCTCGGGCGCGGCGCACACGCGCACCGGCGTATCGCCGGCACGATCGCCGATGCATTCGAAGTGCCCGACGACGAGCGCCACGAGATAGCTCGGCATGCGTCCCACGGTCGCGAATTTCATCAGGTGCGAATCGCCGGCCTTCACCGGCGTATCGGTGAGCAGCGCGCCATTTGAAATCGCCGTCATTCCCTTCGGAACAACAACGCTGATCGCATACGTCGCCTTGTACAGCGGTTCGTCGAAGGCGGGGAACATGCGCCGCGCGTCCGTCGGCTCCATGTGCGTGGCAAGGTAATCGCGGCCGAACATTTCGCCGCGGTACCAGCCGCGCTGGTCATTGCGCAGCGGGCCTTCGTACACGATGTGCAGCGTGACGGAGCCGGGCGCGATGTCGCGATCGAACGTGAATGCAACCTGTTCCGCGGCAGCGTCGGGATGAATCGACGCCTTGAACTCGCCGGCGTCATTGCGAAGCACAGCATGTTGGATGTCGAGGTCCGCGGCGTGCATCACGATGCGTCTTGCCGGCACCTGCAGGCTGATATCCACGTCGACGGTGCCCTTGAAGCGGCCGGCTTCAAGATCCGGCGCGAAATGCAGCGCGTAGTGCACCGGTATGACGGTATGCGGCAGGCGGTCACCGGCGTTGACGGCAGTGACAAGCAGGCAGGCAAGTGCAAGAACGATGAGGCGCATGGTTTCCTTCCTTCATTTTGCGGGGCGGTGTTGCGTATCGGGTGTTGGACGTGATCGTGCAGGCATTGTTCCCGATGGAGCGGTTGCCGGCGGCGTCGACTGGAACGGGGCCATGATACATCTGACATGCGATTCAGCATTTTCCTACAGGACGCGCTCACGTACACGGTCTAGATTCATGTGGCAGGCGCGAAACGGATTCGAACGTCGCGTCATCGCGGCGCCTGCGGGTCCATCAACAACGGGGGGAGCCATGAAAACGATCGCGATTTCCTTGATTGCCATCGCCGCGTCGCAGATTCCGGTCGCATCGACCGCCGCAACAATGCCATGCGTTCCTGTCGATCACGCCTACGATGATCTGATCGCGCTCAACGGATTCTGGGGAACGCAGATTCCGATATGCCAGATACCGGCCGGGTCGAACAACGCGTACGCGGACCGTGCCAACGGTATTGTCTGGGCAGACCAGTCATGGCTTGACGAGATGGCCATGCAGCATGGCTCATGGGCCGCCACCGGCATTCTCGCGCACGAGTGGGGCCACATGATCCAGGGCAACGTCACTGGCACTGCCGCGGAACTGCAGGCGGACTGTCTCGCCGGCGTGTTCATGAGAGGCGCAGGCCTGCCGTGGTACACCGTCGAGCAGTTCGCGCAAGCGAATTTTCTCGCCGGGGACATGGAATGGAGTTTTGGCGGACACGGCCTTGGCTTTCAGCGCGTGAATGCCGCCAATCGCGGCTACTACGGCTTCAATGGACAGGCAGGCGCGCTGCTGCTCGCGCTTTGTCCTCTCAGCGCGTTCTGAGCGCAAGCGCCGCTGCCATGTCCGAAAACAGCCAGACGGCGGCGCGCGCGCTTTCTATAGTTCGCCTCCATTCATCAACGGGAGGCAAGACATTGAACATTCATCTGCAACCGGTTCCCGAAGATTTCCTGCACCGTGTTCGCGAGGTCGGTCTCGATGACCAGGGACAACCCGTTCGGCGGATGCGTGCCAGGGGCGGCGAGCCATGCCGCGACGTGCTTCGCCGTGCGCATCCCGGCGAGGAGCTGATACTCGCGAGTTTTTCGCCGTTCGCGCGCAGCGGACCGTACAAGGAATTCGGCCCGGTGTTCGTGCTCGCGAATGCATCCGGTGAAACCGTGCGCAGGGATGCGTTGTTGCCGGTATCGAGCGACACGAGTACGTACTTCAGGCAGCAGTTCGTGCTGCGTGCCTACGACAGGGACGGCGCGATCTTCGATGCCGCGCTCGTGGAGAGGGAAACGGCAACGGATGTGCTCGAGCGGTTCCTCGCGCTGGACGAGATCGATTTCGTGGATGCGCGTTTCCCGACGTATGGATGTTTCGCATGCCGGATCACGCGGGCGTGAACTATCCTCTCGTCTTCCAGGTTTCGTGCAGGCTTCCAGGATGGCGACAGACGCAGGTTTCATCGACTACATCATCGATCAGCTCGCGGGGCTGCGCGGCATTTCGTCGCGCCGGATGTTCGGCGAATACGCGCTGTATCTCGATGGCAAGGTCGTGGCACTCGTGTGCGACAACCAGCTGTTCGTGAAGCCGACCGCGGCGGGAAGGAAACTCATCGGTACGCCGGTCGAATCGCCGCCGTATCCCGGTGCGAAGCCTGCGTTCCTGGTCGACGAGCAGCTCGAAGACACGGAATTCCTGCGCGCGCTGCTGCGCGCAACGGCGAAGGAACTGCCGGAGCCGAAACCGAAGAAGGGCAAGGCGAACGCGCGCCGCGCGAAGCCGTGAAAGCCGGGCAATGAAAAAGCCGCGCTCCCGTCGCGGCTTTTTCATCAAGCATTGCGTCACTTTCTTCCGTAATGATCCGCGATGACATTCGCCACGCACATCGTCAGCTTCTTTCCCATCGGTATGTGCAGGAACTCGTTCGGTCCGTGGGCGTTCGACTTCGGGCCGAGCAGGCCTGTGACGATGAACTGCGATTCGGGGAATTTCTCGGCGAGCATGCCCATGAAGGGAATGGAGCCACCCATGCCCCAGTAGACGACGTCCTTGCCGAAGTATTCGCGTGATGCCTTGTTCATGGATTCATGCAGCCACGGCGCAACCGCGGGCGCGTCCCAGCCGCTTGCGGCAGAACCCGTTGTGAACGTTGCTTTCGCACCGTACAGCGCGGGCTTTGCGTTGATGACCTTCTCGATCGCCTTTGCGGCCTTGCCCGCGTCCACCGTCGGCGGCGTGCGGAAGGAAAGCTTCAGCGAGGTGTAGGGACGCATGGTGTTGCCGGCCATGGCGAGTTCGGGCATGCCTTCCTGCCCCGTTACCGCAAGCATGGGCCGCCAGGTGTTGTTGAGCACGAGTTCGTAGGCGTCGCTCGACATCGGTTGCATGCCGTCCACGAACGGCAGGTCGTGGTTGGCGTGTTCGCCGAGCACCTTCGCGGCATGCCGCGCTTCGACCTTGCGATGCTCGGGCACGTCCGCGTTCAGTTCCGCGACCCTGATCTCGCCGGTCGCGGTGTCTTCCACGCGGTCGAGCAGTTCGCGCAGCACGCGGAACGACGACGCGGTGATGCCGCTCGCCATGCCGGAATGCACGCCTTCGTCGAGCACGTCGGCGCGCAGCGTGCCGACGATGTTGCCGCGAAGCGTGGTCGTCACCCACAGCTGGTCGTAGTTGCCGCAGCCCGCATCAAGACACACGACGAGCGAAGGGGTGCCGATGCGATCCTTCAGGTGGTCGATGTATTCGGGCAGGCCGACGGAGTTGGATTCCTCGCAGCACTCGATGACGAGCGCGCAGCGCCGGTGCGGAAGGTTCTGCTCCTGCAGCGCGCGGATCGCGGCGAGCGAACCGAACACCGCGTAGCCGTCATCCGCACCGCCGCGTCCGTAGAGCCGGTCACCGCGGATGACGGGCGTCCACGGGCCGAGACCTTCCTCCCAGCCGGTGAATTCCGGCTGCTTGTCGAGGTGTCCATAAAGAAGAATCGGATCGTCGGCGTCGCTGGCCGCACCACCGAAGGCGTCGATTTCCACGAACAGGATCGGCGTGAAATCACCGAGCCTGACGATTTCCGCGCGCATGCCTTTCACGGGCTGGGACTTCACCCAGTCCAGTGCGAGGTTCACGGCCTGGTCCATGTAGCCGTGCTTCGCCCAGTCCGGGTCGAAGTTCGGCGACTTGTTCGGAATCTTCACGTATTCAACGAGTTGCGGAATGATCGAGTCATCCCAGAGCTGATTCACGAATTGCTGGACCTTCGCGGCGTCCATGGCGGCTCCTTGGAAAAGACGGGCGGGAAAAGGCGCTCAGGGTACTCGATTTGCGCAACGAGGGGCAGGCAGGGCAGAAAAGCTTGTAACTATATGCGTTGTCATATAGAACTATATGCAAATGCATATAGGAGACCAGCATGCTGTACCTCTCGCTCAAGACCCTGCACATCGTTGCCGTCGTCATCTTCCTCGGCAACATCACTGTCGGCGTGCTGTGGAAGCTGCATGCGGACGCGAGCGGCGAACCGCGTCTGATGGCCTATGCCTTGCGCGGCATTCTGCGCGCCGATCGCATCTTCACGCAGACCGGCGCCACCGTGATCCTGCTGACCGGCATCGGCCTCGTCTGGGTCGGCGGCTACGCGTTTTTCGCGACGGCCTGGATCTGGCTGGGGCTCGCGCTGTTCCTGCTGTCGGCGGCGCTCTTCAAGCTGGCCGTCGAACCGGTGCAGCGGCAGCTCCTGGAGACCGCGCAGACGGCGCCGTTCGACGCGCGGGCCTACGCTGAACTGTCCCGCCGCTGGATGGTTGCCGGCACGGCCGCCACGCTTGCACCGTACCTCGCGCTCGCCGTGATGGTGTTCAAGCCGTGAGCCTGGAACACATTCTGCTCGGCATCCTGCGCGAGCCGGCCGCCGGTTACGACGTCAAGCAGCGTTTCGAGCAGGTGTTCAACCATTTCTGGTCCGCGGACCTTGCGCAGATCTATCGCGCGCTCGGCAAGCTGGAGAAGAACGGCCTGCTGACAAGCCGCATGGAACGCTCCGGGCGCGGACCTGACCGGAAGGTCTACCGGCGCACCGGCACCGGTGCGAAGGAACTCGAGCGCTGGTTGCGCGAAGGACCGGTATTCGGCAGCGAGAAATTCGCATACCTCGCGCAGGTGTTCTTTCTCGGCGGCCTGCGTGATGCCGCGGCCAGCGAGGAATTCTTCACGACGCTGCGCGAGGAACTCATCGTGCGGCTGGAAGCGCTCGATGCCATCGAGCAGGGCTGGAAGACTGGAACAGGTCCAGGCTTTCCCGATGCCCTGGACGACGAGGACTTCCACGCCTGGCTGACACTGGACATGGGACTGCGCAAGACGCGCGCCCTGGTGGAATGGGCGGACAACGCGCTGGCGCAACTGCATGCGCGCGCCATGCAGAAGGAGAAAAAGCGATGAACGAAATCGTCTACAAGGCCGTGCTTCATGCGCACCTGGCCTGCGGCCTTGCCGCGCTGCCGCTGTTCTGGATTCCCGCTGTCGTGCGCAAGGGCAGCCGCGTGCACCGTGCTGCGGGAAAGCTGTTTCTGCTCGCAATGCTCGTCGTGATCGTCACCGGCGTGCCGCTGGCGTTCCGTTTCCTTGCGGAAGGCCGCTGGGTGTTCGCGGTGTTCCTGCTGTACATCGCGGTCATTACCGCCATGTCCGCCGGCACGGCCTGGTTCGCGCTCAGGCTCAAGCGTTCGCCGGCGCGCTATTTCGGCAAGGTCTACGCAGCGACGGCGGTGTTCATGTTCCTGAGCGGCGCCACCGTCATCGCACTCGGCTGGCATTTCCAGGTGTGGCTGCTGTTCTTCTTCGGCGTCATCGGGCCGTTTCTCGGTTTCCGCATGTTGCGGAAATTTCGCGCAACGGAACATGACACGAACTGGTGGCTGCACGAACACCTTGGCGGAATGATCGGCGGCGGCATCGCCACGCACGTCGCCTTCGGTGCGTTCGGCCTGCGTCGCCTGTGGCCTGCGTATGCAACCATCGACGGCATCGCCGGCATGCTGCCGTGGCTGTTGCCCGTGGTGATCGGCTTCGCCGCGTCGGCATGGCTCGAACGCAGGTACGCCAATGGCCTGCCGCGACGAAAGGCCGTCGCGTAGAGCAGATCCGTGGAGAACCAAGTGAAAAGTTGCGCAGGCGCATTGCCTGCCAGCGCGTTGCGTTAGAGTCGCGACAGTTTCACTCACTCGTGGAGACGCTGATGTTGCTGAACGTATTGCTGCTGGCAGGTGCGATGTGTGCGGGGGTGCCGCCGGTGGAGGCTGCGTTCCGCACACTGGACGTCGATGCGATCGCGGCGGCGCTTGCGGTCGAACCGGATTGCTGGCAGGCGCGGATTCATCTTGGCCGCGCGAGTCTTGCCGCAGGCGAGATCGATGTCGCCATGACGCATTTCAATGCAGCGGCGAACCAGGTTCCGGAAAACACCGTTGTGCATACGTGGCTTGGCCGTGCGTTTCTCGCGCGCGCCGGGCAAGCGAGTTCGCTTGGCGATGCAAAGAGGGGTGTGGCGTACCTGGAAAAGGCGATCGGGCTTGATCCGGAGAATCTCGATGCGCGCCAGGCGCTTGCTTCATTTCACCGTGCTGCGCCGTGGATTGCCGGCGGCGACATGGACATCGCGGATGAACAGGCGGCGTTTGTCCGCACGCGCGATCCGCTGCGCGGACTGCTCATGCTCGCGAACAATCGCATGGCCGACGGCGATGAAGACGAAGCGATCGCGCTCCTGCGCGATGCGCTCGCGGAACATCCCGAGTGGACCGACGCGGCGCTCGCGCTCGGCATGTTCTACCAGCAGGAAGAGCGCTTTGATGACGCGTTTGCAATCCTCAAGGAATACGCGGCGCGTGATGGTGCGAACCCGGTGATGATCTACCAGCTCGGTCGCACGGCCGCATTGTCCGGCCGGTTTCTCGATGAAGGCAGGGAAGCGATGCGGCGCTATATCGCGCTCGTCGAGCGCGATGGCACGCTCGACATTCCGCCGTCCCCGGCATGGTGGCGGCTCGGGATGATCGAGCAGCATGCCGGCAACAAGGATGCGGCGCGCGCGGCGTACGAAAAGGCGCTGCAGCTTGATCCGGAGAACGACGACGCGCGCAAGTCATTGCACGCGCTGCGCTGATGCATCCAGCAAGGAATGTCAGGCGGATCCGGCTGCGGGATTGCAGGATGGCGTTGCCACAGGAGGATTCGCATGAATGACGCCACCCGCCGCAGTTACCGCCAGCGCTTCGATCGCGTGCTTGAGCATATCGATGCGCATCTGTCGGAGAACCTCGATCTTGAGCGCCTGAGCCGGGTGGCGCATTTTTCACGGTTTCATTTTCATCGCCAGTTCTCGGCGCATGTCGGGATCAGTGTCGGGCGTTACACGCAGCTGTTGCGACTGCGCCGTGCCGGCCACCAGCTTGCGTTTCGCATCGGGCGCAGCATCACCGACATAGCGCTTGAGGCCGGGTACGAGCGGCCGGAAACATTCACGCGCGCGTTTCGAAACGTGTTCGGGCAAACGCCATCCGCATTTCGCGAAGCGCCGGCATGGGACCTGTGGCATCAGGCCTTGAGCGTCATCAGCCACAGGAGAAAATTCATGCAGGACATCGAAAGCGACGTGCGCATCGTGCCGTTCCCCGAAACGGCAATTGCGCTGCTTGAACACCGCGGTCCGCCCGAATCGGTGCCGCAGTCCGTGCGCCGTTTCATCGAATGGCGCAAGCGTTTCGGACCTTCGCCGCGCAACAGCGACACCTGGAACATCGTCTACGACGACGCGGAAGCAACGCCCGCCGATGAGTACCGGTTCGGTATCGCGGCAACAGTGAAAGGCGGGGTAGATGCAAATGAGTTCGGCGTCGTGAGCGCGCGCATACCCGCGGGCCGTTGCGCGGTGCTGCGGCATCGCGGCTCGGACAGCAACATCGACCGGACAGTGCGCTGCCTGTACGGCGAGTGGCTGCCCGCAAGCGGCCACGAGTTGCGCGACTTTCCCATCTTCTTTCACCGCATCACGCTGTTTCCGGACGTACCGGAACACGAGATGCTCACGGACGTCTACCTGCCGCTGCAGTGACTGGAATCCTGCAGGCGCCGGAAAGAAAAAAGCCCCGCGCAGGCGGGGCTTTCGTTCCTGGCAACGCCGGTGCTTACGCGGATACGCGTTTCGGTTCGGCCTGCGCGTTCGGGCCGTTCAGCAGCGCATCGCGCGTTGCCTCGACAATGAGATCGACTTCTTCCGAGGTGATCGCGAAGTGCGGCGTGAAGCGCAGCGAGTTCGCGCCGCCGTGGATCACGCCCACGCCCTGCATGCGCATGTATTCCTCGGTGCTGTTCTCGCCGTAGCACTTGTAGCGCGCATCAAGTTCGCACGAGAAGAGCAGGCCGGTGCCTTGCACTTTCGTGATGCGGCCGCCGAGTTCCTTCGCGAGCTTCTCGAATTTCTCGATGAACTCATGGCCGCGCGCGACGATGTTCTCGCGCAGTTCCGGCGTGACGGCGTCAAGCACCGCAACGCCGACATCCAGCGCGCGCGGGTTCGCGGTCATGGTGTTGCCGTAGATGCCCTTGCGGTACAGCGATGCGGCGTGGTCGTTCATGGCGAGCACGGAGAGCGGATACTGGCCGGCGTTCAGCGCCTTGGAGTACGTCTCCATGTCCGGACCTTCGAGATTCTCGAAACCTGGATAATCGGTGATGGAGAGATAGCCCGCGGTGCGGAGTCCCGCCTGGATGGAATCCATCATCAGGAGCGCGCCATGCTGTGCCGACAGTTCGCGCGCGAGCGCGTAGAACGCAGGCGTCACGGCCATGCCGGGATTGCCTTCGCCCATCACGGGTTCCATGAACACGGTCTCGAAGAACACATTGTTCTTCTCGGCGTCCGCGAACGCCTTCTTCAATCCGTCAGGATCGTTCGGTGCGACGGTGACGAGATCGTCGCGGCCGCGGAAGCTTGCAAGGTGCTGCAGGTAGGTCTTGCGCGAGGAATCGGAGAACTGCGCGGGACGATCGGTGCGGCCGTGGAAACCGCCGGTGAGCGCGAGCTTCTTTATCGTCTTGCCGGCGTGACGTCCGCCCGGATCGGTCATCAGCTTTGCGTTCACATCGGAGATGCGGCAGGCGACAGTGACGGCTTCCGAGCCCGAGTTCATGCACAGGAACTTCGCGTACGGCTCCTGCTTGCGACGCTGGCCGATTTCCCTGCGCAGCGCCTTCGCGAAACGAAGCTGGCTGAACGACGCGGTCATGATGTTCGCCATCACGTGCGGCTGGTTCATGGCATCGAGCACAGCCTGCGGCGCATGACCGTGGCCAAGCATGCCGTAGCCGCCGTTGTCATGGATCACGGCGCCCTTCAGCGTCACGATCCACGGGCCG
>CAZRFE010000038.1:0-23359 GCA_964599565.1 uncultured Gammaproteobacteria bacterium
AGGCGCTTGTCGGTGCGCACGATGCCGACGTAATCCCACATGAAGCGGCGCAGCTCATCCCAGTTGTGCGAGACGACGACTTCCTCGTCGGAATCCGTCACGCGGCTTTCATCCCAGTCGGGAATTTCCAGCGCTGCATCCGCAACCGTGCGGCGTGCGGCGATGTCTGCGGCTGCACCTTCCGCGAGCACGAGACACTCGAGCAGCGAGTTGGACGCCATGCGGTTTGCGCCATGCAGGCCGGTATGCGCGACTTCGCCGATCGCGTAGAGGCCAGGAACATCGGTACGGCCTGCAATGTCGACGATCACGCCGCCGCAGGTGTAATGCGCGGCGGGCACGACGGGTACCGGTGCGCGCGCGAGATCGAAGCCGTACTCAAGGCATCTTGCATGCACATTCGGGAAATGTTCGAGAATGAATTCGCGCGGCTGGTGCGAGATGTCGAGCAGCACGTGATCGATGCCGAGCCGTTTCATTTCATGGTCGATGGCGCGTGCAACGATATCGCGCGGTGCAAGTTCCGCGCGTTCATCGAATGCCGGCATGAAGCGTGTGCCGTCCGGCAGCAGCAGCAGCGCACCTTCGCCGCGCAGCGCTTCGGTGAGCAGGAAGGTTCGCGCCTTCGGGTGATAGAGACACGTCGGATGGAACTGCATGAATTCCATGTTCGCGATGCGGCAGCCCGCGCGCCACGCCATCGCCATGCCGTCGCCGGTCGAACCGTCGGGATTCGATGTATAGAGATACGCGCGGCTTGCGCCGCCCGTCGCGAGTATGACGTGGCGCGCCGCCTGGGTGATGACGCGCTGGTTGCGGATGTCGAGCAGGTAGGCGCCGAGCGCACGCTCTTCCGGTGCGCCGAGCTTGCCGGCGGTGATGAGGTCGACGGCGATGTGTTCTTCGAGAATCTTGACGTTGGGCGCGTCGCGCACGAGCGATTCCAGCGTGACCTGGATGGCGCGTCCGGTTGCGTCCTCCGCGTGGATGACACGGCGGTGACTGTGTCCGCCTTCGCGCGTCAGGTGAAAGCCGTCGCCGCCCGGGTTGCGCGTGAACGAAACGCCGCGCTCGACGAGCCAGCGAATCACTTCCGGTCCGCGCATCGCCATGTGACGCACGACGGCGGGATCGCACAGGCCGGCGCCGGCGTTCAGCGTGTCGTTTACATGCGCATCGATGGAATCCGTGTCATCGAGAACCGCGGACACGCCGCCCTGCGCCCAGTTCGTGCTGCCGGCGTCGAGCGGTCCTTTCGAGACGATGCCGATGCGCAACGATTTCGGCAGCCGCAGCGCGAGGCTCAGGCCCGCGGCTCCCGAACCGAGAATCAGGACATCGAGCGGCGCGGGTTGTTGCACGGCGTCAGTTCTCATCGCTCCCGTTGCAGCGGACCATCAGGTACACGGCGTGCAACTCCATGCTGTTACAATGCGGCGCTTCACCGATTTCGCCCGCGTCACCCAGGGGCCGCGAAGGCCGGAAAATATACCTGCAAATGAAGCGCCATCGCGAACCTTTTCACGCATCCCGTGTCTACCCGTTGAACGGCGGGCATCGCCTGCGTCCGGCACCATGACAAGAGCTGCGGATCAACTGCTGGTCGAGCGTGTGCAGGCGGGCGACAAGGCGGCGTTCGATACGCTGGTGCGCAAATACCAGCACAGGATCGTGAAGCTCGTTTCACGATATGTCTACGAACCGGCCGAGGCGCTCGACATCGCACAGGAAACCTTCATCAAGGCATACCGTGCACTGCCGAGATTTCGTGGCGACAGCGCTTTCTACACCTGGCTTTACCGGATCGCGATCAACACCGCAAAGAACCACCTTGTTGCGGAGGGGCGCCGTCCGGTTGACCAGCAGATGGACTTGCAGGACCCTGACCAGTACGACCTGAACGCAAGGCTCAAGGAAGTGGCCACGCCGGAGAGCCTGCTGCTGACGGATGAGATCCAGGCAACGGTGGAAGCGGCGATACAGGATCTGCCCGAGGAACTGCGCACGGCGATCGTGCTGCGCGAGCTGGAAGGCATGAGCTACGAGGAGATTGCAGTGGCGATGGATTGTCCTGTCGGAACGGTGAGGTCCCGGATATTCCGGGCGCGCGATGCCATTACCAGCCGGCTGCAGCCGCTGCTGGACCGGGAATGAATGATGACCGACAAGCTTCTTGAACAGGTATCGGCGCTCGCCGACGACGAGCTGGGTTCCCGCGAAGCGGAACTGCTGCTTGCGCGGATGGGGCGCGACGTTTCCCTGCGTGACGCCTGGGAGCGCTACCACCTCGTCGGCGAAGCCATGCGCGGCTCGCTGCCGGCGGCGCGCTTCCGCAATCTTGCCGGTGGCGTGTCGGCTGCCATCGAACGCGACAACGCACCCGGTGATGTTCCGGCATCGCCCATCCGGAAGCTGCTGCAACCGGTGGGCGGTTTCGTTGTCGCGGCGTCCGTTGCGATGCTTGCGGTATTCACGCTGCAGATGCCGCGCGACAACGCCCCGGCCGACGTCGTGGTGACGTCCGGCGGCCGGGCGCCGGTGGCTGCATTGCCGGGGCGCGCGCAGGCCGTCGATTTTTCCGGCGTTCGCTCGGAGGAACTGCAGAACCAGCTGCGCAGCTACCTGCTCAACCACAGCGAGCATTCCGGCAGTCCACGGATGCGCGGCGTGATGCCGTACGTGCAGCTTGCCGCGCACGACTCCCGCCCGATCAAGACCGCGGACGATCAGCATGAAGCCACCGATCCCGAGCACCGGGACTGACATGTCCATCCTGCGACGGACCTGGCTTTTCGCGCTCGCCTTCGCCGTGACGCCGGCGCATGCGCATTTCGGCGATGATCCGGATACCTGGCTCGAGCAGATGGAAACTGCGCTCGAGACCATCAATTACCGCGGCACGTTCGTCTACATCCATGGCGAGCAGGCGGAAACCATGCTCGTCTATCACCGCGTCGGTCCCGAGGGCACGCGCGAGCGCCTCGTCTCGTTGAACGGCAGCGCGCGCGAAGTGCTGCGCAACAGGGACGAAGTCAAATGCATCCTGCCGGACGACAAGGCGGTGTTCGTCGAGAAGCGTCATGACGGCGGCACCCTGACGCGCGGCATTCCGCTCGCCGCGCTGCGCAACGGCAAGCATTACGAGTTCGAACTGCTCGGCAACGGCCGTATTGCCGGGCGCAGTGCGCAACAGGTCGCCATCAAGCCCCGCGACGGGTTTCGCTACGGCTACCAGCTCTGGCTCGATGACGAGACGGCGCTGCCGCTGCGCTCGGAGCTTCTCGACGACAGCGGCCAGCCGATCGAGAAGATGATGTTCACGGAAATCGAGATCGGCGTGGAAATCGACGACGCGCTGCTCGAATCTGCTGTTTCCAGCGAAGGTTTCACCTGGCATGTGCGCGGCGGCGGTGACGAGGCCGTCGCGGAGCGCGCCACACCCGTGGAGTTCGGTGAACTGCCGCCGGGCTATCGCATCGTCAGCGCGGAAACCCGTCCCGAATCCGCGGAACCTTCCTGGCACCTGGTGCTGTCCGATGGACTCGCGTCCGTGTCGGTGTTCGCCGAACCGCTCGCCGAGGGCAAGCCGTCGCTCGACGGACTTTCGCGGATCGGCGCCGTCAATGCGTTCGGCATCCGCCTGAACGAACACCACGTCACCGTCGTCGGCGAAGTGCCGGAAGCCACCGTCAAGGCAATCGGCGAAGCTGTCGCTTTCGCCGAACGCTGATCCGCAACCGTGCGCGAGCCGGTCGCACCCAATCCCGAAGAACTGATCACCGAACGTGCGCGCGTGCTGCGCGTCGTGGACCATGTTGCCTGGGTGCATTGCGAGAGCCAGTCCGGTTGCGCGCGCTGCGCGGCGGGCGAGGGGTGCGGGGCCGGGCTTTTCGCGCGCCTGCTGCGGGGACGGTTACAGGAACTTCCCGTCCCGGTGCCGCGCGGTTTCGGCAGCCTCGCCGCCGGCGACCACGTGCTGCTCGGCCTGTCCGCCGCGGCCGTGCAGAACGCCTCGATCCTGCTTTACGGCGCGCCGCTTGCCGCGCTGCTGCTGGGCGCGCTGGCGGGCGACCTCGCCATCGGCGGCGATGCCGGTGCGCTGCCGGGCGCGATCTTGGGGCTCGTCACGGGCGCATGGTTCGCGCACCGCCGTGCGGGACGGCTTGCGGGCGACGCCGCGCTGCAACCGGTCATCCTGCGGCGGCTCGCCGAATGCGAGCCTTGTCCGCTACCGCGCGAGGCCTGACAATACGGGCACTTTTTGCCATCCTGCCCATCCATGCGCCTGTTCATAATTCTCATGCTCCTGTCCGCGCCGGTATTCGCGGCCGAACCGGCTGCGCCGTACGGCCTGCCGGATTTCGTCACGCTGGCCGAGAATGTCAGCCCCACCGTCGTGAACATCAGCACCACGCAGCGGCTGGACGTCGCGGCGGCCGAGTCCGGGACACCGGGAACCCATCCTTTCGACGAGCTGTTCGAGCAGTTCGCCGAGCCGCAGGCGGAGCCGGCGCCGGAATTGTTCGATTCCAGTTCGCTTGGTTCCGGCGTGATCATCTCCGAGGACGGCGAAATTCTCACCAACTACCACGTCATCCGCGGTGCGGACGAGATCATCGTGCGGCTGGCGGACCGGCGGCAGGTGAGCGCGAAGCTCATCGGCGCGGACCAGGCGAGCGACCTTGCGCTGCTGAAGATCGACGCGCCTGACCTGCCGGTTGCGAGGATCGGCAACGCCGATGAACTGAAGGTGGGGGAATGGGTGGTCGCCATCGGCTCGCCGTTCGGCTTCGACTATTCCGTAACGTCCGGCATCGTGAGCGCGAAGGGCCGCAGCGTCGGTACGGAGCGCTACGTTCCCTACATCCAGACCGACGTCGCCATCAACCCCGGCAACTCCGGCGGACCGCTGTTCAACCTCGATGGCGAAGTGATCGGCATCAATTCGCAGATCTACAGCCGCACCGGCGGCTTCATGGGCGTTTCCTTCGCCATTCCCGTCAACCTGGCCATGAGCGTTGCCGAACAGCTGCGGGACAGCGGCCGGGTAAGTCGCGGCTGGCTGGGTGTGGATATCCAGGACGTCACGCGCGAGCTTGCCGAATCCTTCGGCATGAGCCGGCCCGAAGGCGCGCTGGTGCGCTCGGTAATGCCGGACAGTCCCGCCGAACGCGCGGGGCTCGCCGTCGGCGACGTCATCCTCGCCTTCGGCACGCACGCCGTCTACGCCGCGGCTGAACTGCCGCCGCTGGTCGGCAGCACCGCCGCGGGCAGCGAGGTGAAGCTTTCCGTGATACGCGAGGGCGAACCGCGCCATATCGCGGTGACGCTTGGCGAGTTGCCCGTGGAAGCAACGCCGGTCGCGACCGTAGAGCCCGGCGCGGGCAAGGGACGTCTTGGCATCGTGGTGCGTGATCTGCGGTTCGCGGAACGCGAGGCGCTCGGCATCGAGGAAGGCGGCGTGCTCGTCGAGGAAGTGGCGCGCGGTCCCGCCTATGACGCCGGCCTGCGAGCGGGCGATGTCATTCTCAGCATCGATCGCAACCCGATCGCCAACGAGGCCGGATTCCGCACTGCCGTCGCGGACCTGCCGCACGACCGGCATGTCGCGGTGCTCGTGCAGCGCAACGCGACCACCGTCTTCGTGCCGCTGCGCGTTCCCGGGAAATGACCGTCCTCGTTCTCTACAGCCGTGCAGGCTGCCATCTCTGCGAAGACATGCAGGCAGCCCTGCAACCACTGCTCAAGGACGCAGACGTGTCGCTGGACGTCATCGACATCGACACCGACGCCACGCTCCGCGAAACCTGGGGCTGGCGGATTCCCGTCCTCGCGTTCGACGGCGAGGTGATCTGCGAAGGACGCCTCGACGAGGATGCGGTTCGCGATGCGCTGAACCTGCGCTAGACGCCACGATTCTTCCCTGCAATGCGCTGCCAAAGCCCGCAGCGAACGGTACAATGACGCGCTTTGCGCCAGTCAAAACAAGGATTTATGGATCACATCCGCAATTTTTCCATCATCGCGCACATCGATCACGGCAAGTCCACGCTCGCCGACCGGTTCATCCAGATCTGCGGCGGCCTCAGCGATCGCGAGATGGAAGCGCAGGTGCTCGACTCGATGGATCTCGAGCGCGAGCGCGGCATCACCATCAAGGCGCAAAGCGTATCGCTGGAATACGCCGCGGACGACGGCAGGCGCTACCTGCTGAACTTCATCGACACGCCCGGACACGTCGATTTCTCCTACGAAGTCTCGCGCTCGCTCGCAGCCTGCGAAGGCGCGCTGCTGGTTGTCGATGCCGCGCAGGGCGTGGAAGCGCAGAGCGTGGCGAACTGCTACACCGCGATCGACCTCGATCTCGCCGTCGTGCCCGTGCTCAACAAGATCGACCTGCCGGCCGCGGAGCCGGAGCGCGTCATCGCGCAGATCGAGGACATCATCGGCATCGAGGCGAAGGACGCCGTGCGCATGAGTGCGAAGACCGGCGAGAACGTGCGCGCCGCGCTCGAGCAGATCGTACAGCGCATTCCGCCGCCGCAAGGCGACCCGGATGCGCCGCTGCAGGCATCCATCGTCGATTCGTGGTTCGACAATTACGTTGGCGTCGTATCGCTGGTGCGTATCGTCAATGGCCGTCTCAAACCCGGGGAAAAGATTCGCGTCATGTCGACAGGCCGCGATCACCCGGTGACGAAGGTCGGACGGTTCACGCCGAAGATGACGGAACGCGCAGAACTCAACGCGGGCGAAGTCGGTTTCGTGATTGCGGGTATCAAGGACATCGATGGCGCACCGGTCGGCGACACGCTGACGCATCCCGACCGGCCGTGCGCGGAAGCGCTGCCTGGCTTCAAGCAGGTGCAGCCGCGCGTGTTCGCGGGACTGTTCCCGATCAGCGCGGACGATTACGAAGACCTGCGCGAAGCGCTCAGAAAGCTCAAGCTCAACGACTCCGCGCTGCACTTCGAGCCGGAATCGTCGAACGCGCTCGGCTTCGGTTTCCGCTGCGGCTTCCTCGGCATGCTGCACATGGAAATCGTGCAGGAACGCCTTGAACGCGAATACGAGATCGATCTCATCACCACCGCACCGACCGTGATCTACGAGGTGCAGACCACCGACGGCGGCACGGTGATGGTGGACAATCCCGCCAATCTTCCGCCCACGAACCGAATTGCCGAGATCCGCGAGCCGATCATCACCGCGAACATCCTCGTGCCGCAGGACTACATCGGCAACGTGATCAACCTGTGCATCGAGAAGCGCGGCGTGCAGACGCGCATGCATTACACGGGTTCGCAGGTGCAGCTGTCGTACCGCCTGCCGCTCAGCGAAGTCGTGCTGGATTTCTTCGACCGCCTGAAATCGTGCAGCCGCGGATTCGCCTCGTTCGATTACGAGTTCTCGCATTTCGAGGGCGCGCCGCTGATCAAGCTCGACCTGCTCATCAACGGCGAGAAGGTCGATGCGCTCAGTTCCATCGTGCACAAGGACCAGGCCTTCCCGCGCGGGCGCGATCTCGCGGAGAAGATGAAGGAACTCATTCCGCGGCAGATGTTCGAAGTGGCAGTGCAGGCCGCGATCGGCAACCAGGTCGTTGCCCGCAGCAGCGTGAAGGCGATGCGCAAGAACGTCACCGCGAAATGCTACGGCGGCGACATCACGCGCAAGCGCAAGCTTCTCGAAAAGCAGAAGGCGGGCAAGAAGCGCATGAAGCAGGTGGGCCGCGTGGAAATTCCGCAGGAAGCGTTTCTCGCCGTTCTCCAGGTCGGCAAGAAGTAGACGGAGTGAAATGATGAGAATGGATTTTTCGCTGTTCTTCCTCGTGATGATCGTCCTGATGGGCGGCATCTGGCTGCTCGATGTCCTGTTCTGGGCGCCGCAGCGCCGCAGCGCCGGCATCGAGAAGGAGCCGGTCGCCGTCGAGTACGCGCGCTCGCTGTTCCCGGTATTCCTGGTGATCTTCGTGCTGCGCTCGTTCCTCGCCGAACCGTTCCGCATCCCGTCGTCGTCCATGGAGCCGACGCTGGAGCAGGGCGATTTCATCCTCGTCAACAAGTTCACCTACGGCATCCGCCTGCCGGTCGCCGGAACGAAAGTGCTGGAGCTCGGGCTGCCGGAGCGCGGCGACGTGATCGTGTTCCGTTACCCGCAGGATCCGCGCCAGGATTACATCAAGCGTGTCGTCGGTGTTCCCGGTGACGAGATCGCCTATTATCAGAAGCGGCTGTACGTGAACGGCAAGGTGCAGGATGAACGGCGCACCGGCGATCACGTCACGGAAAACGGCCTGCCGACCGAGGTCTACGAGGAACACCTTGCGGGCGAATGGCACCGCATCCTGAAGATGCCGGAGCGGCGCGATCCGCGCGAAGGCTCGATCGTCGTTCCGGAAGGACACTACTTCGTCATGGGCGACAACCGCGACAACTCGAACGACAGCCGTTCGTGGGGTTTCGTACCGGAGGAAAACCTGGTCGGGCGTGCGTTCTTCATCTGGATGAACTGGCACGTCGGCGAATGGCCGGAGTGGGAAAGAATAGGAACCGTCATCGAATGACGAATGTTCAAAGATGCTACCGGAGGGGTCAGTGATGTTGCTGCAAGAACGACAGAAAGGCATGACGTTCCTGGGATACGTGATCTTGCTGTCCGTGATCGGATATTTCGCGATCATGGCCATGAAGCTCGCACCGTTGTACCTGGAATACCAGTCGGTGGTGAAGATCATGAACAGCGTTGCCGCCGAATCCAATGCGTCGACCACGCCGGTTTCCATGCGCAGCACCATCCAGAAGCGGCTGGACGTGAACAACATCACGCGCATCACCGCAAAGGATTTCGTCATCAAGCGCGACAAGGGAACGGTGCTCTCGGTTGATTACGAAGCGCGGACGAAGTTTGCCGGCAATCTCTGGTTCCTGCTGACGTTCGATCACAGCGTGGCGCTCAGAGGAAGCTGATGGACGAAACGGGCCGCTTCGAACGCCGGCTGGGCTACCGCTTCCGCGACGCGTCGTTGCTGGTCCGTGCACTCACGCACCGCAGCGTTGCGGGCGACGACAACGAACGTCTCGAATTTCTCGGCGACGCCGTGCTTGGCATGGTGGTCGCCGATTTTCTTTTCCGCCGCGAAGCGGGATTGACCGAGGGTGATCTCAGCCGGTTGCGCGCAAGCCTCGTGAATGGCGACGCGCTTGCCGGGGTTGCGCAGACGCTCGATCTCGGCGCGGCATTGCGCCTCGGACCGGGCGAGCTGAAGTCCGGCGGTTTCCGCCGTCGCTCCGTGCTCGCCGACGCGCTGGAAGCGGTCATCGGCGCGGTCTACGTGGATGGCGGTCTTCCGGCCGCGCAATCCTTCATCCACGCCGTGTTCGCGGAACGTTTCGCGAATCTTCCCGACCCGCGTTCGCTCAAGGATCCGAAGACGCGCCTGCAGGAACTTCTGCAGGACCGCGGCATGGACCTGCCCGAATACACGACGCTGGAAGTTTCCGGGCCGCCGCACCGGCAGGTCTTCGAGGTTGCCTGCCGCGTTGCCGTGCTGTCGCTGGAGAAGCGTGCGCGCGGCGGCAGCCGGCGCGCCGCGGAACAGGCGGCCGCGGAAAAGATTCTCGAGGAGCTAGGCGATGCCGGCTGACACATTGCGCGCGGGACTCATCGGCCTGACCGGGCGGCCCAACGTCGGCAAGTCCACGCTGCTCAATGCGCTCGTCGGGCGGAAGGTGAGCATCGTCACGCACAAGCCGCAGACCACGCGCCATCGCATCATGGGCGTGCGTCATGAACCTGGATTCCAGTTCGTGTTCGTGGACACGCCCGGCATTCATCTCAAGGCGAAGCGCGCGCTCAACCGGACGCTGAACCGTTCCGCGCAATCGGTGCTGGATGACGTGGACATCATCGTGTTCGTCATCGAGGCGCTGCGCTTCACCGACGAAGACGACAACGTGCTGCGCCGGCTGCGTGGCCGCGACAACGTGATACTCGCGGTGAACAAGGTCGACCAGGTGAAGGACAAGGAAGCCCTGCTGCCGTTCCTCACCGAGATGTCGGCGCGCATGGATTTCGCCGCCATCGTGCCGCTGTCCGCATTGAAGACGAGGAATCTCGAGCCGCTGCTCGCCGAGCTTCGCACGCGTCTCGCGGAATCGCCGCCGTTCTTTCCCGAAGAACAGCACACCGATCGGGGTGCGCAGTTCATGATCGGCGAGATCGTGCGCGAGAAGCTGATGGAACGCCTGCACGAGGAACTGCCGTATTCGCTCACCGTCACCGTCGACCAGCTCGTCGATGAACCGCCGAAGGTCGCAGGGCGCGGTGACGGTTTGCTGCGCATCGGTGCCACGGTGTGGGTCGAACGCGAAGGACAGAAGTCCATCGTCATCGGCGCCGGTGGCGCGATGCTCAAGCAGGTCGGCCGCGCCGCGCGCGAGGAACTCGAAGCGCACTTCGGCCGGAAGGTGTTTCTCGAACTCTGGGTGAAACTGCGCGAAGCCTGGGCGGATGATCCGCGCCAGCTTCGGCAACTGGGGATCGACGAGCAATGAATCCGCGTCGCCGGGTCGAACTCGAACCCGCGTACGTTCTTCACCAGTTCGATTACCGGGATTCAAGCCGGATCGTGGAATTTCTCGTGCGCGATCACGGCCGCATCGCCGCTGTCGCGCGCGGCGTGCGCTCGCCATCGAGCCGCCTGCGCGGCCTCCTGCAACCGTTCCAGCCGCTGCTGCTTTCGTGGAGCGGGCGCGAGCTTTCGACCGTCACGGGACTGGAAGCCGCGGGTCAGCGCACAGCACTTGCCGGCGAGGCGCTGCTCGCCGGCTTCTATCTCAACGAGCTGTGCCTGCGGCTCATCGCCGCGCACGACCCGCACCCGGAGATCTTCGCGCTGTATGCGACCGCGCTGGGCGAGTTGACAGAAGGCGCGCTGTCGCCTGCCTTGCGTCGCTTCGAACTGGGTTTGCTCGAGGCGCTGGGGTATGGTCTGAATCTCGCGGCCGATCCGCACACCGGTGAAGCCGTTGACGCGAATGCGCAGTATCTCTTCCACGCCGACAGCGGCCCGCGGCGTGCGCACCACGATGAAGGACACCAGGTGCTGGTCCCGGGGAAAAGCCTGCTCGCGATGCAGGCCGGCCGCCTTGATGACCCTGCCGTGGCGCGCGATGCACAGCGCATTCTTCGCCAGGCGATCGACCGGCAGCTGGGCGGCAGGACGTTGAAGAGCCGCGATGTGTTGCGCGAGATGGTTGCGCGGCGGAAGGGAAAGGTGAACGAGTGACCAGCGAAGCGCGACGGCGTGTTGATCCGGCGCGAAGGAGGCAGCGATGAGCGGGGCGATCAACCTTGGCGTGAACATCGATCACGTGGCGACGTTGCGCCAGGCGCGTGGCGGTCATTACCCGTCGGTTGTCGATGCGGCGGAACTTGCGGTGCTCGCCGGCGCCGGCGGCATCACGATGCATCTGCGCGAGGATCGCCGGCATATCCGGGACGAGGACGTGCGCGATGTGCTCGCGAGCGTGAACGTTCCGGTGAATCTCGAGATGGCCGTCACCGACGAGATGCTTGCATTCGCCGCGCACGTCCGCGCGCCGCATTGCTGTCTCGTGCCCGAGCGCCGCGAGGAACTGACGACGGAAGGCGGGCTTGACGTCGTGTCGCGTCACGCGAGGATCCGCGATGCGGCAGGTCAGCTTCGCAACGCCGGCTACCGCGTTTCGCTGTTCATCGATCCTGCGATCGAACAGGTCGATGCCGCCGCCGACAGCGGCGCACCGGTGGTGGAACTGCATACCGGCGCCTACGCGAATGCATCGGGCGACGGCATCGCCGACGAACTGCTGCGGCTGAAGACGGCTGCGCAGCACGCGATGAAACGCGGACTGATCGTGCATGCCGGCCACGGCCTCAACGCGCACAACGTCGGACCCGTGGCTGCGCTGCCGGAAATCACCGAACTCAACATCGGCCACAGCCTCGTGTCGCGTGCGATCTTCATCGGTCTTGATCGCGCGATTCACGAGATCCTGGACGTCATGCGGGATGCGCGCCGATGATATTCGGCGTGGGAACGGATCTGTGCGAGATCGCGCGCATCGAGCGGACGTACGCGCGGTTCGGCGAACATTTCGTGCAGCGGCTGCTCATGCCGCAGGAGATGGAGCAGTTCGCGCGCACGAAGCGCAAGGTGCGCTTTCTCGCGATGCATTTCGCCGCCAAGGAAGCGCTCGTGAAGGCGATGGGCACGGGCTTTCGCCAGGGCATGTGGATACGCGATGTCGGCTTCATCCAGGAGCCATCGGGCAAGCCGGTGCCGATATTCTCCGAGAACGCGAAACGAAAGTGCGCAGAGATCGGTGCGGGGGAAGGTTTCGTGTCGTTGACGGACGAGGCGGGAATGGTTGCAGCGTTCGCGGTACTCATGAAGAAATAGGAGCGGCTTCGAACCGCGAGGAATCCGCGGCTGAAGCCGCTCCTACAACGTGTCGCTCGTCACTTCCTCTCTTCCCGTCCATTCCAGCACCGCTTCCACCAGCTTGTTCTCGTCCACCGGCTTCAGCAGGTAATCGTTGATGCCCGCGCGCACTGCGGCTTCGTAGGTTTCCGGCTGCACGTTCGCGCTCACGGCGAGCAGCGGCAGGCGTTCGCGTCCGCCGGCGCGAATGCGACGCGCGACTTCGAGGCCATCCATGTCGGGCATGTGAATATCGAGAAGCACGATGTCCGCGTCGCTCGCCGTCGTCCCGATGGCGTGCAGCACCGTCGCGCCGTCTTGCGCTTCGGTGATCCGTGCGCCGTGCAGCTCCAGGATCTTCCTCAGGAAGTAGCGATTGATGCGGTTGTCGTCCGCGATCACGACATGAAGCCCCTTGAGCTGCTGCGCGATCACGGGGATCGCATCCGCCGCATCCAGCGGCGGCAGGCCGAGCAGTGCAAGCATGCGGCGCAACTGACCGTCCCTGTAGCCGACCTTCGGCACGCAATCGGCGTTGCATGCGCTGCTCAGCGAGCGCAGCGCATCGCGATCGATGGTGGCGGCGAGGCAAAGACGCGGCAGGCCGGCGGGCAGTTGCGCGCAGGTCTTCTGCAGCGCGTCCGCATCGCCCAGATCGCGGCGGCGGATGCCGATGATCGCGATGTCGGCATCTGCAGCACTCGCGCCGTCCGTGCCGGATTGCGCAACGACATCCGCGCCCCAGTGCAGGAAGCGCATCTCGAGCGCCGCGCGGGAGTGCGCATCCGCATCGATGAGCAGCACGCGCCTGCCCTTGAGCGGCTCGCCGTATCCATGCCGGTTCTCGCTGTTTCGATCGGGCACGAGCGGCAGTTCAAGCCTCATGCGCGTGCCCTTGCCGGGCGTGCTGTCAAGCGTGATGTTTCCGCCCATCGCCTCGCAGAGTTTCTTCGTGATCACGAGACCGAGACCCGTTCCGGTGTAGCGTCCTGCAAGCTTCACGCTGCCGCGCTCGAATGCCTGGAAGAGACGTTCCTGGTCCTCGGCGGTGATGCCGCGGCCGGTATCGGTCACGGTGATCCGAAGCTGCATGTCCTGCGTGTCGCCGGAAACATGCACGAGCACGTGACCTGCATCGGTGAACTTGACCGCGTTGGCGACGAGGTTGGTGATCATCTGGCGCAGGCGAACCGGATCGCCGCGCAGCCCTTCCGGAAGCGACGCATCGACGTGGCCGATGAGTTCGAGATTCTTTTCGTACGCTATGGGCGTGAGCGCTTCGAGCGTGTCGGAGATGCACTGGCGCAGGCTGAAACCGATGTTGTCGATCATCAGCTTGCCGGCCTCGATCTTCGAGACGTCGAGTACGTCATTGACGATGCCGAGCAGCGATGTCGCGGATTTCTCGATCGTTTCGACGTAATCGCGCTGATCGTGGTCGAGCGATGATTTCGCGAGCAGCTGCGTGAAACCGAGGATGCCGTTCATCGGCGTGCGGATTTCGTGGCTCATGTTCGCAAGAAACTCGGACTTCAGGCGCGATGCATCGAGCGCGCGGTGCTGCGCGGCGTCGAGTTCGACGTTCTTGATCTCGAGCGCTTCCACGGCGTGCCGCAGATCCTGCGTGGCGAGATCGACCTTTTCCTCCAGTTCGCTCAGGAAGTGCGACTTGATGCGATCCGCTTCGCGCAGGCGCTGGCTGATTTCCTGCTCGCGACGGATCTTTCTCTGCAGCGAAACCCAGTACGCGAACAGCGAACCGAGAATGACGAATGCATACGTCGCGTACGCCCACCACGTCTGCCACCACGGCGGCAGCACGGTGAAATCGAGCGTTGCGACATCCTGCACGTCGACGACGCCGTCGGTGGCGCGTATTTCAAGCCGGTATTTGCCCGCATCGAGATTGGTGAAACTGAACTCATTCAACCGGCCGATGTCCAGCCAGTCCTCGGAGAAGCCTTTCAGTCGCAGCCGGTAGCGGTTGTTCTCGGACACCAGGTAGTCGAGGAGGCCGAACTTGACGCGGATCACCTTGTCCTCGTGATCGAACGTGAGCGGCTCGGTCAGTGGCCAGGCTTTCGTGGTATTGCCGCGGAAGCTGAGCACATCGGCGATGACGAGTGACGGCGCCGGTGCATCGATGGCGACTTCTTCAGGGTAGAACAGCAGCGGACCGTCCTCGCCGGACAGCATCGCGAGATGCTGCGCGCTCTGCACAAAGCCGCCCATGTACGGGCGATACGTGACCATGCCGTCGTCGTTGAGAAGCACGTGATGTGTTTCATTGCGTGGATTGAACTCGACAAGCCCGTAGTCCGTTGCAAGCAGCAGACGGTCAGGTCCTGCATCGAAGACGGCGCCGAACGAGACTTCACTCCACGGCGTATCCAGGAATTCCCGTCGCAGCTCGCGGATCGCGCCACTGTCATCGAGGCGCGCGCGGAACAGCCCGTCGCCCGTGCCGATCAGCATGTCCTCATCGGAAAGCGGGTGCACGAATGCAACCAGCGGATGGTTCCAGTCGGCGGGTTCGACGCTGAACGTGGGCAGGGGGGCGAGCGTGCGCCGGTCGTAGCGGAAAAGGCCGGTGAACGTGCCCGCCCAGACATCGTCATGGCGGCCGAATGAAAGGTGCAGCGCGTTCGGGTGCGCACCGTGATCGTCCATGCTGCCGTGTGGCGCCGTTCGCTCCCGCACGGCGTTCGACGCCGGATCAATGGCGACGAGCCCGGAAAAGCCATGCGCGAGTACGCGTCCTGACGACATGTCGTACAGCAGCGAGTGTGGCGGGGACGGTGTGCCGGGCAGGTCAACGGCATTTCCCTGCATGTCGAGCCGGATCAGCCCGGGGCTGTCGGTGCCGACCCACAGCGCGCCATCCGTCGTCACCATCGACATGGGATAACCGATCGGCGCGTGGTTGATCGTGCGTCCACGCAGCAGGCGAGGGTGCGTCAGCTCGCCGTTGAACTCGATCGCGTAGATGTCGCTGATCGTGTTCAGGAACAGTTTGTCGTCTTCATGCACGAGCGCGCGCGTGTTCTCGAAGAATTCCCCGTCTCCCTTGTCGTGCGCGATCGTCCAGAACTGGCGGCTGACGGCGGGGTTGATCCAGACGCCTTCTGTGCCGCCAATCAGCAGATCGCCATCGACGGTCAGATCCATGTCCCAGGTGATTGCAGGCTCGATCGCCGCCGTGCGCCGGCCGCCCGGCAATGCGAACCGGTCACCGGTTTCGATGTTCACGTACCACAACCGGCTCGCCGTGCCGACGAGCACGTCGCGATCGGTGTACGGCAAGGCTTCCATGGCGACGCCGTCGTTGTTGGACAGCGCGAGGTCGATATCTTTCGCGACCTGTCCGTCGTCATTCAGCACGCACAGGTTCCTGTGCGTCTGGATGAGCATTCGCCCGTCGGGGAATGCCGCGATATCCTGGGTTCGCGCGGCGTTGCTGCATGCCGCGGCGCCCTGCTCCAGATGCGGAACGGCCTTGAGCGTCTGCGTGTCGATGACGTGCACGGCGCTCCTGAGCGCCATGAACCACGCGCGATCGTGCTCGTCGATGAACAGCGAATCGATGCGCCTCCCGCGCGTGTCTTCTCCTTGCGGCTGGAAGATCGCCTGGAGTTCCCCGGATGACGGATCGAAACGGAAAAGGCCTGATGAGAACGTGCCGAGCCATACGCGGTTGCGGCTGTCGGTGGCCATGGACCAGACCTTGTTGTCGAACGGCAGCACCGGTTTTCCGACTGCAGTCATCTCCGGTACGCGCATGCTGCGCGACGCTTCATCGAAGTACGCGATGCCGCCGCCCCAGGTGCCGATCCAGATTGTGCCGTCGCCGGCTTCCGCGATGGTCTTGGCGAAGTAGTTCGGCAGGCCGTCACGCCCGGCCTGATGTTGTCCGAACGTGCGGACTTCGTTGCCGTTGTAGAGAAACAGTCCGCCCTCGGTGCCGATCCACAGGCGTCCCTTGCGGTCTCGATGGACGGCGTGAACAACGGCGCCGCCCGTGAACCTGGCTTCCTGGAACTTCTGGAAATGGAGGTTGTGCAGCATGAACTGCGGCGCCGCTGGCGCAGCAACCGCCGTCGCTGTCACGCAGGCGAAGAACAGCAGCAGGCAACGCCGGAAGATCGAGTCGCTCCTGCCGGGAACATCCGGAATCCGGCAGGAACGTTGCTCGGCCTGTTCCTGCAGACCGTGTTTCAAGCCCCGTCCCAGCTGCTGTTCTGGGCCATCGAGGCTTCGCCGTACGTTTCGATGGCGGCGTTGATTTCGCGGATCGCGCTGTCGGCTTCCTGGCGTGCGCCTTCATCCGGGTGCGATGCGGCGATCCGCTGCACGCGCTCCATCGCGGCATCGAGCGCCGCCAGCGCCTTTTCGTAATGCGCCGCCTTCATCTCGGCGTGGGCTTCCAGCCGGCCGCGCGCGCGCGCAAGACCCGGCGGCATGTCGCGCAGGTGATTGACGAGTTCCTGCTTGAATTCATCCTTCGTGAAACGTCGCTTGTAGTTCGTCATGACGTGCTCCTTTGGCCCCTATCCATTTTCGTTTTCATGTTCCAGCGCATGCAGGACGCGCTCGACATTGTTTTCGAATGCGCGTTGATGTGCGGCATTCCTGTCGTTGTGCGTCAACGAGATTTCCAGTCGCGTCGCGGCCTCGCGCAGCGCGGCGAGCTTGCAGAACGCGGCGGAGCCGCGCACGGCATGGACATCGTGCCGTGCAAGTTCGAGATCGCCGCGGGCGAGCGATTCGCGGATTGCGGCGAGCTGCAACGGCAGGTCTTCCGCCAGCATCCGGCGAACGTCTGCATCGAGCGCGTGCAACAGCCTGTTGAGGTCTGAATCGGACAAGACCGGCCCCCCGTTATGTGAAATATGCACGTCCCGCGCCGGTGAGTACAAGCCGCGCGCGAGCGTTATCGCGTCTTTCCAAGCACGACCGCAAACAGCGCCGCCTGCGTGATCGCCTCGAGGCGGAGCAATATCTCGATTCGGGATTCGGCGAGCGCGCCGGTCGGCGCGCACGCGATGTCGCGGTGTGTTGCGGTGAGCTGGATGTTCTGCGTGATGCAGCCGGCTTCCATGAGCACGACGCGGTACGCAAGCGCCTGGCGGTACTTCCACGCGGGCCGCTCGAAATCCGCACAGAGGAAGATGATCGCCGCGGCGTTTTGTGTCCATTCCTGGTCGCCGAGCAACGATGCGGGATCGGGGAGATCGTCATCGTGCAGGAAGCCGAGCGAATGTTCGCTCGCGGAGTAGTGGTGAAAGCCGTTTCGCAGGCCGTCGACGGCGCGCGCATACACGTAAAGCTCGAATGGATTTCTTGCGCCGCCTGACGGCGTCATGGTGAGCGGCAGCCGGCCGAACTCGCCGCCATTGAGCATTTCCTTGAGACCGTTGCCGGCGTAAAGACAGTCGGCAAGCGCGGCGAGCGGAATCGCTTCGCCGCTGAATGCACGCCGGCTGCGGCGGCGGTAGAGCACATCGAAGAATGCGTCATCGAGATCGAACGGCGGCAGCGCGGTGATTTCTTCAAGGCCCGCGTTCGAGGTGAGCAGCGGCGGCGAGGACGCCGGTCCGCCGTAGCTTCGCAGGCGATCCACGGTCGCCTCGCCGCTGATGAACTCCGAATCGCGCAGGCCGAAGTGATAGAAACCCGCGACAGTGCCCCAGCGCCAGGTGTCGCGGTACGCGGCATCGCGCCGCGCGGCGGGATCGGATTCCGCCAGCACGAGCCCGCGCGCGATGAGTTCGCGCAAAAGCGCGGCCGCGGCGTCGAGCGGGCCGGGCAGGCGCGCGAGTGCCGCATCGATTTCCGTCCACGCATCGAGCGCGGCGAGGGCGTCCAGCGCGCGGCCGTCGCAGGCGAACATCTCGCGGGTGAGGAAGTTGTGGATGACGGGCATGCCGCCTTCGAAGGTGCAGACCAGCGTCGCGGCGCGTCTGATTTTCATGCCTTCCCCCCGGGCGTCATGACGCCGCTTTATAGCCGTCCCGCGAAGCCCGCGCAAACGCATCCCGAAGCGGGATCGGGAAAAAGGCCATCTGGTAGACTTGGCGGCCATTTATAAGGAGTGGGCGATGAGCGTGCTGGTTTTCGACATCGAGACCATCCCGGACCTCGAGACCGGGCGGCGGCTGTATGGCCTGGACGGGCTGGACGACGCGGATACCGCGAAGGCCATGTTCCACCTGCGGCGCAACGAGGCGGGCCACGACTTCCTGCCCCTGCACCTGCATCGCGTGGTGGCGATTTCCTGCGTGCTCGCGAACCGGGATTCCGTGAAGGTCTGGTCGCTGGGCGAGCGCGACGCGCCGGAAGCGGAGCTGGTGAAACGCTTCTACGACGGCCTCGATCGCTACACGCCCGATCTCGTGTCATGGAACGGCTCGGGTTTCGACCTGCCGGTGCTGCACTACCGCGCGCTGCGTCACGGCGTGTCCGCGCCGCGCTACTGGGAAACGGGCGACGGCGACCAGTCCTTCCGCTGGAACAACTATCTCGCGCGCTTTCACTGGCGGCACACCGATCTCATGGATGTGCTGTCGGGCTACCAGCCGCGCGCCGCGGCGAAACTCGACCAGGTCGCCATGCTCTGCGGCTTTCCAGGCAAGCTCGGCATGGACGGCTCGAAGGTGTTCGACACCTGGCTCGATGGCGGCATCGACGCGATTCGCGATTACTGCGAGACCGATGTGATCAACACCTATCTTGTCTACCTGCGCTTCGAGCTCATGCGCGGCAAGTTCAATGCCGACGAATGCGACGCCGCGGTCGCACGCCTGAAGAAATATCTTCGCGACGAGAACCGCGCGCATTTCACGGAATACCTCGACGCCTGGGAGGCGATGCGGTGAGACGCAGAAAGCCGCCGCGCGAATCGACGGCGCTGATCGAGGATCTGAGCCACGACGGCCGTGGCGTGGCGCGCGTTGAAGGCAAGACCGTGTTCGTCGACGGTGCGCTGCCCGGCGAGATGGCGACGTTTCGTCACGTAAAGCCGCATCGTCACTTCGATGAAGCGGAAGTGATCGCCATCGAGAATCCTGCGGTGGACCGCGTCGCGCCGCGCTGCGCGCATTTCGGCACCTGCGGCGGCTGCACGATGCAGCATCTCGACACCGCAGCGCAGATACGTGCGAAGCAGAAAGTGCTCGCGGACAATTTCGAGCGGCTCGGCAAGGTGGCGCCAGGCGAGTGGCTCGCACCGCTCGCGGCAGATGCCTGGGGTTACCGCCGGCGCGCGCGCCTCGGCGTGAAATGGGTGCGCAGGAAACAGCGCATGCTGGTTGGCTTCCGTGAACGCCACGCGCCGTATCTCGCCGAGCTTGAATCCTGCGCGGTACTCGATCCGAAGATCGGCAACCTGCTGCGTCCGCTCGCGGGTCTCGTGCAGTCGCTGTCGATACCGGAGCGCATTCCCCAGTTGGAGATATCCGTGGCGGACAACGCGACCGCGGTCGTCGTCCGTCATCTTGATCCGCTGGCGGCGGACGATCTTCCGAGGCTCGCGGCATTCGGCCGCAAACACGACCTGCGTTTCTACCTGCAGCCGCACGGACCCGACAGCATTGCGCCGCTCGAGGAGAATCCCGAGCCGCTGCATTTCGACATTCCGCAGCATCGCGTGCGGCTTGAATTCGAGCCGGGCGATTTCATCCAGGTAAATCGCAGCATCAACAACGTGATGATCGATCACGCGCTCGCGCTGCTCGATCTTCACGGCGAGGAGCGCGTGCTCGATCTTTTCTGCGGGCTCGGCAACTTCACGCTGCCGATCGCGCGCCATGCAGCGCACGTGACCGGCGTCGAAGGCGATGACCGCCTTGTGAAGCACGCGCGTGCGAACGCGCAGCGCAACGGCCTCGCGAACGCGGAATTCTTCGCCGCGAACCTGTTCGAGCGCGTTGCGGACCTTGCCTGGGCGAAGCGGAAATACGACCGCGTGCTGCTTGATCCGCCGCGCGCGGGCGCGGAGGAAATCTGCCGGCAGATGGAAGGATTCGCGCCACGCCGGATCGTTTATGTTTCCTGCCACCCCGGCACGCTCGCGCGCGATGCGGGAATCCTCGTGCATGAGAAAGGTTACGTGCTGGAGAAAGCGGGCGTGATGGACATGTTCCCGCATACCGCGCATGTCGAATCCATTGCATTGTTCGTGAAGCGATGACGGTGAAATGGCAGCGGTGAAATGGCGATAGAGATCGAGCGGAAATTTCTTGTCATCGGCGATTCGTGGCGGCGCCACGTGGTGCGTACCGAATCGCAGCGTCAGGGCTACCTTTCACCGGCGGGCTTTGATGCGCGCTGCTCCGTGCGCGTGCGCATGCAGGGCGACGAAGCGTTTCTCAACATCAAGGAAGCGGTCGAGGGCGTCTCTAGGCTCGAGTTCGATTACGGCATTCCGGTCGCTGACGCCGCCGACATGCTGGCGCGGCTGTGCCGCGGCCCGCTGATCGAGAAGACGCGGCATATCGTCGAAGACGCGGGCGTCACCTGGGAGATCGACGTTTTCCACGGCGACAACGCAGGCCTGGTTGTCGCGGAAGTGGAGCTGGATGACGCGGATGCCGTGATTCCGCATCCGGAGTGGCTCGGCAGGGAAGTCACGGACGAACGGCGCTATTACAATGTGTCGCTGGTGGACCATCCCTACGCGCGCTGGCGCGAGGACGAACGTCAGTCATGAGCAGCATGCGCATCGACATCGATCTTGCGGAACAGCGCCTGCGCGTCCTGGAAGACGGCGAGCTTCGCGCGGAGTACTCCGTCTCGACGTCGCGAAACGGCGCCGGCGAGCGCGAAGGTTCGGAATGCACGCCGCGCGGACGGCACGTGATCTGCGCGAAGATCGGCGCGGGCGCACCGCTGAATGCGGTTTTCGTCGGACGGCAGGCGACGGGTGAAACCTGGTCGCCGCAGCTTGCAGCCGCGTTCCCGGATCGCGACTTCATACTCACGCGCATCCTGTGGCTGGATGGCTGCGAGGAAGGCCGCAACCGCGGCGGCAACGTCGACACGAAACGCCGATACATCTACATCCACGGCACGCCCGACACGGAAACCATGGGCGTGCCGGGTTCGCACGGCTGCATTCGCATGCGCAATGCGGACGTGGTTGCGCTGTTCGATGCGGTGAAGGAAGGGACGGAAGTCGTGATCGGCGAGTGCAGGTGACAGCGATGCGCGAATTCGACGCATTGAAGAACGGAAGGGCGAGCAGGGCATGAGTCTCGGGCCGTTGATGGTGGATATCGCAGGTGTGACGCTGAGCGCGGAGGATCGCGAGATCCTGCAGCACCCGCTGGTCGGCGGGCTGATCCTGTTCACGCGCAACTTTGAATCCATCGCGCAGCTTGAAGCGCTGATCCGCGACGTGCATGCACTGCGCACGCCACGCCTGCTTGTTGCCGTGGATCACGAAGGCGGGCGCGTGCAGCGGTTTCGCAACGGCTTCACCGTACTGCCGCCCGCGGCGGCCTACGGCCGGCTGTACAGCGCAGATCGAAAGGCAGGCCTCGATGCTGCCGAGCAGGGCGGCTGGCTGATGGCCGCGGAATGTCTTGCGCTCGGCATCGACATCAGCTTCGCACCCATACTCGATCTCGATCACGGCGTGAGTTCCATCATCGGCGATCGCGCCTTTCATCGCAGCATCGAAGGCGTCACGCAGCTTGCATCCGCGTGGATGCGCGGCATGAAGCGCGCGGGCATGGCGGCGACGGGGAAACACTTTCCGGGTCACGGCGGCATCGCGGCGGATTCGCACCTTGAACTGCCCGTCGACGATCGCGATTACGTGACCTTGCGCCAGCGCGACATGATGCCGTTCGAAAGGCTGATCGCGAACCGGCTTGCCGCGATCATGATGGCGCATGTCGTTTACCCGAAGGTCGATGCGCTGCCCGCAAGCTTTTCACCGCGCTGGGTCCGGCAGGAACTGCGCGAAGGCCTGCGTTTCCAGGGCGCGGTGTTCTGCGACGATCTCAGCATGGAAGGCGCCGCGGGCCTTGGCGATTACGTGGCGCGTGCGCGGCAGGCGCTGGCAGCGGGCTGCGACATGCTGCCGGTCTGCAACAACCGCGCGGGTGTCTGGCAGGTTCTCGACGGGCTGGGCGAGCACGTCGATCCCGTCGCGCAGCTGCGGCTCGTTCGCCTGCACGGCCGTGCGAACGTCACGCTCACCGCGCTGCAGGCGCGACCGGAATGGCACACCGCGCATGCAGCGATCGCGGACCTTCACCGCGACGGCACGCAGCTCGACCTCGGTTGAAGACGCGAAGCACATTCACCTTCCAGGAGAGGACATGAAGCTCCAGGAGTTCCTTGAAAGGATCGGCGACATTCCCGGCGGATGGGGGCTCGCGGCGAGCGTGTTTCTCATCGTGTTCGTCGCGCTGGTCGCCGATCTCGTGCAGCGCATCGTGACGCGCAGGCTCGGCGACCGTACGCGCGGCACGGAAAATCCCTGGGACGACGCGCTGTTCGATGCGATCTCCGCGCCCGCATCGGCATTCATCTGGCTGATGGGCATCAGCCTTGCGGCGGAAACCATCGCCGTTGAAACCGAAGCGGAAATCTACCGGTACGTCGACGAAATCCGTGAAATCGGATTCGTCGCCGTACTTACCTGGTTCGCGCTGCGTTTCATCAACAACGTCGAGCACAATCTCATCGAGAAGCGCGTCAGCGAGCGCCGCGAGTTCGACCAGACCGCGGTGGATGCCATCGGCAAGCTGCTGCGTGCGACGACGGTCATCACCGCGGTCCTGGTCGTGATGCAGACGCTCGGCATCAGCATCGCAGGCATACTCGCGTTCGGCGGCGTCGGCGGCATCGCCGTCGGTTTCGCGGCCAAGGACATGCTCGCGAATT
>CAZRFE010000039.1:0-19111 GCA_964599565.1 uncultured Gammaproteobacteria bacterium
AAGAAGAAGCGTGCTCCCGGCAGGAAAAAGACCGCCGCGAAGAAATCATCGCAGCGAAGGAAATCTTCCGGGAAGAAGCGGAAATGACGGCATCGTGCAGCAAGCATCTTTCGCACGCATAGGCATCATCTCGGACACGCACGGCCTGCTGCGCGAGGAAGCGCTCGCGGCGTTGCGCGGTTCGGATCTCATCCTGCATGCGGGCGACATCGGCGGGCCTGACGTTCTTGCCGGTCTCCGGGCGATCGCACCGGTGCGCGCCATTCGCGGCAACAACGATCGCGATGCCTGGGCGCACGCGCTGCCCGAACGCGAGATCGTGACGCTCGGCGAACTGCAGATCTACATGCTGCATGACCTGAAGGAACTGGACATCGATCCCGCGCGTGCGGGACATCACGTCGTCGTGAGCGGACACTCGCACAAACCGCTCATCGAGGAACGCAACGGCGTGCTGTATGTGAATCCTGGCAGCGCCGGCCCGCGACGATTCTCGCTGCCGGTCAGTGTTGCGCATCTTGCGGTGCGCGACGCCGAAGCCCGGGCGGAGCTACGCGCGCTTTCCATCGGGAAGACGCAGACACGGAAACGGCCATGAGCATCACGCGCGTCAACGAATTCACGGCGCTGGAAGGCAAGGCGGAGGCGCTGGGCGATTATCTCGCCTCGATCGTTCCCGTCATCGAATCCGCGGACGGCTGCATCTACTGCCAGCTGTTGCGCGGACATGACGATCCGTCGCGCTTTCTCGTCATCGAGACCTGGGACAGCATCGCATCCCACCAGCTTTCCGTGCAGGGCATCGACCGCAAGGAATTCCTGCGCGCGATGCAGATGCTCGCGGTGTCACCGCGCGCGGAATATTTCCATTCCTGACGGGTTTCCCGCCGCTATTTCTTCTTCCATCCCGCGAGCGCATCCGCGAACGGATTGTTCGCGACCTGTGCACGCGGCGGAGACTTGCGTTCCGTGCGTGCGCGCGGCTCGCGCGATTGCGCGTCGCCCGCTTCCCGTTTCGCCGGACGCGCGGTTTCGCTGTCCGAGCGCATGCTGAGTGCGATGCGCTTGCGCTTGACGTCAACGTCGATCACGCGCACCGACACCACATCGCCTGTCTTCACCACCTCATGCGGATCCTTCACGAAACGGTCCGCGAGCGCGGAGATGTGCACGAGGCCGTCCTGGTGCACGCCGATGTCGACGAACGCACCGAAGTTCGCAACGTTGGTGACAACACCCTGCAGGCGCATGCCGGGCTTGAGATCGTTCAGCGTTTCCACACCTTCCCTGAACTCCGCCGTCCTGAACTCGGGGCGCGGATCGCGGCCCGGTTTTTCCAGTTCGCCGAGAATGTCCTTCACCGTCGGCGCACCAAAGCGTTCATCGGTGTAATCGTTCGCAGCGAGGCCGCGCAGGAACGCGGCATCGCCGATCAGCGCGCGGATCTCGCGCCCGGTGGCGGCAAGAATCCGCTCGACGACGGGATACGCTTCCGGATGCACGGCGGATGCATCAAGCGGGTTGTCGCCGTTCATCACGCGCAGGAATCCCGCGCACTGCTCGAACGCCTTCTCGCCAAGGCGCGGCACCTTCAGCACCTGGCGGCGGTTGCGGAACGCGCCGTTGGCATTGCGGAACTCGACGACATTCTCCGCAAGCACGGGGCCGAGGCCGGAGACACGCGAAAGCAGCGGCGCGGACGCGGTGTTCACATCCACGCCGACTGCGTTCACGCAGTCCTCGATCACCGCGTCGAGCGCGCGTGCGAGCTGCAGTTGCGAAACATCATGCTGGTACTGTCCGACGCCGATCGACTTCGGCTCGATCTTCACGAGCTCCGCGAGCGGGTCCTGCAGGCGCCGCGCGATGGAAATCGCACCGCGCAGCGAGACATCGATGCCCGGAAATTCCTTCGATGCAATCTCGGACGCGGAATACACCGATGCGCCCGCTTCGGAAACCACGATCTTGCTCGCCTTCAGTTGCGGCAATCCCTTCAGCAGTTCGCCGGCGAGCCTGTCGGTTTCACGCGACGCGGTGCCGTTGCCGATCGCGATCAGGCTCACCTTGTGCTTCTGGCAGAGCGTGGCAAGTGTTGCGAGCGAACCCTGCACATCGTTGCGCGGCGGAAAGGGATAGATGGTCGCGGTATCGACAAGCTTGCCCGTGGCATCCACGATGGCGACCTTCACGCCTGTACGAATGCCGGGATCAAGTCCCATCACCACGCGCGGACCCGCGGGCGCCGCGAGCAGCAGGTCCTTCAGGTTGCGCGCGAACACCTTGATCGCTTCTTCCTCGGCAAGCTCGCGTAGCCGCTTCCTGATCTCCATGTCGATGTGCCACTGCAGCTTCACCTTCCATGTCCAGCGCACGGTCTCGCGCAGCCACGCATCCGCCGCGCGACCCTTGTCCTCGATGCCGAAGTGCTTCGCGATCATCACCTCGCCGATGGATGTCTCGCTCTTCGGCCTGCCTTCGTCATCGAGTTCATCAAGCACGAGCGCGAGCGCGAGAACTTCCTCCGACTGACCGCGGAACATCGCGAGCGCGCGGTGCGAGGGAATCTTCCTCACAGGCTCGATGGCATCGAAGTAATCGGAAAATTTCTCCGCGCTGTCGCGTTTCGCGGGATCGATGTCGCGTACCTTCGACTGCAGGCGGCCGTTCTCCCACGCGAACTCGCGCAGCCGGCCGGTGAGTTCCGGTTCTTCCGCGAAACGTTCCATGAGAATCTGGCGCGCACCGTCGAGCGCGGCTGCGGCATCCGCCACACCCTTGTCGGCGTCGATGAATTTCATCGCTTCGGTGCCGGGATCCAGCGCGGGATCTTCAAACAGTGCGTCCGCGAGCGGTTCGAGGCCGGCTTCCTTCGCGATCTGCGCCTTCGTGCGCCGCTTCTTCATGTACGGACGGTAAAGGTCTTCGAGCCGCGTCTTGGTATCCGCTGCATCGATCTGTCCGCGCAGTTCGTCGGTGAGCTTTCCCTGTTCATCGATGGATGCAAGCACGGTTGCGCGGCGTTCCTCGAGTTCGCGGTGGTAGCGCAGGCGATCTTCAAGCATGCGCAGCTGTGCATCATCCAGTCCGCCGGTCGCTTCCTTTCGGTAGCGCGCGATGAACGGCACGGTTGCGCCGCCGTCCAGCAGCTCGACGGCCGCGACGACCTGCTTCACGTTCGCGCCGGTTTCATCGGCAAGGCGGGGGAGTATGCGTTCCAGGCTCATCCGTTTTCATCCGTTCGGGAAAGCGACGGATTATACGGAACGGGACATCACAGGAAATCTTGCAAGTTCACGGGAATTCTGCGCAGCGGGACGCTACGCCGAGCGCGGCAAAGGCGCCGGCCTGTTCGCGAAGGATTTCAGCAGCCAGGCATGGATGTATTCCTCCACGCGAATGCCGCGTGCAACCATGGCCTGGTTGCCGAAACGCACGTTGAACTCGAGGATGCAGGGCTGGCCGTTCAGCCACGCGACATCGAAGCCTGCGTGATCGATGCCAAGGCCGGTTGCGATGCACGCAACCGCATCGAGCGCAGCGGCGGGAATGTCGTCGAAGCTCACGCTTCCACCGCGCGCGACATTGTTCAGGAAACCGTCGATGCCCTGCCGCCAGTATGCGCACACGATACGGTCACCGACCCACACGATGCGAAGGTCGCGATCGATGGGCAGGTACTCCTGCGCGTACAGCACCGGTTGCACCGCACACCACGCATTGAACTCCGCGCGGCTGCCGATGAGCCGTACGCCGCGGCCCATGGACTCGCGCGGCACCTTCACGACGAACGGAAAGTTCATGGCATCGAGAATTTCCTCGCGTCCCGCAGGCGTGTTCGCGCGGATCAGCGTGAACGGCGTCCACGCGGGAAACGCAGCGTCGAGCGCGCGCGTCATTGCAATCTTGTCGTGGCCGAGCCGGAACGTCGCAGGCGAGGGAAAGATCCGGCAGCCAAGCGCATATTGCAGGGCGTCGAGCTGCCAGAACTCCGGGAACAGCACGCAGTCCGCCGCGCGCAACAGGTCGCGGTGCGCGAGCCAGCGCTCCGGCTTGATGACGGTTGTGCCTGGAATGCGCAGGCTGCGGAGAGGATCGAAGCTGACGAATTGCACGGTATCGGCCGCAATGGTGCAAAGCGCGCATTCTAGGCATGCGCCACAGGCACCATGATGAAAAGAAGCGTTCCGATCGTGCAGAAGTTCTTCTCGATCAACGCGGGGAATCGTGAAACGCCCAAAGTCTGCAGCGGCAGGGCGGGGCGCAACGACGTCGTGTTCTTCGTGTTGATCCGAAGCACGTCCGCTCGGGACCTTCGAAGACATCCCGGGAGGGCAACGACATGCCTGCCAGCGATCGCAAGAACATCACGATGGAAATGCTGCGGGGAAAACCTTCAGATCACTTCATTGCGGAAATACCGCGCCGCCGAAACGCTCTCCAGCATGCTCTGGCAGGTTGCGGGCGGCATCGGTTCGTACATGAGGTAACCCTGGATCTCGTCGATGCCTGCGGCGCGCAACTGCGCGAGCTGCGCTTCGGTTTCCACGCCTTCTGCAACGACGCGGATGCCGAGCTTGTGTGCGAGCGGGATGAGTGCGTCGACGATGGCGAGGCTTCCCATGTCGATGGAAATCTCGTGGATGAATTCCTTGTCGAGCTTCACCTTGTCGATCGGCAGCCGCCGGAGATAGGAAAGCGACGAAAAGCCGGTGCCGAAATCGTCGATCGCGATGCGCACGCCGGAAAGGCGCAGCTGTTCGAGCGTGACGAGACCGGCCTCGAAGTTTTCCATCGCGACGTTCTCGGTGATCTCGACGAGCAGGTCCTCGGGCGCAAGCTTGGCCTGGCGCAGCACGCGCATGACGCGATCGATGAGATCGGGACTGCGGAATGCGCTGGCCGAGAAGTTCACCGCGATCCATAGCGGCATGTCGAAACGCTGTCGCCAGTCGCGCACCTGGCGGCACGCGGATTCGAGCACCCAGTCCGTGATGCGGTCCATCAGGCCGAGATTCTCCGCAAGCGGCAGGAATTCATCCGGCGGCAACAGGCCGCGTTTCGAATGCTTCCAGCGCAGCAATGCCTCGAATCCGGTTACGCTGCTGCTGTCTGCAAGCAGTACCGGCTGATAGACGAGCGTGAATTCGCCGCGCTCCAGTGCGCGTCGCAGGTCTGTCTCGAATTCCAGCTGCTCCTGCGCGCGGCCGCTCATGTCCGTCGAGAATGCAACGATCTGGTCGCCGCCATACTCGCGCGCGCGGATCGTCGCGGCGCTCGCGCTCGCGAGCAGCGCTTCGGGCTTGTCGCCGTCGTTCGGGAAGCTTGAAAGACCCATGCTGCAGGTGAGAAGAACGTCGCGGTCGTCGAGCGTGAAAGGTTCGCGCAGGCGCTCAAGCAGATGCTGGCACGCGCCGAGTGCAAATGCGCTGCCGTCTTCCTCGCGGAACAGCAGTGCGAATTCGTCCGCGCCGATGCGCGCGACGGTGTCGACGCGCTGCGCGCGATGCAGCAGACGGTCGCTCAGCTGCGCGAGCAGGCGGTCGGCCTGCTGGTGGCCGAGCGATTCGTTCAGCAGGCGGAAGCGGTCGACATTCACCATGGCAATGACGTAGCGCGCGCCATCGTGCTCCTGGCCGAGCGCGTGCGCGAGACGTTCGAGAAACAGCTTGCGGTTCGGCAGGCCGGTGAGCGCGTCATGGAACGAGAGGTGATAGAGCCGGCGCGTGGCGCTGCGCGCGCGCGTGCGCTCCTCTTCCAGCAGCCAGATCACGAGCGCGAGCCCGATCATGACCTGCCCGACGAGGTCGCAGAGTCCGAGTGCCGGTGTCCATCCGAACCATGTCTCCAGCAGATGCTGCGAGAGGTACACGCCGAGCATCGCAAGATGCTGCATGCCATAGAGAATGAACGCGGTTGCAAGCAGCCGGCGGCCGAAGCTGCCGTGCTCGGTTTCGCCGGACCACAGGAACACGCCGGCAATGAAGAACGCGCTCGCGGTGAGCAGGCTGCGCAGCTCGACGCGCAACAGCAGGCGCAGGTCGCCCGCATCCGGCGAGTTCGCGAACAGCAGCGCGGACATTGCGCCAAGGCCTGCGGCGATCAGCAGCAGCGAGCGCAGCCGCGGCGGCGCGATGCGCCGTTCCGTTGCAGCGACATACGCGCCTGCCAGCAGCCAGATGATCTGCGGATACGCGGCCGCCAGCGAAACCGCGCAGAGCGCAGTGCCGAGCATTCCAAGCGTGCCTGCATCGGAGACGGAGAGAATCGCGAATCCCGACGTGACGTAATAGATGACGCCCGCCTGGAAGCTCAGCGACCAGTAGCGCAGGTGCGCACGGCGATACACGCGGAAGAAACCGTGGAAAACGAGCGCGAGCAGCAGGGCGATGACCGCCTCCGTCAGCTTGAGCACAAAAACGAGCGTGTGCGGCTCCGTCACGTCCCCCTCCTGCAGCCATCCCGGCCCCGTGGACCGGGCTTCTGTTCAATCGAGTCTAGCACTGCCGTCTCGGGGATTGGCGTGCCATGACCCGCATCACGGTTGAACCGCAATGCAATCGGCACTATCTCACCGAATCCGGCCATCCCATACGCCAGGAGGAACACATGCGATCCACTGCCATCCTGTTGCTGCTGCTTTTCGCACCCGCATCCACGTTCGCCGCCGGCATCGACTACAGCCATTTCGACGCTGCACTCGTGAGCCTGGACGGTCCGCGCGACGATTTCGAAGGACTCGGCGCACGCCTGTCGCTGCCGTTCAACGCACAGGTCTACGGCAAGGCCGAGTTCGCGGCCACCCGTGCGAACAGCATCGATCGCACCGACTTCGCATTCGGCGGCGGCTATCACATGCCGCTGAACCGCCACACGGATTTCTTTGCGGAAATCGAGATCGTGAACGTCGATACCGATGCCGGCGACGATGACGGATTGCGTTTCGGCGGCGGCGTGCGCTCGCTCGTCATGCAGGAACTGGAGCTGCGTGGCGCGCTGCGTTACGTGGATCTCGGAGACGGCGAGCTGGTGCTCGATCTTGGCGCGCAGTACCTGATCAATTCGGACTGGGCCGCGTTTCTCGATATCAGCGAAGGCGATGACTTCGGCGGGTACCGCATCGGCGCGCGCTACGGCTTCTGAACGGAAGCTGCAAGGACAAAGGGGCCTTGCGGCCCCTTTGTCGTTCCTGCGGCACGAATCAATGTTTCGCGGCGTATGCTTCCGCGGCCTTCCAGACGCGCAACGCGTTGCCACCGAGAATCTTGCGGATGTCCTTCTCCGCGTAGCCGCGATCCAGCAATCCCTGCACGAGGTTCGGGTAGTCCGCGACACTCTTCAGACCCACGGGCAGCGAATCGCCGACGCCGTCGAAATCCGAGCCGATGCCGACGTGATCGACGCCCGCGATCTCGACGACGTGATCGATGTGATCCAGCACATCGTCGAGCGTTGCGTACGGGAAGGGATGCGCGGCGCTGTATCCCGCGGCAAAGGCGCGCCGGGCGACTTCGTTGTCCAGCAGCGCTTCGTCTTCCAGCCATTCACGGGCGTATGAGCGCATTTCGGACGACCAGCCGCGCGAACGTTCGCTGATGAAGGTCGAGCCGAAGTTGATCTGGATGACGCCGCCCTTCTCGGCGAGCGCGCGGATCATCTCGTCGCTCATGTTGCGCTCGAAACCCTCGGTGAAGTGACGCGCCGAGGAGTGCGTCGCGATCAGCGGCACTTCGCTGACGGAAAGCGCATCCCAGAACGCTTCGTCGGAAACATGCGAGATGTCGACGAGGATGCCGAGACGGTTCATCGCGGGCACGAGTTCCTTGCCGAACGGGCTCAGGCCGTTCCACTGGTGATTGCTGTCGTATGACGAATCGGAAATGTGATTCGACTTGCCGTGCGTCAGCGTGATGTAGCGGATGCCGCGCTCGTGGAAATGTTCAAGATCTTCGAGCGTGCGTACCGGCGCACCGTTCTCCATGCCGAGTGCAAGGCCGATGCGCTTGCCGCCGGCGAGCTTCGCGGCATCGGAAGCGGAATCCACCCGCGTGAACTTCTTCGGTGCGTCCTTCGCGAGCTTCTCGACGCCGTCGATCAGCCGATTCGCGAGATCCTGCGATTTCGCGGCATCGTCCTGCACGTCGGCTGGAATGTAGATGGACATGAACGCGACATCGAGGCCGCCGGCCTGCGCGCGCGGATAGTCGAAATCGCCGTGCTCGGTCGCTTCCGCGACGTTCTCGTATTTCTCCTCGAGCCGGTACGGCACGTCGATGTGCGTATCGATGATCAGCAGCTCGTCGGCGAGTTCACGCGCCTTGTCGGAGACGTCCGCCGCGGATGCGACGCCGGCAAGAGGCGCAAGCGCGAGTAAAAGAATCTTTCTCATTCCACGATTCCTCGTCTGTATGCGGTTGAGCAGGGTGAGACACGGCGCGGTGCGGGAAGTTCGCACCGCGCATGATGTCATTCGGCGAGACCGGACGGCAGGCGCGGCGAACCGAGCAGTTCGCCGAAGACCTTCCAGCGCTCCTCGGCGGTGGACGCGTTGCGCTCGACGTAGCCGCGCACGAGATCGCGGCCGAGATTGTAGTTGATGACGTAGCTGCGGTAGGTGTCGATGAAATCGACGCGCTGTGCGGCGCGTTCCGGCGAATACAGGCCGTATTTCACCAGCCAGTCGATGGTTTCCTCCCGCGTCTTCACGCCATCGAGATACGCGCGCGCGGCTTCGTTGCCGGCGTAGTCGAGCGCTGCGAGCCGCTCGCGCAACGCGGCATATTCTGCAAGTGCCGCGGTGTCGATGCCGGCGAGCGGCGCGAGTACATCGCGCTCGAACGAAAGCCGTTCGTCGCCCGGGAACGCAAGTTCCACGCCGTAGTTCGCGCTGCCTTCCGCGATGAGCGACTGCGGGCTGTACAGCGCGTACACGCTGAACTCCGGCCAGCCGCGCGCGTTCACGAGTTCGCTTTCAAGGAGCGCGTTGTAGGTGTGATGGCCGGGATAGCCTTCGTGGCAGCCGAGCTCGACGGCGCGGTCGAGAAAGATCGGCAGGTCCGTGTTCACCTGGATCAGCGAATGCGCATCGCCCTGGTACCAGTTGTAGCCGCTCCAGGGCTTGTCGTTCACGTACTCGATGCGAAAGCTTTCCTGTGCGGGCAGCGGCAGATGCATGAGCGTGCGCGTGCGGCATTCGCGCATCGCGGCTTCGAACACCGTCGCGAGACGGTCTTGCGGAATCACGAACTGCTTGCGGAAGTTCTCCACGCGTTCGGCGAGCGGGCCATCGCCGGGCACGAGCGCGTCGATGTCCGCGAGGATGGCGTCGAAATGCGCCGCGTCATGGTGCGGCGGTTCGGCGTCGTACAGCGCCTTCGCTTCCGCATCGAATGAAAGTTCCTTGCCGCCGAGAATCTCGAGGTAGGTGACCAGCGCATCGATCTGCTTCACGAGATATTCGCGCCGCAGTTTCATGAGCGCATCGGCGGGAATGGCCGTGGATGCGAGGTCTTCGCGCAGCGTGCGTGCGCGTTCAAGAAGGTCGGCCTTGCTTGCGTTTTCCGAGCGCGCCGTTTCACGCCACTCGGCGGGTCCGTAATACGCGTCCACGTAACCCGGGTCGATCTCGCCGGTCGCGAGCACCAGATGCACGTAGCGCTCGGCAATCGCGTTCGTTGCATCGGCAGTATCTTCGGGATCGTTCGTGCCGCACGCGGCGAGCAGCGCGGCGGCGGCGAACGGCAGCAGCAGGGAAAGGATTCGGAACATGGGTTTCTCCAGCAGGCGAAGCGGAAACCTGTTCGCGTCTCTGCGAACAGGTTGCCAAGCTTACTGGAAACGGACGCCGCGTTTCAGCGGCGAGGAATCAGTGCGCCGACTGGCGCAGCTTTTCGAGCAGCAGGTGATCGGGGTATCCGTCCGCGGGAAGTCCCGCGACGGACTGGAAGGCGCGCGCGGCGGAACGCGTCTGCCGGCCGACGACGCCGTCCGGCTCGCCGCTCTCGTAACCGAGCGTGTTGAGCAGTCCCTGGATCTCGGAAACCTCCGCCGTCGACAGCAGGCGGACGTGATCGGGACGCTCGGCGGTGAGACGGCCCATGCCTGCAATGCGATCCGCGAGATAGCCGACCGCGAGCGCGTAGCTCTGCGAGGCATTCCATTTCATGATGACGTTGAAGTTGTCATAGACGAGGAACGCCGGTCCCTTGTGGCCCATCGGCAGCAGCAGCGAGCCTTTCATCTGCGACTCGGGCAGCGGCCGGCCGAACGCATCGCGCAGTCCGAGCGCGCGCCATTCGCTGACGGTCTTCGTCGTTTCCGTTCCCGCGAGCGACCAGTCGAACTTGAACGGCACCAGCACCTCGCGGCCCCAGCGCTGCTCGCCTTCCCAGCCGATGTCACGCAGGTAGTTCGCGGCGGATGCAAACGCGTCCGGCAGGCTGCCGAACACATCGCGGCGGCCATCCCTGTCGTAGTCGACCGCGTGGCCGAGATACGTCGAGGGCAGGAACTGCGTGTGTCCCATCGCGCCCGCCCACGAACCGCGCACCTTGGTGAGATCCATTGCGCCGGTCTCGTGGATGGACAGCGCGTTCACGAATTCGCGCGTGAACATTTCGCTGCGCCGCTGGTCGCAGGCGAGCGTCGCGAGCGCATCCAGCACCGGCACCGAGCCGAAGTAACTGCCGTAGTTCGTTTCCATGCCCCAGAACGCGACCAGGTATTCCGGCCGCACGCCGTAGCGCAGGTAGATCCGGTGCAGCAGGTTGTAATGCTTGCGGTAAAGCTCGCGGCCGCGCTCGACGCGCGTATCGGTGACACGGCTGTCGAGGTAATGCCAGAAGGTGTAGAAGAACTCGGGCTGCTGGCGGTCCGCGGCGATCACGCGCTCCACGGGCTTCACCTTTGCGAGCGTCTTCTCCAGCGTGGCCGGCGAGATTCCGCTGTCCGCTGCTGTCGCCTGCAGGCGCGCCATGCAGCTGTCGAAGGTCGGCGCGCCGGGCATGGCCATGTCGTCCGCGACCACCGTGGCGGAAAACAGGACAAGCAGGCTGGAAAGGCAGGTCTTGCGCATTATGTAACCGCCGCGAGAAGTTGCTGAGAAGGATAGTGAAGACCGACCGGAATTGCACATATTTCAATATATTGCGTTGCATATTTCAGACAGGCGGCATGATTGCAGAGTCTTTTCGCCCTTGCATTAGGGGCATTCACTCATACGATTGGCGAAGGATCGGGCCACACTTCGCGCCTGTTCAAAAGGAGAGACGGAAGATGAAACAACTCCTGCTCGCGGGAATCCTGGCCGCTGCGGCCAGCCTTGCCGCTCCGGCGGCGGCGGACGAGATCGATGACGCCGTTGCCGCATCAACGCGCACCGAGGCGAATGCCGCGCGCGACGTGTATCGCCATCCGGCGGAAACGCTGCGCTTCTTCGGCGTCACGCCAGCCATGACGGTTGTCGAGATCTGGCCGGGCGGCGGCTGGTACACCGAAGTTCTCGCGCCGCTGCTCGCGAAGGACGGCACGCTTTATGTCGCGGCGTTCTCCGACACCGCCGAAGGCCAGCCTGCGTACCGCGCGCGGCTGAACAAATCCCTGCGCGAGAAGTTCGCGGCCGATCCCGATGTCTACGGCAACGTGAAGATCACGCACCTGCACGTTCCCGGGGAAACGCAGATTGCGCCGCCCGGCAGCGCAGACCGCGTGCTGACGTTCCGCAACGTGCACAACTGGCTGGCCGCGGATGAAGCCGAGACCGTCTTTGCGTCGTTCTTCGCTGCACTCAAGCCAGGCGGAATGCTCGGCGTGGTCGAGCACCGCGCAAAGCCGGGCGCCGATCTTGCGACCATGAAGAAAAGCGGATACGTCACGGAAGAAAAGGTGATCGAGCTTGCGCGGAACGCAGGCTTCGAGCTTGTGAAGCAATCGGAGATCAACGCGAACGCGAAGGACACGGCGGATCATCCCGAAGGCGTGTGGACGCTGCCGCCGAGCCTGCGTCTTGGCGACAAGGATCGCGAGAAATACGTCGCGATCGGCGAGTCAGATCGCATGACATTGCTGTTCCGAAAGCCGGAGTGACGTTCGGAAAAAAACCGGCCCGAAGGGCCGGTTTTTCTTTTGACGCCGTTCATTCCCTTGCCGAATAAAGACTCAGCACGTGTCCGTCCGGGTCCGCGAAATCCGCGGTGAGACCGCCGGATGGCGCATCCTGCACGGGCGCGACGATCTCGACGCCCTGTTCGACCAGCCGGTCGACGAGTGAATGAATGTCTTCGTGATCCGCGGAAAAGACCACGATCGGCGTGCGTCCCGGTTTCTCCTCGCCCGGGAAGAAGACGAGCACCGCCTGTGCGACCCTCGCGACGAGGTAGGCGCCGTCGTGGCCGTCCACGAGCGACGTTTCAAGACCGAGGATGTCGCCGTAGAACCGGCGCGTCCTTTCCAGGTCCCGCACGAAGAACACCACGGCATTGATGTGTGATTTGCCCAGCATGTTGTCTCCCTCATGTCCGTTTCGATTCGCCCGCAGGGGATGCGGGCTCATCCTATTGTTGCCGCGGGTCGTCGTTCCGTGAGGTTGCATCCCCGGGGCCGCTGACGGCGAGCATGTTGCCCTCGGGATCCGTGACCGCGAACCGGAATGCCGCAAGCCGCGCCGGCCCGCCGGAAAGCGCCGCGCGTCGCAGGCCGCCGCCCGGCGGATTGTTCTGCGCAAGGCGTGCGGCGTACGCTGCGGCCAGTGCATGGAAATTGTTCATGTTCCGCTGTCCGCCGAGCCGCCTGCGAAGCGCGGCCAGCCGCTGCCGCAGCGCGGTGTCCGAAATGGCGAGGACCTGGCGGATTTCCGCGCGTTCGAGACCGCTGAGCGCGAGCACCGCGACGCGGCGCAGCCCGTGGGGCAGCGCATCGATGTCGCGCCACGCCTGCCCATGAAGATCGCCCACATCGTCGTGCGTTTCGCGGTCAGCGGTGATGGATTCCGTGCGCACGCGCTCGCGCACGGCCGTACGCGCGCGCATCGCTGCAAGGTTGCGGATCACGCCGTGAAACCACGCGGCGTACGCTGCCGGCTCGCGTTGCGCCTTCAATGCCGCAAGCAGCGATTCCTGCAACAGGTCTTCGGCATCGTCTGCGCGGCGGCTGCAGCGCCGCGCAACATCAAGCCAGCGCCGGTAATCGTCAAGCGTCATAACGTTCGCGCAGAAGGGAGGATGTAAAGGATTCAGGGTAACTCCGATTACAGGTTTGCAACAGCTATCGCGCAGCCGTGCTTCCCGCTAAAAGAGAAGCGTGTATCGCGGACGTGGAGTTTGTGCATGAGCGTCATGAAGGTAGCGAACCTGGAAGATTACTTTCGCGATTCGCTGGCGCGCGCGACCGAAGCGCGCGCCGTCGCGACGGGCGAAGCAACGCAGCACTACCTCGTGCATGTGCTCGTCGGTTTTGCGCGCGCGGAGAATCTCTTCGAGTACTCGCAGGACGGATACGCGATCCGTCCGCTCGCGATGATGCTTGCGGATGCGCTGGATGCGAAGGCAGGGCCGGAGCGCAACATCCAGCTGCGCCGCCTCGGCGATGTCGCGCTGTTCATCGCGGGTTTCTTCGGCGACAGCCTCGCGCGCCGCGCCGTGGATGTCGATTACTACTCGCGCATGGGCGAGGCGGCGTACACGACGCTGCTGAACGCGCCCGCATCACGGCGCGATGAACTGCTCGCGGACGTCTACGGTGAGCTGTCGGAGAAGTTCCTCAAGTTCGTGGATGCGTTTGCAGACATCGCACAGCAATCGCGCGTGTTCGATGAGCGCGACATCCTGCGGCTTTACGAACTGTGGGTGCGGACCGGCAGCGAGCGCGCGGCGGAGATGCTCCAGCGGCTCGGCATCGAGCCTGCGCGTGGCGGCACGAGCCGCAGGCTGCAATGAACGCGCCCGCAAGCGTACCGCGCGAACTGCAATCCTGGCTTGAGCAGCTTTACCGTCTCTCGCCGCTCGCGCCCGTGGATGCGTTTCTCATCGAAGGCCGCGCGATGAACGGCCTGACGGAAACGCTGCTGCTTCGGGAAACCGGGAACGACCTTGAACTCGGGCTTTACCTCGATCCGCGCATCGTCGAACGCTTCGCCGCGCGTGGAGGGCTCGACAACTTCGCGCGCCAGTCGCTGGAAGATTTCTGGACGCTCCTGGAAGGCGTCAGCCATTTCGTGTGTCTTGGCTGGCACGCGCAGAATGATCGTGCGATCAGCGCACTTGATCTCGAGATCCAGGCGGAGATCGACAAGTTCGTGACGGCGTGGGAGTTCGGGCGGCACAGCGGACTCGGCGACGTCGCCGCGCCCGCGTATCGGCTGCTGTTCGAACGCTGGCGGCCGCAGGCCTCGCTCGATGACGCGCTCGCCGCACGCTATCGCCGCGCGAGCGAACTTGCCGCGCGCTATTGCCGGCATCTTCATCGCCATCATGACAACCCGCTGGATCTGCGCGCGGAACTGCGGGCGTTCTTTCGCCTGCCGCCGCAACGGCGACGTGAACGCATTGTTTCACTGGGCGAGAATGCGCTGCGCATGCGCTAGAATGACGCGCCCCGCGCGAGGTCATGATGTCCGGATTCCCGCTACGCCTGCTGCCTTTCATCCTGCTGCTGCCCGTTCCCGCGGCGGCGGCGGACGGCACGAGCGCGGCTGTCGTCGTGCAACGCGTCGATGCCGCCATCCGGTTCGAGGATGGCACGCCCGACGAACGCACCTTCCAGCGCGCGGGCATCGAATACTGGGAAAGCATCGGCGGCGGGATGTTCGCGGGCTTTACGATCGGCTACGCGGAAGATGAGGCGCGCAATGCATCGCGCCCCTTCGAAAGCGCGAGCGGAAACCACGGTTCGCTCGGTTTCCGCTTCGAGACGCCGCTGAATGCATACGTGCATCTGCGCGGGCGCGCGGAGTATCTCCTGCAGCGCGGCGAGCGCGACAATGAAGACATCGAACTCGTGACGCGTATGCGGCAGACGCGCGCGGAATTCGGGCCGCTGCTTCGCGTGCAGCGTTTCGAGTTTGCGAGCGGCGCGACCTGGCGGCGGATGGATTACCGCGAGACGACCGCGCAAGCCGACGGCGAACAGGTGCGCCATGCGAACGCGGATGACGATGCCGGTGCATTTGCCGCGATCGGCTGGCGCACGGATGCGTCCGGCAGCATCACCCTGCGTTACGATGAGGGCGCCGAGGACGGCTGGACGCTGCGCTTCGAACGGACATACCGATAGAGAACTTCCCGATGGCAACCGAAATTTCAAAAGTGTTTCACATCGAGGCGGCGCACCGCCTGCCGAACGTGCCCGCGGATCACAAGTGCAGCCGCCTGCACGGCCATTCCTTCCGCATCGAGATTCACATCGGCGGCGATGTCGATCCGCATTTCGGCTGGGTGATGGATTTCGCGGATCTGAAGCACGCGTTCGAACCGCTGTACAGGATGCTCGATCACAACTATCTCAATGACATCGAAGGCCTCGAGAATCCGACGAGCGAGAATCTTGCCGCATGGATCTGGACGCGGCTGAAGCCGGAACTGCCGTTGCTGCGGCGTATTGTCGTTGCGGAAACCTGCACATCTGCGTGCGTCTACAGCGGCGAGAGGGCCTGAAGCACGCTTCATTCGGCGCCTTCTTTACATATCCTCGGAAATTTGCGGCAAACACCGGACTTTTGCCTGCCAAACGGTTGCGACCAATCCCAAATCCGTATAAAACCTTTCGACGTTTGACGACGTGCACACGCCACGGACGCACTGTCCGGACAACAACAACACAGGCGTGACAACAACAAGAACACAGCACACAGCCGGGGCCCAAGGCCCTGGGGCGCCCTGAGATGTCGCGTTGGGGAACGCGATGGCACGGACCACGGTCGGTTCGTGTTCTTTTCAATCAGGACACGCCTTCATAGAAGGGGGAAAACCATGTTCACTCATCACGCCGGGCGTACGCCCGGTGCGGTGCTGCGTTCGCTGCTGATCGCTGCATCGCTGCTTGCCGTTCCGGCTGTTTCCGCGGCGCCTTCCGCCGTCGAGCAGGCCGGCCCACCACAGCAACTCATCGTCAAGTTCCGCAAACCGCTCAACGCACTTGCCAATCCCGGCGCCGCGCATCGCAGTGCGCGCGCGCAGGAAGTATTGCGCGCGGTGAGCGAGCGGCGCGCCTTGCGGTTCGAGCATCGCCGCGTCGTGGCGACAGGCGCGGACGTCGTGCGCGTGATGCGCGGCAACGGCCGCAACGCCCGCATGACGGACCAGGAGCTTGAAGATCTCGCGCGCGAGGTCGCGCAGCAGCCGGACGTGCTGTACGCGGAAGTCGATCGCATGCTGCGGCCGCTCGCGACGCCGAACGACTCGCGCTACAACGAACAGTGGCATTACTTCGAATCGACCGGCGGCCTGCGTCTGCCCGCGGCATGGGACCAGAGCATCGGCACCGGTGCGCGCGTTGCAGTGCTCGACACCGGTTACCGTCCGCATGCCGATCTTGCGGCGAACATCGTCGGTGGCTATGACTTCGTTTCCGATACGTTCGTCGCGAACGACGGCGGCGGACGCGATTCGAACGCGCAGGACCCGGGCGACTGGATGAACGCCGGCGAATGCGGCGGCGGTTATCCGCCGCAGGATTACGGCTCGAGCTGGCACGGCACGCATGTCGCCGGAACCATTGCCGCCGTCACCAACAACGGCACCGGCGTTGCCGGCGTTGCCTATGGTGCGAAGGTCGTACCCGTGCGCGTGCTCGGCCGGTGCGGCGGTCTCACGTCGGACATCGCCGATGCCATCATCTGGGCATCCGGCGGCAGCGTGTCCGGCGTGCCTTCGAATCCGAATCCTGCCGATGTCATCAATCTTTCGCTCGGCGGCGGCGGATCATGCGATTCGACGACGCAGGCGGCGATCAACACCGCGCGTTCGAACGGCACGGTCGTCATCGTGGCCGCGGGCAACGAGAACACGAATGCATCGAGTTCCACGCCCGCCAACTGCAACGGCGTGGTGACCATCGCCGCGACCAATCGCAATGGCGGACGTTCGTACTACTCGAACTACGGCAGCGTCGTGGATGTCGCCGCACCCGGCGGCGAACTCACGCAAAGCTCGGAAGTGAACGGCATTCTCTCCACGCTGAACAGCGGCACCACCACGCCTGGCAGCGACATCTACGCGTTCTACCAGGGCACGTCGATGGCGACGCCGCATGTTGCCGGCGTGGCGGCGCTCATGATGAGCGCGAATTCCGCGCTGTCGCCGGATGACGTGGAGACCATGCTGAAGAACACCGCGCGCTCGTTCCCGGCGACCTGCTCGCAGTGCGGCACCGGCATCGTGGATGCGAACGCAGCCGTCACCGCCGCGCTCGGCGGCGGCGGGCCGGATCCCGATCCGGATGACGTTCTCGAAAACGGCGTGGCCGTCACGAACCTTTCCGGTTCGCAGGGCACGGAGCTGCGCTTCACGCTCGACGTGCCCGCGGGCGCCACGGATCTTTCGTTCGTGATGAGCGGCGGTTCGGGTGATGCGGACCTGTACGTGAACTTCGGCAGCGCGCCGACGACGGGCGATTACGATTGCCGCCCGTACATCGGCGGCAACAACGAGACCTGCGACATCTCCAATGTGCAGGCCGGCACGTACCACGTGATGATCCGCGGCTACACGTCGTTCTCCGGCGTCTCGCTCGTCGGCAGCTTTGACGAAGGCGGCGGTGGCGGCGGTGACAACGTGCTGGAAAACGGCGTGCCGCTCACCGGTCTCTCGGGTGCGTCGGGCTCGATGACGTACTTCACCATGGACGTGCCCGCCGGCGCATCGAACCTGTCGTTCGTGATGAGCGGCGGCTCGGGTGACGCGGACATGTACGTGCGCTTCGGCTCGCAGCCGACAACCGGCGCGTACGACTGCCGTCCGTACCGCAGCGGCAACAACGAGTCGTGCTCGTTCGCCTCGCCGCAGGCCGGCACCTGGCACGTGATGCTGCGCGGCTATTCGAGCTACTCCGGCGTCTCGCTCACCGGCAGCTTCGATGAAGGCGGCGGTGGCGGCTCGAATTTCTTCGAGAGCACCACGAACGTCAGCATTCCCGATCCGGGCACCGCGGAAAGCCCGCTCAACGTCACGCGCAGCGGCTCGTCGGGAACCATCAGCGTGCATGTCGACATCGTGCACACTTACCGCGGCGACCTGCGCGTGCAGCTGATCGCACCGAGCGGCACGCTGTACACGCTGCGCCAGCCGAGCGGCGGTTCGACGAACGACATTCACCAGGACTTCAGCGTGAATGCCGGCAGCACCGCAGCGAACGGTACGTGGCGCCTGCGCGTCACCGACATCTACAACGCAGACAGCGGTTACATCGACGGCTGGAGCATCACCTTCCCGTGAATTCCGGGTTGGGCGTTGAGGGCGGCTTCGGCCGCCCTTTTTTTTTGAGTGAGATGGTGCGCCCATCCATCTTCGGGATGCGCCTCGATTGCATTGAACGCACGGCGCATTCGAATGCGTGCAGGTAGTGGCCGCGCGCACCGACCAGCATTCTCGCGCCATCGTGAACGCAAACGCATGAGAGGACGCGAGAACATGAATGGCACGTCCGACAAGGAAGAATTTCTGCAGCGTGAACGCCTGCTGTTTCTCGTGGAGCGGCTTTATGCGCAGCAGAACAAGCTGTTCCTTCGGCATCACCTGCTGGTGCCGGAACTGGAGCGCATCCTGCGCTGGGTGAGCGTGCAGCTTGCCATGCACGATCCGGAGTTCGCGATCGAGGCGCGTGACGAGGAACACCGCCAGACGCATTCGCATGCGGCCGTCACGACAGGTCTCGCGCGACAGGAAGTTGCGGAACAGCTGCGCCTTGAGAAACCGCCGGTGGATCCGCTCGGCGGCAGCCTGCACAGCCTGATTCGCGTGCTCACGGCGTGGCGCACGGATGCGGGCTACCAGGACGAGTGCGGCAAGCCGATGGATCTTCCGTTGCGCGGTGGAACGCCGTCACTGCATCAGCTGTGTCTCAAGTACGGGCGTCACGCGCTCGCACGTCCGATGGCGGATGTGATGGTGAAGAACGGGAA
>CAZRFE010000039.1:19211-23350 GCA_964599565.1 uncultured Gammaproteobacteria bacterium
GGACCTCTGGCAGCAGCTGCTGGAATGGTTCGATATCGATCTCGCCGAAGACGAATAATCGCGAGCGCGATTCGGGAAGGCCGCCTTCGGGCGGCCTTTTCCTTTGCGAAAGGATCAGTCGAACAGCGGGAAGATGATTTCCGGCATTTCGCTGATCGTGACGGACGTCGTTTCGGCGTCGATCTCCAGGTTGATGCGGCCTTCTTCATCCGGCGTGAACACGTATTCTTCTTCATTGTTCGCGCGTACAACCTGCGTTTCTCTGCCGGGCGCAAAGCGCAGCGTCACACCGCTCGCCTGCGGCACGCGTTCTGGCGCGACACGCGCACGCGCGCGCATCACGGCGTTCGTCTGGCGAATGCCTTCACGCAGCCACGCAAGATCGAGCGCGCCTTCTTCCGGCGCGCGAATCACGATGGCGAGACCGAGCCGCAGGATGCCTTCGGGCGGATCGGCGAGCATGCGCGGGTTGATCTGCGCGAGCTGCGGGCTCATGGGGATGTCGAACAATCCATGCCGACTCACGTCAACGGCGATCGTTTCGCTGTCGTGCGAGAGGGTGAAACGTGATGGTGCGGGTCCGGCTGCGTTCACGATGCGGCCAAGAAACCGCAGGTGATCCGTATCTTCCGGCGGCAGCGTTCTGAACTGGTAGAGCAGTTCGTAGACGCGGCGGTACGAGATGGACGCGGGTTCCGTTGCGGCCTGTGCAATGCCTTGCGCAAGCAGCAGCGCGCCGATCGCGACAAGAAAAAATCGGCTTTTCACGGCATTCTCCCGTTGCCCTTGAACATGTTAGCAACTCGATGAAGATGCCGCCGGCATTCATCTCGCCTAGACTTGGGCGGTCTCGCGCATTCCCGCGTCCATACATATGGAAGGAGTTCTGCATGGTCACCTGGTGGGTTGTCGGCGGAATCGTCGTCTTTCTCGTGATCGTTGCCATCCATGATCTCGTTCAGAAGCGCCACACGGTGCTGCGCATCTATCCCGTCCTTGGGCATTTTCGCTTTTTCGCGGAATCCATCGGCCCGGAGCTTCGCCAGTACTGGGTCGCGGACGACCGCGAGGAAGCGCCGTTCAACCGCGCGGAACGAAGCTGGGTGTATGCGACATCCAAGGGCCAGAACAACCTGCTGGGTTTCGGCACGACGGAAACGCTGTACGGCACGGGTTATCCCATCATCAAGAACCATGCGGTGCCGTTCGCGGAATCCGAGGCGCAGTACGATCCGCTCGATCCCGCGCTGCTGCCTTGCCTCAAGGTGATGGGCGAATCGCACGGGCGGCGGCGGCCGTGGCGGCCGACATCGGTGGTGAACATCTCCGGCATGTCCTTCGGTGCGCTCGGCCGCAACGCGATCAGCGCGCTGAACAAGGGCGCAAAGATGGGCGGTTGCTATCACGACACGGGCGAGGGGGGCTTGAGTCCGTATCACCTGTTCGGTGCGGATGTGATCTTCCAGATCGGTACGGCGTATTTCGGTGCGCGTGACGAGCACGGGCGTTTCTCGCTCGACGCGCTCGCGGAGAAATGCGAACGCCATCCGCAGATCCGTGCGCTGTGCGTGAAGTTGAGCCAGGGCGCGAAGCCCGGCAAGGGCGGCCTGCTGCCGGGCGTGAAGGTCGTGCCGGAGATTGCCGCAACGCGCGGCATTCCCGTCGGCAAGGACTGCAAGTCGCCTAACGCGCACGCGGAGTTTGCGACGGCGGCGGAGATGGTGGATTTCATCGAGCGGATCGCTGCGCGCACGGGTCTTCCTGTCGGCGTGAAGGCCGCGATCGGCATGCTCGATTTCTGGGAGGAACTCGCCGAGATCATGGTGCGCGACGGGCGCGGACCGGACTTCATCCAGATCGACGGCGGCGAGGGCGGCACGGGTGCGGCGCCGCTCACCTACGCGGATCATGTGTCGCTGCCGTTCAAGCTCGCGTTTGCGCGCGTGTATGAAATCTTTCTCAAGGCGGGTATCGCGCGCGACGTGGTGTGGATCGGTTCGGGGAAGCTTGGATTCCCGGATCGCGCGGTAGTGGCGTTCGCGATGGGCTGCGACATGGTCGCCATCGCGCGCGAGGCGATGATGTCCATCGGCTGCATCCAGTCGCGCAGCTGCCACACCGGCAAATGCCCGAGCGGCGTCGCGACGATGAACGAATGGCGGCAGCGCGGGCTGGATGTCGACGGCAAGGCGCTGCGCTTTGGCACGTTCATCCGCGGCTTCCGGCGCGAACTGATTTCGCTCGCGCACACCGCAGGCTACGAGCATCCGGCGCAGTTTCGCGGTTGCGACATCGAGTTCAGCGTTGGCGTGAACCGGTTCCTGCCGCTCGATGACGTGCTCGGCTACCGCAAGCACGAGGTGCCGTTTCCGGGCATGGAAGCGCTGGGGTCGTCAGCCGCAAAGGCAAACGTGGCCGTGGAAACGGAAGCGGGATCGCACGAGCGGGCGACGACGGAGTAGGAGCGGCTTCAGCCGCGATTCGTGAACTCGCGCTGAGCCGCTCCTACTTTCTTTGCACCTGGATCAGCGCGACGGCGCTCACGATCACGATCATTCCCGCGTATCCCCACGCGTCGAGCTGCTCGCCGGCAAGCAGTACGCCGAGCAGCACCGCGATCACCGGGTTCACGTACGCATAGCTTGTCGCGACCGCTGGCCGCGTGTGTTCCAGCAGGAAGAGATACGCGGAGAACGTGACGATGGAACCGAACACGATCAGGTAAAGCCATGCGCTGAACGCGGATGCGGTGAGCGTCGTCGGCCAGTCTTCGCGAAGCGCGATGCTCATCAGCGCAAGCGTGATGCCGCCGGCGAGCATTTGCGCGGCGCTCATCATCAATCCCCTGGGCATGTCCATGGATCGCGCGGCGACGGAACCGAACGCCCAGCACAGCGGTGCGGCGATGAGCGCGAGTGCGGCGGGATGCAGGAAGTCGCCCATGCCGGCGTCATGGTTCAGCAACGCGACGCCCGAGAAGCCGACAACGACGGCGAGCAGGTCGAGGCGCGTCAGTTCGCGGCCGAAGAAATAGCCGAAGATGGTCGCGAACAGCGGCATGGATGCGACCGCGAGCGCGGCGAGCGAGGAGACGATCCACTGCTCGGCGAACACCACGAGACCGTTGCCCATGCCGCAGAGCAAAAAACCGATGAAGAAGCAGTTGCGCCACTGCCGCCATGTTGGCAGCGCGCTGCCGCGCCACAGCGCGAACGCGCCCAGCAGAAGCCCGGCGATGACGAAACGGCTGCCCGCCATGATGAACGGCGGAAAGCCGACCAGTGCGTAACGAATGGCGAGATACGTCGAACCCCAGATGAGGTAAACCGCCGCGAGCGCAAGCATGACGCGAAGCTTGAGGGCGGTATCCATGGATGTCTCTCCGGCGGGAAGCCGCGCATCTTACTCCCGGTTTCGCCTCGCGGACAGGGGCGCGGGCGCGCTAGAATGCGCACGTTTTCGCCACCCCACGCGAGTGTTTCCATGCAAGCCGGATCCGTTTCAGCCCGCAAACTGGAGAAGCGCCTGTACCGCCAGGTCGGCCAGGCCATACAGGATTTCAACATGATCGAGGACGGCGACCGCATCATGGTCTGCCTGTCCGGCGGCAAGGATTCCTATACCTTGCTCGATGTGCTGCTGGGCCTGAAGGCGCGCGCGCCGGTGAACTTCGAGATCGTCGCGGTGAACCTCGACCAGAAGCAGCCGGGATACCCCGAACACGTGCTGCCGGAATATCTCTCCTCCATCGGCGTGCCGTTCACGATCCTCGAGCAGGATACGTACAGCGTGGTGAAGCGCGTGATTCCCGAGGGCAAGACGACATGCTCGCTGTGCTCGCGCCTGCGCCGTGGCGCGCTGTACACGTTCGCGGCAGAAAACGGCATCACGAAGATCGCGCTCGGCCATCACGCCGACGACATCCTGGAAACGTTCTTCCTGAATTTCTTCCACGGCGGAAAGCTGAAGGCGATGCCGCCGAAGCTCGAATCCGACGATGGCCGCAACATCGTGATCCGCCCGCTTGCCTATTGCCGCGAGAAGGACATCGCGCGCTGGTCGCACCTGCGCGAGTTCCCGATCATCCCGTGCAATCTCTGCGGCTCGCAGGAAAACCTGCAGCGCAAGGAGATCAAGAA
>CAZRFE010000040.1:0-22252 GCA_964599565.1 uncultured Gammaproteobacteria bacterium
GATGGTGCGTGCTGGCATCATTCGGCCTCGCCATCGCTGCACGCGCGGTGCAGTCACGGGAAGCGGCAGCACAGCCGGCGGCGTGAGCGTTGCACGCTTTATGCCTGCGTTCAGCCCTTCGACCGTTGCCGGTAAACACTGCCCGTTGCGCATCGAAAGCGAGCGTAGCCCGGCTAGAGCGTAGCGAATCCGGGGATCAGGCACGTCGCGAAGGAAACATATCCAGGGTCAGGTCTCACATTTAAATATGCTCAACTGCAAGAACCTGACCATGAAGTCTTGCGTAATTCACGGGTATCGGACAGCTGGACGTGCAATCGGGAGTCTTTCCCGGACCCGAATACGAAGCGTTGCTCGCCGTCGCTGCGTTACTTGATACGCGTGTCGGTCGCAATCCAGTTCACTTCCCACGTCTTGCCGCCATCGCCGGAAAACGCCTGCTCGAAATGCACGGAGTCCGGCGTGATGTCGGAGATCACGAAGCGCACGAGGATGGCGCGCCCGTTGAGCATTTCCTGAGCGTAGAACTCGCCGCGTCCGTCCCTGAATTCGCCGATGGTCGGAGGTGCGAGCGTGCCGCTCGCGGCGTTCGAGAAGTTGAGGCTCCACTGGCGGGACTGCGGGTTGTAGAGCCGCAGCGAAAGTCCTTCGATGCGACCGGCCGGGCCTTCAACGTCGAGTTCCACGAGGTTCGCGCGGCCGTCCAGCACCTTGCGGACCACCGTGCTGCCTTCGTACTCGACCCACTCGGAGGAGCCGGTCAGGGGATGAAGTCGCCGCCGCAGGCTCGTGTGCCAGGTGCCGATCTCGAAGTCGAAGTCATGCTGCCCGTCACGTGCCGCGGGCACGCGCTCCCCGGCTGCGTCCGCGTCCTGCCCCAGGCCCGCGACGGGGAAAAGCGCCAGCAGCGCGGATACCAGAAGAAATTCGCGGCAGTTTCGCGTCATTGTCGTGTCTCCGTGATTCGGTTTGTGGTTGTCGTGCGGTCAGTGACAATGAATTCTTGTTGCCACCGCAATGGTCGGTGCCTCATGGAGAATCTGGGTCAGAGTGAGCTAGCCCTGTTTCCACGGACACGGCGCTCGATGCCTGAGGAGGTGTTCCATGCCGACGCCGAAGCGTCTGACATTTTTCCCGTGAGTTCAATCTTGAGCTGACGAGCCTGCAGTTCTTCTTTCACCTGGTGAATCCGCGGACCATGCTACGGCAACCGTTCGCCATATTCGACGGAGTGGATGCCGACAGAGGAACAGGACCGCGGTTTTCTCACCCGTGTTCAAGATGCGGAAAGCGACGGCACGGTGCGTGCGAAAACGGATGACCTTGCGCATGGCATGTACTACGCGGATGCCGATTTCCGCGTCGCCGAAAGTGTCGCGGAGGTCGCGTCGAATCGCGGCGTTCCCATGGCGCAGAGCGTTGCACGCTTTATACCTGCGTTCAGCCCTTCGGCGCGTTGCCGGTAAACACTGCCAGTTGCGCATCGAAAGCGCGCTTGAATGCAGGCCGCGCCTTGCCGCGTGCAACATACGCGGCGAGGCTGGGGTATTCGTCCAGCATCGCGGAGCGCTCAAGCCTGCGCAGCACCTGCACCATCAGGAGATCGCCCGCACTGAATGCGCCATCGAGCCAGTCGGCAGCACCAAGACGATCGGAAAGCGGACCGAGCCGGTCGCGGATGCGGTTCTCGACCATGGGCAGCCGCTCCTCGTGCCACGGTTTCTCGCGCTCCAGCAGAAGCGAGACTTCGCGCTGAACGATCGGCGGCTCGATTGTGCTCTGCGCGCAGAACATCCAGCTGATGGCGCGTGCACGCGCATGCGCATCCTGCGGCAGCAGGCCCGCGTGATGCTCGGCAATGTGAAACACGATCGCGCCGGATTCGAACAACGTGAGACCGCCTTCTTCATAGCTTGGAATCTGGCCGAAAGGCTGGCGCGCGCGGTGCGCGGATTCCTTCATTGCCTTGAACGAGACAAGATGAACGTCGTAGGGCTGGTTCACTTCCTCCAGCGCCCAGCGCACCGCCATGTCACGCGCAAGACCCATGCCGCGGTCGGGCGATTGCCTGAAGGCGGTGATGACGGGAATCGCGGGAACGCTCCCGGCGCCGCGCGTGGTCTGCGTGATGGTTGCGCTCTTCTTCATGTTCGGTCTCTCTCCACATCTCGCTGGCAGCGTTCTGCTGCATCTTTATACGTACATGCATTCAACAGTGCGGCGAGCTTTCACGCCGCGATGTCGTCACGATGCGCCACGGAATTTTCTCTCGCGTGCTCGCGTTCCCGCCAGTAATGCTCCGCGAGATCGAGCATCGCGAGCGCGACGCCAGGGTGGAGCGTCTGGTCTGCCGGGTCGTTTCCCGCCGGTCTTTCACCTTGCTTCATGTTCATGCGTGTTCGCCCTCCTCGAACCAGGCTGCGAACCGCTGTCCGCTGCCTTTATCTTCAAGACGAACGGCGAAGCCGTTTTTCGACACATTCCGACAATTTTTTTATCGCCGCATCCGTGTGCGTCACGGCGTGATGCCGGATGCCGGATGCCGATGGTGAAGCATCGTTCACCATGCTTCCACCCGCCAGCCTTGCGGCGTTGCGATCAACCTTTCCGCAAGCGCGAGACGGTCGAGGAAGGCATCGTCATGTGAAACAACGACGAGTGCGCCTTGATAGCTTTGCAGCATGATCTCAAGCGCCTGCACGGAAGGCAGGTCGAGATGGTTGGCGGGTTCATCGAGCAGCAGCAGTTGCGGCGGGGGATCTGCGTAGAGCACGCAGGCAAGCGCGGCTTTCAGCTGTTCACCGCCGCTGAGCCGGCCGCACGGCATGGAGATCCTGCCGGCATCGAGGCCAAGATGCGCAAGCTGCATGCGCAGAACATCCTCGCTCGCGCTGCGGTTCGCGGTGCGCATCTGCTCGAGCACGGTCTGCGAAAGCACGAGATCCGCAAGACGCTGATCGAGATGCGCCACGCGCACGGGCACCTCGCAGCGTCCACGCGAGGGCGCGAGCTGTCCTGCGAGCATCTTCAGCAGCGTGGATTTGCCGCAGCCGTTCGGACCGATGACACCCATGCGCGGCCGGCCGGAAAGCAAGAGGCTGATGCGGCGCGTGGCAGATGAAACGAATGGCAGCTCCGCGTCGACCAGTTCCGCGATGCGTCCTGGCGCATGCGTGGGTTTCAGCGCGTGCAGGCTGATGTTCGCGGTGTCTTCCACCTGCCGTGCCGCCGCGTGAACGGCGTGATCCAGTGCATCGTGCACGGCGGCGTGCTGCCGGCGCAGTTTTCCCGTCGCGTTTTCGCTGCGCTCCTTCCCGCGTCCCAGCAGGATTCTCGCCTGGTTCGCCTCGCGCGCCTGCTTCCTGTCACGCGCCTGGCGGCGCGCATTGCGCTCGCGCTGCGCGCGCAGCGCGGCCGTTTCACGTTTTCGTTCGTGCTTTCGCTTCTGCAACGCATCCTGTGCATTCTCGCGCTCCTCGCATCTGCGCGCGGCATAGAATGAATATCCGCCGCCGTAGCTGCGCAAGCCGAGCGGCGAGAGCTCGACGATGCGCGTCATCGTTTCGAGAAGCTGGCGATCGTGGCTGACGACGAGCAGGCCTTTCGGCCAGCGTTCCAGCTGCTCGATGAGCGCGTTGCGATGGGGGCGATCAAGATGGTTGCTGGGTTCGTCGAGCACCAGGAAGTCGGCATCCGAAAGCATCGCGCCGATGAGCGCAACACGCATTGCTTCACCGCCGCTCAGCACGGACGCCGGCGTTTCCGGCGCAAGCTTTGCAAAGCCGTTCTGTTCGAGCGCGTGTTGCAGGCGCTGGCGGATGTCCCAGCGATCCGCCAGCAGGTTGAAGTCCGCCATTGCCGTGCTTCCGGCTTCGATGCGCCGAAGTGCGTCCAGCGTTTCCTGCAGCCCGGCGAGATGCGCGACGGACGCATGATGCAAGCCTGTCACCTGCTGCGAAAGGTAATGTACGCTCCCCGAGCGAATGCAGCGCCCGGCAGAGGGTTCGCGATGGCCGGCGAGCATTTGCGCGAGCACGGTCTTGCCGATGCCATTGCGACCGACAAGGCCGGTGCGCCGGTGATCGAACGTCTCGGTGAGATCGGAAAACAGCGCTCTGCCGTCGGGCAGAATGCAGGAAACGCTTTCGAGCGAAAGAAAAAGGTTCGTCATGTTCATGTACCACGGATGCCAGTCACTCCCCGTCACGCGGGGGCTGCGGAACTGGCCGCCAGCAGGCGGCAGGCATCAATGGCGCATTGGACGAATACCTCGGCAAGGTGTGTGCGCGGATTATAGGAACGGCAGCGCGCCTGTCAAACCGGCTGTCGCGCGGCACACACCACGCAGGATTCAGCGTGTCATTGCCGCTGGATGTCGCGGTCACACGCTGACAGACTCTCTCACCTCGCAACGCAAGGGACACAACAGGAATGAAACGAATCGCTGTCTTTGTCATCGCCGCGCTCGCAGGCGCGCCATCCATCGCCGCAGAGGATGCGCACGACACGCTGCTTCAACCCATCGTGCCGGAGTTCGCGCAGCGCTGGCTGGTTGCGCAACCGCCCGCGAAGATCTACGGCAACACCTACCTGGTCGGGTTTGAAGGCCTGAACGTTGCGCTCATCGATACCGGTGACGGTCTTGTGCTGATCGATGGTGCACTTCCGCAGGCGGTGCCCGCGATCAAGGAAAACCTGCGCGCGCTTGGTTTTCGCATTGAAGACGTCAGGCTCATATTGAGCACCGAGCCGCATTACGACCACGCGAGCGGTATCGCCGCGCTTGCGCGCGACAGCGGCGCGACGGTTGTGGCCGGCGTTGCGGCGGTCGATGCCCTTCGCAGCGGCGAAAGCGATCCGCACGATCCGCAGCACGGACTGGTTGCAAGCTTTCACGGTATCGGGAATGTTCGCGGCATCGACGACCGTGAAACCATCACGCTCGGCAACACCACGATCACCGCCATCGCGACGCCGGGACATACGCGCGGCAGCACGAGCTGGACGTGGCAGGCGTGCGTTGCGGATCAATGCCGGAATGTTGTCTTTGCATCCAGCGTCAATCCTGTCTCCGCCGACGACTATCGCTTCTCGGCGCCCGGGCATGAACCTGTCGTCCGTTCATTCCGGGAAACATTCAGGACGCTGCGCGCGTTACCGTGCGATATCTTCTTTCAATCGCATTCGGGCACGCCGTTGAAGAACTTGAATAACGGCGGTCCTTCGCCGTGCAGCGATTACGCATCGCGCTATGAATCGATACTTGATGCGCGCTTAGCGGACGAGGCGCGTCCTTGAGCAACTCGTCGGCGGGAACCTGCACCGCAAAAAGATGTCATATCGCTAGTTGCGAATGCTGGCTTTTCCTCAAGCGAATGTAACGCGGCCATTCGCGGGAAAGCAGGGCGCCGCAACTGTGCAGAGACTTGCCAGCCGCGTGAGCGGGACGCATATTTACCGTCGGCACCATATGAAAACCTGGAGGCGCCATGAGATCAAACCGAATTCTTCATGCCTTGTTGTCCGTCGGCCTGCTTGCAGGTGTGCTGACGGCCTGCACGACAACCACTGAAAATCCGGCGCTCGCGAAAAGCGGCGAGCCGCAGGCATCGCTTGAAACATTGCTCCAGGGTGACGTCACGAGCACGAAGTTCCCGGCCAGGCTGGCGCGCATCGACGGGCAGGTCGTTTCTCCCGGGCGGCGGACCTATTCGCTCACGCCGGGAACGCACACGCTTTCCATCGAGCTCGACGTTGACGCCATCCGCGAGTACGAGCCGGAGCCGGGACGGTACAAGCCGAAGCCGAGCAGGCTGTCCGCGGATCTGAGGGAAAAGCAGGTCACGGTCACCTTCGTTGCCGGCGAGCATTACAAGTTCGGCGCGGAGATCGAAGACTACAAGTACGCTGCGTGGAAGCCGTTCGTCGTGAAGGCGGATGAAATGGAATAGTCTGGAGCTTCCTGGACGCAAGGAAGGCCGCGCAAGCGGCCTTCATGCTTTTCGGTGTTGCCCATCGCTGATTGCTATTGCTGTCTTGCGAGTGCGCGCAGGCGTTCCTTGGAAAGGCTCAACGCAAGGCCCGCGTTCCTGCCGGCAAGCGTTGCGACACGATACTCCGCTGCCGTCCCGAGAATCAGCGAACTCTCCGCAACGTCCAGGCCATAGTCCTGCGCGAGCCACTGGACCATGCCGGCGGTCGCGGCGCGAAGCGCGTCATCAAGCGAGCCGGCCTGGCCGATCACTGTCAGTTTGCTGTCGGACTCCACGCGCGGCGTGGCAATCCGTCGCGCGGGCAGAACGTCGACGCTGAACTCCACGTCGAGCGACGTCTCCAGCGCCCACTGCGTTGTCTCGCCGTCGCCTTGCAGCGCATGGCCGTCGCCGAGATACAGCAGCGCGCCGGGCTGGAAGACGGGGAGGTACACTGTCACGCCTTCCACGATGCCGTTGTAATCCATGTTGCCGCCGAAGCGGCCGGTGTCACCCGTCGATGCCGGCGCGAAGCCGAAGTCCGGTGCAACGCCGATGCCGCCCAGCATCGGCCGCAACGGCACGCTGTAGTCCTTCAGCCGCTCCGGCGGATTTTCGAGCCGCGCGACGCCGTTTTCGCGGTCCAGTTGCCAGCGCACGCGCTTTCCCAGTCCATCGGCGTGCGCGGCGAGCGCGGCTGTTTTCGCGCGAGCGACGATGTCGATGAGACTGTCCGCGTAGTCGCGGTTCAAACGAAGCCGGCGGATGTGCACGGCTAGCACGTCACCCGGTTCTGCACCGGCGATGAAGAAGGGGCCGGTCTGCGGGTTGCCGTAGAGCGCGCGCGTCCTGCCATGTTCATCGACGCCGCCGGAATCGATCGTGCGGGTTGCGACGATATCGCCCGGCCAGATCACCATCACCGGGTCGCGATGCGCGGTGAATTCGTTCGAGAAGCCTTCCGGTTCCAGCACGCGCCGCATCGGACCCGATGGCGCATCGGGCAGCCGGCGCCCGTGAAAGTCGTGTCGCGCGCGGGCATCGCGGTCGTTGGTGTCCGGGAAATCCGCGTGACCGCGCATCGCATCCGCGGTGATTTCACCCGTGAAGTGGTAGTGCTCGCCGTGACTGTCGGTCGCGGTGAACGCTATCTGCTTGCCGTCGTGCTGGCCCATCAGCGGCCAGTCGCCCAGCGCTCCCGTCAGCGTGTCGCCGGCGCGCTCGAGCGTGAGCGTGCGGTATTCGGCGTTGCCCCAGCGGTCGATCGACAGGAGCCAGCTCTGCGGCGTCGCCGCGTGCAGCGGGAACGCGGTGAATCCAGCGGCGGCAATGAACAGGCGATGCAGCAGTTGCATGAGTTTCTCCGGCAAAGGTGATTCACGGTGCGAGGGCATACACTGGAAGATGCAGCGCGGAGCGGTTTGGTTGCATGCCAGCCGCCGGCATGTTTAAAAGTCTCGATCGCAAACACGGCGAGGTCGTCGGGGATGCGAGATCGAGGCATGACTGCACCTCGATGGAATATTTCTTAAGGAGCAATCATGCAACAGAAACTCGCGGTCCTCCTGCTGTCATTCGCCGCGGCTGGCTGTGTGGCAATTTCCGGCGCACTCGGTGTGGAGCATGCGCATGCAACCGCAGCGCCAGCGAATGCGCTGGACGTTTCACTGCGCGACAAACTGATCGCGATGCTCGAAGCGGACCAGGCAGCGCGGCAGGTCGTCGTCGACCTCATGAAGAATGACGCGGATCCGCAATCCGCGAACGTGCGGCGCGCACACGCCGCCGTCAATGACGTCGACGAGAAGAACACGCAGCACCTGGTGCAGCTCATCGAGAGACACGGCTGGCCGACATCGGCGAGAGTCGGCCAGGAGGGAGCAAACGCGGCCTTCATCATCGCGCAGCATGCGACGCACGACCCCGCATTCCAGAAAAGGTATCTCGAGTTCCTGGAGCAGGAGTATCGGACGCGCGGCGTCGCGGGGCAGGCCGTGGCCCTGTTGTCCGACCGTATCCGCCTGCGGGAAGGCAAGCCGCAACGCTATGGTACGCAGGCGGTCATCAGGAACGGGCAGCTGGTGTTCCCTGGCCTCGAGGACAGGCAGGCCGTGGACGCGCGCCGTGCGGAGTTCGGATTGCCGCCGCTCGCCGAGTACGAGGCGATGCTTCGTGAAGCGTACGGCCTGCCACCGGCCGCTGCAGACGGCTGCGGCGATTGTGAAGATGAGGATGAACAGGTGCAGGAAAAGAAAGGTCGCTGACCGTTCGGCATTGAGGGCGAGCGCCGCCGCTTGTCATCGCGGCGTGCAGAAAACGGCATTGACCCGCTGCACCGGTTTTTTATTGCACTGGTGTCGATTCCCGGCCCGCCGGTTCGTCGTGGCTGTACAGGGCGGCGAAAGCCGCGCGGATGCGCAACCTGCACCGACGGCGCAGGTTTCGCATGCAATGCTTCACGTGATTCCTGCAAGGAGAAGAGTGATGAACAAACCCGCAAAGAACACGATCTGCCTCTGGTACAACGGCGACGCGGAAGAAGCGGCGCGGTTCTACGCCGAGACCTTTCCCGATTCGTCCGTCGATGCCGTGCATCGCGCACCGGCAGACTATCCGTCCGGGAAGGAAGGCGATGTATTGACCGTCGAGTTCACGGTGATGGGCATTCCGTGCGTCGGGCTCAACGGCGGACCGGCGTTCAGGCACAGCGAAGCGTTTTCATTCCAGGTCGCAACGGCCGACCAGGCGGAAACGGATCGCTACTGGAACGCGATTGTCGGCAACGGCGGCGAGGAAAGCGTCTGCGGCTGGTGCAAGGACAAGTGGGGATTGTCGTGGCAGATATCGCCGGTCGTGTTGCTTGAGGCGGTCGCGAATCCCGACCCTGCCGTCGCCAGGCGTGCATTCAATGCCATGATGGAGATGGGCAAGATCGATATCGCCGCCATCGAGGCGGCGGTGCGCGGCTGAGTCTTCGGGCGCAGGTCCCGCCTTGAGCGGGACCTGCCCGCCATCTCCCGCACGAGGCAGGCATGAGCAGGCACCGCATCTACACGACGAGTTTCGCAAGCGTCTATCCGCATTACATCGCGAAGGCGGAGAAGAAAGGACGCACGAAGGATGAAGTGGATGAAATCATCCGCTGGCTGACGGGCTACAGCCAGGAAGGGCTGGAAGCGCTGCTGGAAGACCGGACGGACATCGAAACCCTTTTTGCACAGGCTCCGCGAATGAATCCCTCGCGCGCGTTGATCAAGGGCGTGGTCTGCGGCATACGCGTGGAAGACATCGAAGAACCGCTGATGCGCGAGATCCGCTACATGGACAAGCTGATCGACGAACTGGCGAAAGGCAAGGCGATGGAAAAGATCCTGCGCAAGTGACGATCCGCATGCTGCATCCTTTTTTCCTGGAATTTCATCCATGACGAACGTTGATTTACCGGCCATCCGCCGCGCGGCGGCGGACGATGCCGCCACGCTCGCGGCGCTGAGCGCGGCGACATTCACCGAAAGCTTCGGGCATCTGTATCCCCGCGAAGATCTGCAGGCCTTTCTCGCCGAGTTTCATTCGGTCGGAAGATGGGAGCGAACGCTTGCCGATCCATCGCGCGCAGCCTGGGTTGCCGAACAAATGCCTGGTGCGCCAATCGGTTTCATCGCAGCCGGTCCATGCAAGCTCCCCGTCGAGAACTGCGAGCCGGCGGCGGGCGAAATCCACATGCTCTATGTGCTCGCGCGCCATCACAACCTGCGTCTCGGCTCGCGCCTCATGGAGACCGGCCTCGCATGGCTCGACGCGCAAGGCCGCGCGCCGCTTTACATCAGCGTATGGTCCGAGAATTACGGTGCGCAGCGTTTCTATGCGCGCTACGGGTTCAGCACGTTCGGTGAATACGGGTTTCGGGTCGGCCAGCAGGTGGATCGCGAATTCATCCTGAAGCGGTGATGTGATTGCGCCCTGCTAACCGCGGCGTTCCGGCGAATGCCGCAAAGGAGAAACAGCCCATGTCAAAGCTGCGCGTGAACTGCTTTTCGATATCGCTCGACGGTTTTGGCGCCGGTGCGAACCAGGGCGTTGAAAATCCGCTCGGCGAAGGCGGCGAGACACTGCACGAATGGTTCGTTCCGACACGCACGTTCCAGAAGATGCACGGGCGCGACGGTGGCGTGGTGGGCGTGGACGACGAGTTCGCGGCGCGAATGGCCGGGAATGCCGGTGCGTGGATCATGGGCAGGAACATGTTCGGGCCGGTGCGCGGCCCGTGGTTTGATGACAACCGGCCGGACGAAGACTGGAAGGGATGGTGGGGAGACAACCCGCCGTATCACTGCCCGGTCTTCGTGCTCACGCACCATGCGCATGAACCGGTCGTCATGGCAGGCGGCACGACGTTTCACTTCGTGACGGACGGCATCGAAGCGGCGCTCGCGCGTGCCGTCGACGCGGCCGGCGGCAAGGACGTGGTGCTCGGCGGCGGTGTTTCGACCGTGCGGCAATACCTGCGCGCGGGGCTGATCGACGAGATGCATGTTGCGATCGCGCCCGTGCTGCTCGGCGCCGGCGAACACCTTTTTGCAGGCATCGATGTGCCCGGTCTCGGCTATCAGTGCACCGAGCATGTTCCGACGGAGAACGCGACGCACGTTGTTTTCACAAGGAGCGGAAGATGAAGAACACGTACGCAGGTTCCTGTCTTTGCGGCGAAGTGCGGTTTGAAGTTCGCGGAGACTTCGAGCAGTTCTTTCTCTGCCACTGCGGGCGTTGCCGGAAGGACACGGGATCTGCGCACGCCGCGAACCTTTTTTCATCCACCGCAACACTGCGCTGGATATCCGGCGAAGACAAGGCAAGGACATTTCGCGTGCCCTCGACGCGACATGAAAGAAGCTTCTGCACCACGTGCGGTTCAGCGCTTCCCGGCCTGCGGATGAATGGCGCGCTGCTCGTGGTGCCCGCCGGCAGCCTCGATGATGCGATCGACATCCGTCCCGCGGCGCACATTCTTGTCGCGAGCAGCGCGGAGTGGGATCACCACCTGGAAGACATTCCCCGCATTGACGGGCTGCCGGGTTGAAGGCTGTCCGCCGGGAGACCGAAGATGCAGCAGGACGAACTGATCGCCAGCGCCGGCAGGCGGTCGCGAGGTTCCCGCTTCTGCCCGGCGACATTGAAGCCATCATCGCATCGGGGCGGGTTCGAGAACCCGGTGCGGTTTTTCCATGCAGCGCTCATGCGAGGCCGTCTTCCACGGACCATTCGAGTGCCGCGCGCCTTGCGTGGTGATGACAGCCAGGTGACTCCTACATTCTTTCTCCCGGCAGCCGGCTCGCCTGCTTCACCCAGCGGGTGAACTGCGCTTCATCGAACGGTTCGTTCTCGGTGATGTGAAAGTAGCGGACTTCCTTGTGTTTCGATTCAACGGGCGGAACGGGATCGAGCGATGTGCCGCGAAAGAACGTGACCTTGATGTATTTCGTGAAGCAGTGAAAGGAAACAAACCAGCTGTCCTTTTCCTTGCCATAGAACGGCGTGTTCCACTTCACGGCCTTGTGCACCTTCGGGACGGCGCGCTCGATGAGCGCATCCAGGCGGCGGCCGATGTCGCGCTTCCAGCCCGGCATCGCGGCGATGTACGCCTGCACGGGTTCATCGCCGTAGCCTTTCGGAATCTGCGGATTGCCGCCGGAGAGAAGTTTCGGCTTTGCCGCCGCCGACGTGCGCTTGCTCCCGGCATTCAGCGCGACTGCCGCGCGCACGAGTTTGCCGAGTGCGGGCTCGTCGATGGTGTCGTCTTCGCGGATGTCGATCGCGCGCCGCGCATTTCCATCGAGGCTCGCGTTGAAAAGGCCTGATGGATCCTTCAGCGTCGCGCCCTTCGCGAACGTGAGCTTCACCTTGTCCTTGTAGATTTCGCCGGTGCAGATGATGCCGTTTCGCGTCCACGTCGGTACGCCGCGCGGATTCGACGGCTTGCGCCATTTCACTTCCTCGGTGATTGCTGCATCCGCCGAGGTGATGATCCTGCGCACGCGCTTGAGCGTCTTTCCGCGCCAGTCACCGAGTTCCTTGATGCGCGCGTCGATCAGTGCGGATGCGGATTGCGCCTCGGTGGGGCTTGCGGCGGATTTCCTTGCGGTCTTCGCCGTGGTCTTCTTCGATCTTGCGGACGTCTTGCCGGCCATCGCGTTCGCTCCTTATTGCTGCGTGCTGCGCGATCCGCCGATGTACGGCAGCGCGAACAGGTAAAGGCCGCTGAACAGGAGAAGGAAGAGCGGGGGCAGCGGCGAGTAGGTTATCCAGGCGGGCGGTTCTCCCTGCGTCATCGCGACGAAGTTGGCGATGACGGTCAGCGTGAAGACAATGGCCAGCCAGCGGTGTACCTGTCGAATCCATCTGTTCCAGTGCATGGGAACCTCCTGGTTGATGTGTTGATCGGGGCTTCAGCCTGTGCGTGCGGCGACCTGTTCCAGGTTCGCAAGGAACTGCTGCCAGCCGTGCTTCGCGCCGCCGAAGGCCTGCTTCTGGTCTGCGCGAAAGCCCGACTGCTCCATGCGAAGGTGCGTTCCCGCGTCCGTCGGCGTGAGCGTGAAGGTCACGACGCTTTCCAGGCGAAAGGCGGCATCGTCGTGGTTGAAGTTCCACGTGTAGGACAGCATCCGCTCGGGCTCGACGGCGAGCACCTCGCAATCCAGCACGCCGCCCCACTCGCCGCGAAGGTTGAAGCGATGGCCCACCACGGCGCTGAAGTCGTTCTTCATCAGCCATTCTTCGATGAGATGCGGCTGCGTGAGTGCGCGCCAGAGCTTTTCCGGCGGATGGGGTATCTCCCGTTCAATCACCACGGCGCGCGTTTCGCTGTGTGCATCGTTCATTGATCCATCCTTTTCAGCAGGTCTTCGAGGTGGTCGAACCGCTTCTCCCAGAAGCCGGCCATTTCACGCGTCCAGTCGAGCAGCGGAACCAGTGCGCGGACCTCGGCGCGATAGTGCGTCTGGCGGCCTTCCTGTCGGTCGCTCACGAGTCCCGCCCGGCGAAGAACCCCAAGATGCTTCGAGACCGCAGGCTGCGAAATGCCGGCGTCGGCCGTGAGCGCCCCGACCGTCTGCTCGCCGTCGCGGCACAGGCGCTCGAACAGCGCCCGGCGCGTGGGGTCGGCGAGTGTCCGGAAGAGTGTGTCGCGCGGGTTCGGCATGGTGTATTGATAACCCATTGGTTATGGGATGGATATATAACCATCGGGCTATGCATGAGTCAAGACCGCGTTCCTTGCGTACGATCGGGTTTCCTGCGCGGCGGGGTACGGCACGGCGGCAGGCCGGCCATCATCAAGGGGGCATCAATGAAAACCATTGCAATCAACATCTTCGCCGTCATCGCCGGCATTATCGTCGGCGGTCTCGTCAATTCGGGGCTGGTGCATGTCGGACCGATGATCGTTCCGCTTCCCGAGGGCGTGGATGTCACGACGGTGGAAGGCCTGCGCGCCGGCATGGACCAACTCGGGCCCGCGAACTTCCTTTTCCCGTTCCTCGCCCACGCGCTCGGTACGCTGGTGGGCGCGTTCGTCGCGGCCGCGCTCGCGGCGAGCCATGGCGCAAAGCTTGCGATGGCGATCGGCGTGTTTTTCCTGGCGGGCGGGATCGCCGCGGTGAGCATGATCGGCGGGCCGATGTGGTTCATCGTCCTGGATCTTGTCGTGGCATACATCCCGATGGGCTGGCTGGGCGCTGTGCTCGCGCGCGCAACGCGACGCAGGATGCCGCCACGACCGTCCGCGGACGCCGCAGCCGGCTGACATCTCACAAAAAATTGGGGTCAGAACAAAAATACCGCCTGTATTTTTGTTCTGACCCCAATTGACCGCCAATCAACCGCTGGATCAGTTCGCCACGCGGCGGGACAGCGCGGCGGTGAATTCCTCCGCCTTCGCATCGCGGAAGGCCTCGCAAAGCGCGATTTTCTCCCTTGCCTGTGCAAGTCCGCGTTCATGACCCGGAAAGAGCGCGGCCGTCTTCTGGGCGAAGGCGTCGAGCTCGGCGATGCGATCGGTGTCGCAGAAGGCGCCGGCGAGGCCCGGTACGCGGCGGCGGTATTGCGCAGGCACCTTTTTCGACACCGCTTCCGGGTGTTCGCGCAGCCACTTCCACGTCGCTTCGCGCGTCTCGTCGTTCGTCATTTGCGCGGCGAGGATGCGGAATGCGTCGCTGGGTTCGGTCGCTTCCGCCAGCGCGAGTTCGCGCAGGCTAGCCGCGGTCTTCGGATCGTCGGACCAGCCGAGCGCTAACATGGCGGCGGATTCGAAAGCGGGGACGTCGATCGCATCTCTTGCTTCAAGAAAGGCGTTCACGAAAGCAGGGCCGATGTCCTCCACGGCGACACGCCCCGCGGCGCCGTACTCGTCCGCGGTCAGCGCCCTCGGGTCCCGCTCGCCGTCCATGCCGATGAACGCCGCCGCGGCATCGGCGAGGTGCTCGCGCAGTGCCTTGTCGCGCGCGGTCAGCGCGAGGAAGTCCTGCAGGCGCTGGCGCAGCACGCGCGCCTGTTCATCCTTCGCGTCCTGCAGGGCGTCGTAGCGGTCGCGGTAGAGACGCGAGGCGAACGCCATGGCGTGCGCTTCGCTTTCTTTCGACGTGAGTTCGAAGACATATCGCGCGAGTGCATCAAGCGGCGCGCCGGCGATGTCGGGATGGCCGGATGCCGCAGCTGTCTCCATGACGTTCAGCAATACTTCGGCCGGTGCGTCGCCCGCCTCGAACGCGGCACGGGCGCTGTCCACGACCATCAGCGCCTCGGCGGGCGCGAGTTCGTCGAAATGCGCGATCAATGCGCTCCACTGCCCGGCGGGGAGAGTGAAATGGTAATAGGCGTCGCCGCCCGCGTTCGGCATGATCCAGGCCGGGCACGCGGCGGTGTCGAGCGCGATCTTCGCCGTTGCCTCGCGCAGCAAGGCGCAGGTCCGCGCGCGTCCTTCCTCGCCGCCATACGCGATGCAGACCGGCACGATCCATTGCATGTCGGGATCGATGGCCGAGCCGAGCGGCGCGTAACGACGCTGGCGAACGGTCACATGCGCACCCTCCGAATCGTCGCAATCAAGTGCGGTCTCGAGCAGGGGCACGCCGGGGCGTTCGATGAAACCTTTCAGCGATTCCTCGAAATCCGGATCGCCGGCGGTCTTTCCCATGACGCGGAAGAAGTCGCGCGAGTCGGCGACGCCGTCGGCGTATTCATTGAAGTAGCGCTTGAGTCCGGCGCGCCATTTCTCCTTGCCGAGATACGCCTCGGTCATGTTCAGCACCGCCGCGCCCTTGGAATAGGTGATGCCGTCGTAGGCGTTGCGGATGTCGTCGTTGGACGCGATCTGCTGTCGCACGGCACGCGCGCTCGCCAGCGAATCCGCGCGCATCCCCCAAATCGCCGTGCGCTGGCTGTCGAGCTCGTAGCCCGCTTCGGGGAACAGCGTGCTCGCGGCGATCGGCTCGGCCCAGACGGCGAACGCCTCCTTCAGCCACAGGTCGTCCCACCAGGGCGGCGTGACGTAATCGCCGAACCACATGTGCGCGAGCTCGTGCGCGTGGATGCCGACGATGCGGCGCTGCTGGCGCGGAGACGGCGTGCCGCTCGACAGGATGATGTCCTCCCGATAGGTCGGCGCACCCGCGAGTTCGGTCGCGCCACTCGGCCAGTCCGGCGCGGCGACGACATCCAGCTTTGCATACGGGTAGGGCGTCCCCGTGACGCGCTCGTAGGTTTCGATGAAGCTTTGCGTGGACGCCATGACGGCGGCCATTTCCGCGGCCTTGCCCTGGCGTGCCCAGCCCGACACGGGAACGGTGTGCTTGCGGATGCCATTGGACGGCAGGTCCGCGATCGCGTATTCCTCGAAGGGACCGACCGCGAGCGAGACCAGGTAGGTGGGCAAGGGGCGCGTGGTTTCCAGGCGAACGCGCACCATGCCGTCGCCCGCCGGCTCGCGCGCGATCTCCGGGGCGTTGCCGATCACGACGTTGCTCGCGGGGATTGTCAGCGTGACGTCGAACGGCGTCTTGAAGCGCGGCTCGTCGAAGCCGGGAAAGGCCTTGCGGGCCTGGATCGACTCCGATTTCACGAGCGAGTACCACTCGTCGCCTTCCTTGACGCGGAACATGCCCGACAGCGCCGGATCGAAGGCGGCGTCATAGACGACATTCAGCGTCGCTTCACCGGCCGGAACGGTTTTCGCGAAATCGATCCGCACAACACCGCTTTCAAGCACCTGCCGGTACGTTGCCGCGACCGGCTCGCCGCCCCTGGGCGTGACGCTGATCTCCGTCACGTCGAGATGGTTGCCGTGCATCCAGAAGCCGTCGGAAGCCTTGTCCAGTGCGATACGGATTGCAGCAGTGCCGCCGAAGCGCGGCTTGCGCGGGTCGACGGTGAGATCGAGCCGGTAGTGCAATGGCCGTACACCGTCGGGCAATTTCCCGTTCGGCGCGGCATCCGGTGAAAGGATTTCCTGCGCATTCGACGTCGCGGGTACGAAGGTGCAGGACATCAGCAGGCCGAGAAGAAGCCAGGTTGTCCCGACGCGGTTTCGAACATCCATGCAAAAAACTCCGCCTTGCCCTTTAACAGGGGGCAGACTTTGGGCGAAACGCGCTCACCGATCAAGTTGCGGGCAGCCGAACCACACGAAGCGTCCGCATCTAAGCAGAGCAGCACTGGACGCGCGCGATGCAGGAGAGAGGAAAACCGCGTCGGCCCTTCCGCGGTTTCTGAAGGCTGACATGGAAAAGGCCGCGGCAGCGCTTGCACAAGCCGAGGCAGCACTCGCCGCAGCGGAACTGCTGAAGATGCTGGATATCGCCGAAACCGGAACGTTCGCGCGATCTACTCTTCAGCGCGATCCGTGGCATCACGATCGCGATCGTATCGCTTCGTGAGCGGAAACGGCGGCAGCCAGGATTCGCGGCGGATGGTCCAAAGCTCGTATGTCGGCGTCAGCTGATCCGGCGCATCCAGTGATCCGAGGTTCACTTCGATTTCATCTGCGGTGCGCGAGAAAACCGAAGCGCCGCAGCGAGGACAGAAGAACCGCCCGGCGTAGTCACGCGTTTCGCCATCGATGGTTACCGCATCGCTGGGAAATATCGCGGATGCATGAAACAGGGCGCCGTGATGCTTGCGGCAGTCGAGGCAGTGACAGATGCCGACGCGGTATGGATGCCCTGATGCTGCGATGCGGACGTTGCCGCAAAGGCAGCCGCCGGTGAAGCGCTCCATGTTGCATCTCCCGTGGAATCAGGTCGCCTCAATGTTCAATGCGGTGATCCTGTCATTGCAACTGCACGGCCGTGATGTGCGCAGACTGAACACTATTTGATGACGCAATGAGAAAGGCCGCCTTGCGGCGGCCTTTGTTGCCGATGACTTACAGTCCGTGCATCTGTGGCCCGTGCGCCTCGTCAGCCTTGAGTTCGAACACCAGCGGAAAGTCCATGTCCGTTGCCACAGCAATCCCGTCCTTGTACCGGGGAGAGAACTCCCATTGCTTCAGCGCGTTTCTTCCCGCGCGATACAGGTCCATGTTGCCGCCGGATTCCGCGCTGCGGTTGACTTCGGTCACCGAACCATCCGCAGCCACGCTGATTCGATAAACGATTTCAACGGGCGTGGTGAAGTTCTGCTGCGAATATACCGGTTCCACCTTCCGCACCGGGAACGCATCGGAGTTGCTGTATCCGAACTTCATCTGATCCTGCCCGTTGTCGGACACGACCTTCCAGTCAATGGCAACCCGGTAGATGCCGTCGTCGGTCGGTGCCGCCATATGCGCGTTACGCGCCTTTGTCATCAACGAGGGCGAAACCTTCGCAACGATGTCGGCCGGGAGTTCGGAATTGGGTCCGTCCACGAATTCCGCCTTCATGTCCTCCGCGATCTGCACAGTTGCGTAAATCATTCCTTGCGCCGTCGGCTCGTTCGCTTGCGCGCTGGTTTCTTCTTCTGCATTCACGGGAACAGCCAGAAACAACATGATGAAAACCGCTGTCAATCGCATGCTGGTACTCCTTATGGTTGATTCACCTTTCCAAGGGCTTTCCGAACGTCCTGCCTTTCTGGCAAGTCCCCTGCCTTCAATCGAAGAATAGGTTCAGGAAAGGCGCAGTCAAGCCGCCTGCTATTCGTCCGGCGCGCAACGATCATGTCCAAGGAGGGCGCGCCGGTAAGATAACGGCAGAGGTGATCGGGACACAATGAACTTCGATTTCACAGCGGTGTCACGGTGCCGGTTCATTCGTGTCGCGATGGCCGTTCCGCCGATTCCGCGGTCATCCACGCCGCTGAAACCCTTTGCGCCGCTTTCCGGTCGTCGACGACCAGCACCAGGTTGCCGGCGTGATCGCTGTAGAGCGCTTCGATGTTCACGCCCGCATCCGCCATGCGTCTCGACAGCTCGCCGAGCTGGCCGGGCACGTCCTGTTTCAAGCGGGCCATGACGACGTCATTGACGGCCAGCACTTCGATGCCTGCTCCAAGCAATGCACGGCGCGCATCGTCGCCATCCTTGAACAGAAAATGTGCGATGCCGTGTTCGCCGTCGCCCGGTACAAGCCATGCGCCACCTCCTTCCACGCTGACGCCGGCCTTTCCCAGCGCGCTGCCCATGGCGGCGAGTGCGCCGGGGCTGTTCTCCAGGCGGATGCAAAGATCCTTCATCGGCCGTACTCCCGTTCAACGCGCGTGATCCGCACGCGATAGTGCGCATACCATTTTTCGCGCCCGAGCCGTTGCGCGGTGCGGTGTTCCAGGTTGGCTTTCCAGTCGCGCACCGCCTCGAGGCTTTCCCAGTATGAAACCGTGATGCCGATTCCCGAATGCGCACTCTCGAAACCGAGGAAGCCTGGCTGTTGCCGAGCGAGAACGACCATCTGCTCGCTCATGGCGTCGTAACCTTCCATCTCACCTGTCCGTTGCGAGGTGAAAATGACGGCGTAATAGGGTGGTTGCGGCGTTTCTGCGATCATGTCATCTCCCGTCGTGTTGACCATCGACACTGTAGTCACGCGGCGCTCGGAAAGATTCGATCGGGATCGAAGCATGCAACAGGATGAATGGCTGACCAGGATCGGCGCGTTGCTGGTGGATCGCTCACGCAGCGCGATGCTTGTGCGGTTGATGGACGGCCGTGCATATACAGCGACCGAGCTCGCACGCGCGGCCGGCATTGCAGCGCCGACGGCGAGCCATCACCTCGAGAAATTCCTCACGGCCGGTTTTCTGAATGTCCTGCAGCAGGGGCGGCACCGGTACTTCCGGATTGCAGATGCCGACGTCGCCGCGTTCATCGAGACGGCGCTGTCCATGCACGAAGGTCTGTCCGCCGGGCGCATCAGAACGACCTGTCCTGTGAATCTCCGGCAAGCGCGCATGTGCTACGACCATCTTGCCGGCGAGTGCGGCGTCCGGTTGCTGGCATCGGGTCTCGAACGCGGACTGTTTCGCAGCGAGGGAGAGCGGATCGTGGTGGCCGAACCCGGCGAGCCGTTCCTCGCGGAAATCGGTGTCGATGCGTCGGAACTGCACGGGCGATTCTGCCTGGACTGGTCCGAGCGCCGCTTCCATCTTGCCGGCCCATTGGCGTCAGCGATCACCCGACGCGTCATCGACGAACGGTGGTTCCTGCGCGGAACACAACGAGAACTGCGGATGACGGAAAAAGGCCGGCGTGGAATGGCGACGTGGTTCACGTGATTTCGTTACTGCGGACACGGCCATCGCACGTGCGACGCCTCGGTCGGGTCCGGTGGTTATCGCGTGATGTCCGCTATCTTTCTGCGCCTGCCGTGAACATGCGGCGAAAGTGGCTTGGGTCCATTCCATGAAGCTGATTGAACGCGACGGAAAAACTGCTCCTGCTGGAGAACCCGACGCGTTTGGCGACATCGGCAACCGGAAGTGCCGTGGTGACCAGCAGCTCGCTCGCGCGCCGCAGCCGCACGAGCTTGACCAGGCTCATCGGCGATTGACCAAAGGCGCGCCGGAACGCTGCGGCGAACGCTGAACGGCTCATGCCTGCGATCGTCGCAAGACCTTCCACCGTATATGCAGCGGCGGGTTCGTCGAAAACGGCATGCAATGCACGGCCTAGCCGCTTGTCCGTCACACCGGCCAGCCAGGGCAACAAGGGTAACGGCGACGATTCACGTTCGATCCAGCGCCGCAACGCAAGAACGAGGCACTGCTTGAGCAATGCCTCGGTCAGCACGCGTGATCCCACTCCCGGTCGGGCCGACTCGGCCAGCAACCGGACAAACTGGTCTTGCAGGCTTTCGTCGCCGCCAAAGCGCACGACCAGTGGCTCGCGCAACGAGGCGAAAAGGTCCAGTCCGCCGGCCAGGCCCACGCGGAGTTCGCCGCATGCGGTGGCAATGCCCGGCTCACCGTCGCCCGCGACCAGCGTCGGAATGGATTCACGGGATGAAACTCCGCACAGGCGCACGCGATGCTCGATCTGTACCGGTTCTGTCGCGTTGCTTTCGATCCGGTAAGCAATCCCTGGTGGCAGCAGTACGAAAGTGTGCGGCTCAAGTTGAATGGGCAGACCGCCATCGACCGTCAGGTTGCCGGCGCCTGCAAGGCAGTAGTGCACGCTCGCCGTCCTGCAGACGTCGAAGCGCATTCCCCATCCATCGCGTATGTCGCAGACCGTGAAATGCGTTACGCCGATGTCGAGCGTAGCGAGCAGATGGTCGAGGACCGTGTGCGCGGATGAGGGTAGCTTGGACATGTGCACAGTTTGCGCATATGGACGACTGAGAACCAATTCGAGACCAAACGGAACGTCGACAACGTCACCATGGCTGACCGTCCCCGGACGGATGAGCGGGCAGCAACCGGTCGGCTCAGGCAAAGTAACAGGAGGCTGATTATGCAATATCGAAAGTCGCAGGAGGCGATCGATCGACTGACGGCGGAGCAGCGCCGCGTCACGCAGGACGCGGGCACCGAACGCCCGTTCACCGGGCAATACAACGATCATGCGGAGCCCGGCATTTACGTGGACATCGTCTCCGGCGAGCCGCTCTTTGCGTCGTCCGACAAGTTCGAGTCGGGTTGCGGGTGGCCGAGTTTCACCAAGCCCGTTGTCCCTGCAAACGTCAACGAGTTGCGCGATACCTCCCACGGGATGATCCGGACCGAGGTCAGGTCAACCCATGGCGACAGCCACCTCGGCCATGTCTTCACGGATGGCCCGGCGGATCGCGGCGGCCTGCGTTACTGCATCAATTCCGCGTCGCTGCGGTTCGTCCATCGCGACGACATGGAGCGCGAGGGCTACGGTGATTATCTCGACCAGGTAGAGGAGGTTTGACATGCATCAGCGCGCCGTACTTGCCGGGGGATGCTTCTGGGGCATGCAGGATCTGATCCGCAAGCTTCCCGGTGTTGTCTCGACCCGCGTCGGCTATACCGGCGGCGACACACCGAACGCGACCTACCGCAACCACGGGATGCATGCGGAGGGAATCGAAATCATCTTCGACCCGGCGCAGACGAACTACCGGCGCATCCTTGAGTATTTCTTCCAGATCCACGATCCCACGACGAAGAATCGCCAGGGCGGAGACATCGGCAGCTCGTACCGTTCGGCAATCTACTACGTCGATGACGAGCAGAAGCGCGTCGCCGAGGAAACCATCGCCGACGTGAACGCCTCCGGTCTCTGGGACGGCAAGGTCGTCACGGAGGTCGAGCCCGTTGGCGACTTCTGGGAAGCAGAGCCTGAGCACCAGGATTACCTGGAGCGCTATCCGAACGGCTACACCTGCCACTTCCCGCGTCCCAACTGGGTTCTTCCAAAGCGGGCGCCGACACCGGGAGACGAACGATGAGGGCGATCGTGGTGACCGACCAGACGGCGGGAACGGCCGGGATGACGCTTACGGAGCGGCCCGAGCCGCAACCCTCGATAAACGACGTCGTGGTCCGGGTGCATGCGTCGGGATTCGTCAACACGGAACTTGGCTGGCCTTCCACCTGGCGCGATCGCCTCGACCGCGACCGGACACCGACCATCCCCGGGCACGAGCTGGCCGGCGTAGTCACGGCCTTCGGCTATGGCACGGCCGGGTTGTCCGTGGGGCAGCGGGTATTCGGCCTTACGGACTGGCATCGCGACGGCACGCTGGCGGAGTTTGTGGCCGTCGAGGCGCGCAACCTCGCGCCGCTGCCGGGCGATGTCGACTTCACGGTGGGCGCGAGCCTGCCGATCTCGGGCCTGACGGCGTGGCAGG
>CAZRFE010000041.1:0-8443 GCA_964599565.1 uncultured Gammaproteobacteria bacterium
AACTCGAGGTGCGCGATCCGGCGCGCTATTCCGGCACCTCGCAGATCGGCAAGACGGGCATCGAGAGAAGCTACGAGGACATGCTGCACGGCTATCCCGGCGTGCAGCAGGTGGAGACGAATGCGCAAAGCCGCGTGCTGCGCGTGCTCGATGTCGAGCCGCCCGTGCCCGGCCGCGACCTCATTCTCAACATCGATGCACGGCTGCAGAAGGCCGCGTTCGACGCGCTCGGCAATTTCAAGGGCGCGATCGTCGCGATCGATCCGCGCAACGGCGAAGTGCTCGCATTCGTGAGCAAGCCGTCATACAACCCGAACCTGTTCGTCGAGGGCATCGACACCGCAACCTTCAACGAACTGAACACCGATATGCGCCGGCCGCTGTTCAACCGCGCGCTGACCGGCGTCTATCCGCCGGGCTCGACCGTGAAACCCATGCTCGGTCTTGCCGGCATGCATTACGGCGTCGTGACGTCGACGCACACGGTCTTCTGTCCCGGTTATTTCATCCTGCCCGGCAACCCGCGTCCCTACCGCGACTGGAAACGCAGCGGTCACGGGCACGTTGATCTCGGTTCCGCGATCGAGGAATCCTGCGATGTCTATTTCTTCGACATGGCCGTCGAGCTCGGCATCGACAACATCCACGAGTTTCTCGGGTTCTTCGGTCTCGGCAAGCCGACGGGCATCGATCTCGTCGGCGAACAGGACGGTCTGCTGCCGTCACGCGAATGGAAGCGCAGGGCGCGCAACATGCCGTGGTTTCCCGGCGATACCGTGAATGTCGGCATCGGCCAGGGCTTCATGCTCACGACACCGCTGCAGCTCGCGCATTCGACAGCACGCCTTGCAATGCGCGGCAAGGCGTTCCTGCCGCGCATCGCGAGCAGCCTGCATGATCCGCTGACGCACGATATCGAACGCCTGCCGCCGGTCGAACTGTCGCCGCTCACGCTGCGCGGCGACTGGCCGTGGACATACGTGATCAATGCCATGAAGGACGTGATGCACGGCGCGCGCGGCAGCGCGCGCAGCAGCGGTTACGGCGCGCCTTACCGCATCGCCGGCAAGACCGGCACCGCGCAGGTGTTCACGCTCGGGCAGGAAGAGGAATACGACGCGGAGGAACTCGCCGTTGCGCTGCGCGACCACGGCTTGTTCGTGGCGTTCGCGCCCGCGGAGGAACCGCGCATCGCGCTCGCCGTGGTCGTCGAGAACGGCGGCGGCGGCAGCGCGGTGGCAGCGCCCGTCGCGCGCCGCATACTGGATGCGTGGCTGTTGCCACCGGCAGAAGAGGAGACGCCATGACGGAGTTCTCGCGCATCGGGGAATCCGCGGCGCCTTCGCCGCTGTCGCAGTTCCTGCGCCGCCTGCACGTCGATCTCACGCTGCTGACCGGCCTCCTCGTCATCTGCGGTTTCAGTTTCATCGTGCTGTGGAGTGCGGGCGGCGAAAGCGTCTCGCTGCTGATCAAGCAGGCGGTCCGTTTCGGGATTGCATTCAGCGTGCTGCTCGCCATCGCGCAGGTGCCGCCGCATTACCTGCGCATGTGGACGCCGTGGGTCTATGCAGGCGGCGTGATGCTGCTCGTGCTCGTGATGTTCACCGGCGACATCGGCAAGGGCGCGCAGCGCTGGCTCGACCTCGGTTTCATCCGTTTCCAGCCATCGGAGATGATGAAGCTCGCGGTGCCGATGACGGTTGCGTGGTACCTGCACGATCGGGCGCTGCCGCCACGCTTCCTCGATCTCATCGTCGCCGTCGCGATCATCGTGCTGCCGGCGGCGCTGATCATCGAGCAGCCGGATCTCGGCACCGCGCTGCTCGTGAGCTGCGCGGGCGCATTCGTCATCTTCCTTGCGGGGCTTCGCTGGCGAATGATCATCGCGCTGGCCGCAATGCTCGCGATCGCCATGCCGCTCGCGTGGCATTTCATGCTGCACGGCTACCAGAAGCAGCGCGTGCTCACCTTTCTCAACCCGGAAAGCGACCCGCTCAACACCGGCTATCACATCATCCAGTCGAAGATCGCGATCGGCTCCGGCGGACTGTTCGGCAAGGGCTGGCTGAACGGCACGCAGTCGCAGCTCGATTTTCTTCCCGAGCGCCACACGGATTTCATCTTCGCCGTCATCGGCGAGGAGTTCGGCCTGCTCGGCGCGATCGTCGTGCTCACCGCGTTCGCGTTCGTCATCGGCCGCGGGCTTTACATGTCGCTGCAGGCGGACAAGACCTTCGAGCGGCTTGTCGCCGGCAGTCTCATCCTCACGTTCTTCGTCTATGTGTTCGTGAACATCGGCATGGTCATCGGACTTCTGCCCGTGGTCGGCGTGCCGCTGCCATTGATCAGCTACGGCGGCACATCGATGGTGACCCTCCTTGCGGGTTTCGGTATTCTCATGAGCGTTTACTCGCACCGCAGGTTCGTCTCACGCTGATGAACAGATTCCTTTTCCTTCTCGCTGCTGCAGCAATCGCCATGCCTTGTGCATTCGCCGCGGAAGATGCGCAGGATTACCGCACGCATCCGGATTTCGAGGCGTTTGCGACGAAGCTCGCCGGGCAGGGCTTCACGCGCGCGGAACTCGACCGCATGTTCGATGGCGTGACGCGCCAGCAGAAGATTCTCGATGCGATCGCCCGGCCCGCGGAATCGAAGGACTGGCACGAGTACCGGCCGATATTCATCACCGATGCGCGCATCGAGGCGGGTGCGAACTTCATGCACGCGCACGCGCTGACGCTGGCGCGCGCGGAACAGGCGTTCGGCGTCGATGCGTCCATCATCGCGGCGATCATCGGTGTCGAAACCTTCTATGGCCGCATCACGGGTTCGTGGCGCGTCATCGACGCACTCGCCACGCTCGGTTTCGACTATCCGCCGCGTAGCGCATTCTTCATCAGCGAGCTCGAGCATTTCGTGCAGCTTGTGCGCGAGGAAGCCATCGATCCGCGCCGCGTGCAGGGTTCCTATGCGGGTGCGATGGGCGGCGGCCAGTTCATGCCGAGTTCGTACCGCGCATACGCGGTTGATTTCGACGGCGACGGCCGCCGCGACCTGTGGAACTCCTGGGACGATGTGATCGGCAGCGTCGCGAACTACCTTGCCCGCCATGGCTGGCACCACGGCGAGGTGATCGCGGTGCCTGCAGCACTCCCGAACAACGTTTCCGTACCGCTGGAAGCGCAGGGCATGGAAAGATTCAACGCCGGCGCACTGCGCGAGAAAGGCCTGGTGTTCAGCGAAGGTGTCGGCAACGACGCCGAGGTGCGGCTGGTTGCGCTTCAGCAGGAAGACGAACTCGTGTACTGGATCGGCCTGCACAACTTCGGCGTCATCACGCGCTACAACCGCAGCCCGCTGTACGCCATGGCGGTGATCGATCTTGCGCGCGCCATCCGCACGGCATCGTCCGCGGACTGACATGCCGATCCCGCGTCTTCTGCGCATGCTTGCGTTCGCCGGCATGGCCGCCTGCAGCGGTTGCGCCACTTCCCCGCCGTTCGTGAATGACGATGCTGCACCCGATGGCCATTTCGATGCGAGCGGCATTCCCGACGCCGTGCCGCGCGCGGAACCGCGCAGCCGCTACGGCAACCCGGAATCCTATGTCGTGTTCGGCGAGCGTTATCACGTGCAGGAGAGCGCGGAGGGTTACACCGCGCGCGGCACGGCGAGCTGGTACGGCACGAAGTTTCACGGTCGCCGCACATCGAGCGGCGAAGCGTACGACATGTACGCGATGACGGCCGCGCACAAGACGCTGCCGCTGCCAAGCTACGTGCGCGTCACCAATCTCAGGAACGGCCGCAGCGTCGTCGTGCGCGTCAACGACCGCGGTCCGTTTCATGACGGACGCATCATCGATCTCTCCTACGCCGCGGCACTGAAGCTCGATGTCGTTGCGACCGGCACCGCGCCGGTGGAAATCGTCGCGCTTTCCGTCGACGGCGACACAACGAACAGCGCGCCGGCAGAAACGGTCGCCGCCGACGCTTCCGCCCCATCCCTCTACATCCAGCTCGGTGCGTTCGGCGATTCCGTCAACGCGCTCGACCTCAAGGGCCGGCTCGAACAGGCGGGCCTCCGTCCGGTGCGCATCGACGAGCCGGGCGACGGACTGTTCCGCGTCCGTCTCGGCCCGTTCATGGGTGCGGCAGCCGCTGATGAAGTCGCTCTTCGCCTGGTCGCGCTCGGGGTCACGGATTTCCGGATCACGGCGGAGTAGCGTTTCGGGTGCGAGTGCGCGTGCGGGTCCCGCGCGCTAGAATGCGCCCTTCCTCCTGGCGATGCCGCAACCGCTGCGCCGCAGCGCAGCATCGACGCCAGCCGTCCATTGTTCTTCCGGGAGTATCAATGTTCGTTCCACGCCTGCTTTCCCTGCTCGGCCTGCTTCTTTGCGCCGCCGCACATGCCGCCACGCCGCTGCCATCGCCGCCTGCCATCGCCGGTGACAGCCACATCCTGCTCGACTTCCGCACCGGTCGCGTGCTCGCCGAGGAAAACGCGGACAAGCCCGTCGATCCCGCGAGCATCACGAAGATCATGACGACATACACGGTGTTCAAGCAGCTTGAGGCCGGCAGCATCGCGCTGGATGACATCGTCACGGTCAGCGAGAAGGCATGGCGCGCGCCGGGCTCGCGCATGTTCATCGAGGTCGGCAAGCAGGTCTCCGTGGAGAACCTGCTGCACGGGGTCATCGTGCAGTCCGGCAACGACGCATCCATCGCGCTCGCCGAATACGTCGCGGGCACGGAAGCGGCGTTCGCGGACCTGATGAACCAGTACGCCGCGCAGATCGGCATGAGCAACTCGCATTTCGTCAACGCGACGGGGCTGCCCGCGGAGAATCATCACGTCACCGCACGCGACGTGGCGATGCTGTCGCGCGCGCTGATCGCGGAGTTCCCGGATTACTACGCGTGGTACTCGCAGGAGGAATTCACCTGGAACGGCATCACGCAGTCGAACCGCAACCTGCTCCTGTACCGCGATACGCGCGTCGACGGCATCAAGACCGGCCACACGGAAGCCGCGGGATACTGCCTTGCCTCCTCGGCCGTCGAGGGCGACATGCGTCTCATCTCGGTGGTGATGGGCACGGGCGGCGACCGCGAACGCGCGGATGCGAGCCAGGCACTGCTGAACTACGGCTTCCGCTTCTTCGAAACGCACAAGCTTTACGAGGCCGGTGTCGAACTCACCCGCGCGCGCGTGTGGAAAGGTGCGACCGACGAAACCGCGCTCGCGCCTGCGGATGACATCTACGTCACCATCGCGCGCGGCCGCTACGACCAGCTCGAGGCCGTGATGGACATCCAGCAGACACTCGTCGCGCCGCTTGCCGCCGACCAGATCGTGGGCGTGGTGCGCATCTCGCTGGACGGCGAGGAACTGGGACGCGCGCCGCTGACGCCCGTCGCGCCGGTTGCGGAAGGCAGCCTGTTTCGTCGCGCGGTGGACAGCATCCTGATGATGTTCGAGTAACGCACGCGTCACCGCACGCCATGGCTCACGCACTACCGATGGTCTATCTCAACGGCGAGTTCATCGCGCGCGATGCGGCGATGATCTCGCCGTTCGACCGCGGCTTTCTTTACGGTGACGGCGTCTATGAAATGCTCGCCTGCCATGCGGGCCGGCTGTTTCGCCTCGACGATCACCTCGCGCGTCTCGCGCGCAGTCTCGCCGAAGCGCGAATCGCCAATCCGCGCACGCATTATGAATGGCGCGAACTGCTGGAACGCCTCGTGCGCGCGAACGACGCCGGCAACCAGAACGTGTACGTGCAGGTGACACGCGGCATGACGCTCGAACGCGATCACCGCTTTCCCGCCGGCACGCGGCCGACGATCTTCGCGATGAGCCAGCCTGCAACGCGCATTCCCGCCGAGTGGCTTGAAAACGGCATTGCGGCGATCACGCAGGAAGACACGCGCTGGTCGCGCTGCGACATCAAGGCGACGTCATTGATCGCAAACGTGCTGTTGCGCCAGGCGGCGGAAGAAGCCGGCGTGCAGGAAACACTGCTGCTGCGCGACGGCCATGCGCTGGAATTCTCGGCAAGCAGCGTGTTCATCGTGAAGGACGGGCGCGTGCGCACGACGCCGAACGGACACAACGTGCTGCCCGGCGTGACCGGCATCGTGGTGCGCGAACTGCTGCATGACGCCGGTCTGCCGCTCGACGAAACGCCGATCCCCGAAGCGTTGCTGCGCAGCGCGGATGAAATCTGGCTGGCGAGCACGACGCGCGACGTGCTGCCGGTCACGGTGCTCGACGGCAGACCCGTCGGCGACGGTGCGCCCGGCAAGGCATGGCGCACCGTGCATGCGGCGTTCCAGGCAATGAAGGCGGAACTGGCGGCATGAGCGAACACGACAACGACAACGACAACGACGGGAAACTGCTGCGCTTTCCCTGCGAGTTCCCCATCAAGGTGATGGGCCGCGACGCGCCCGGTTTCGAGGTGGATGTACTCGGCATCTTCGAGCGCCATCTCGGCAGTCTCGATGCGGCAAGGATCAACACGCGGCCCTCGACGTCCGGCAACTTCGTCTCCGTCACCGTCGTCTTCCGCGCCGAAAGCCAGGAACAGCTCGACGCGCTGTATCGCGATCTCACCGCGCACGAGAAAGTGCTGTTCTGCCTGTGAACATGTCTTCCGCCCATCGCCATTCACCGGCCTTGCCGCTGTTCCGCGATCTCGGCCGCGTCGAATACGAGCCGACGTGGCGGCGCATGCAGGCGTTCACGCAGGCGCGCGACGAAAACACGCCGGATGAAATCTGGTTCCTCGAACATCCGCCGGTGTTCACGCTCGGACTGAACGGAAAGCCCGAACACGTGCTCGCCCCCGGCGACATACCCGTCGTCAACATCGATCGCGGCGGCCAGGTGACCTATCACGGACCGGGCCAGCTCGTGGTGTATCCGCTCGTCGACCTGCGCCGCCAGGGACTCGGTGTCCGTGCACTGGTCGAAGCGCTGGAAAACGCCGTGATCGACACGCTCGGAGAATTCGGCATCGAGGCAGGATCGCGCCGCGACGCACCAGGCGTCTACACGCCAACCGGCGCGAAGATCGCCGCACTCGGGCTGCGCGTGCGCCGTGGCTGCAGCTACCACGGCCTCGCGTTCAACGTCGCGATGGACCTGGAACCCTTCCAGCGCATCAACCCCTGCGGCTATGCGGGAATGCAGGTCACGCAGGTCGCAGATCTCGGTGGACCGGACAACCTGGCCGTTGTTGCGGCCGCGCTGAAACCGCATCTCCAGAGGCATCTGCGCTACAATTGCGCGCCCGGAAACACCGCAGAACCCCCGCAGGAACGGCCTCAGCCGCAAAAGTGATCCTGCAATCCACAACCGAGGTTGCAATGACCGATACCGCCCGCCCCCGTCCGCCGAAGATCGAAGCCGGCCAGAAGATGTCCGCGCAGGAAAAGATGGCGCGCATCCCGGTGAAGATCGAACCGACCGTCGAGCGCCAGCGCAAGCCGGAATGGATCCGCGCGAAATCGCCGGCCACGCCTGAAGTCGCGCGCCTGAAGCAGATCCTGCGCGAGAACAAGCTGCACACGGTGTGCGAGGAAGCGAGCTGTCCGAACATCGGCGAATGCTTCGGTCACGGCACGGCGACATTCATGATCATGGGCGACATCTGCACGCGCCGCTGCACGTTCTGCGATGTCGCGCACGGGCGGCCGAACACGCTGGATGCCGAGGAACCGCGGAATCTCGCGAAAACGATCGCCGCGATGGGTCTCAAGTACGTCGTGATCACGTCCGTCGACCGCGACGATCTCAAGGACGGCGGCGCACAGCATTTCGTCGACTGCATCCGCGCAACGCGCGAACTCACGCCCGAGACGCGCATTGAAGTGCTGGTGCCGGACTTCCGCGGCCGCATGGACATCGCGATCGGGATCATGAACAACGCGCCGCCGGATGTGTTCAACCACAACCTCGAAACCGTGCAGCGCCTGTACCGCGAAGTGCGGCCCGGCTCCGACTACCAGCACTCCATGACGCTGCTCAAGCGTTTCAAGGCGCAACATCCGGATGTCGTCACCAAGTCCGGCATCATGGTCGGACTCGGCGAGACGATGGAAGAAATCTTCGAGGTGATGCAGCACCTGCGCGATCACGACGTGGACATGCTCACCGTCGGCCAGTACCTGCAGCCGACACGCTTCCATCATCCCGTCGTGCGCTTCGTGCATCCCGACGAATTCAAGGAAATCGAGACGCGCGGTTACGCGATGGGCTTCTCGCACGTTGCGTCCGGACCGCTGGTGCGCTCGTCGTATCACGCCGACCTGCAGGCGAAGGAACTCGTCGAGAAAGCCGGCTGAAATCCTTCGGCACAAGAAGAAAAAAAACGGCCCTGCGGGGCCGTTTTTCTTCATGCGTTCGATACGGTCGAACCTCTCCTGCG
>CAZRFE010000041.1:8543-11833 GCA_964599565.1 uncultured Gammaproteobacteria bacterium
GGCCCTGCGGGGCCGTTTTTCTTCATGCGTTCGATACGGTCGAACCTCTCCTGCGCACGCAGCCGCCGGATCGGTCATTGCTTTTCGTGGTAGCCGTTGACGATGTGCATGCCTGTTGAAAGCAGAATGACAGACAGAATGTTCTTCATGAAATATCCCCGTGCTCGAAAGGATGAAATCCTTTCGATACGCCACTTCAACGTAAAGCGGGGAGGAACCCATTCGATGCCGCGGGCTGGATGAGTTTGCGAAGGCAGCCAGGGTTCCGGCGAAATCGAACTAACGCAGTTCTGCCAGGCGTTCAGCCGTACCGACGTCAGACCACGGGCCGGAAAACCGTTCGCCGCTCACGCGGCCAGCCTTCATCTGTTCACGCAGCAGCGGCGCGAGCTTTCTCGCGCCCGGCTCAAGAGCCGCGAACAGCGCGCGCGAATACGCGCCAATGCCGCTGAACGTGAATTTTTCGTCCGCGTCATCCAGCACGCGGCCGTGCGCGCAGCCGAAGTCGCCGTGCACGTGATGCGGCGGATTCTCCACGAGCACGAGATGTGCGAGGTCGCCGTTCGCGGGCAGATCGCGCAGCGCGCCGAAATCGAAATCCGTGAACACATCGCCGTTCACGACCACGAAGCGCTCGCCGAGATGCGGCAATGCCTGCACGATGCCGCCGGCCGTTTCGAGTGCGCCGGCAGGTTCGACCGATACGTGGATGCGCACGCCGAAACGCGATCCGTCGCCGAGAAAATCAACCATCTGTTCCTTGAGCCAGCTCACGTTCACGACGAGTTCGTGGAAACCGGCATCGCGCAGGCGTTCGACGTGCCACTGGATGAGCGGCTTGCCGCGAACGGCGAGCAAGGGCTTCGGCGTGGCGTCGGTGAGCGGGCGCATGCGTTCGCCGCGGCCTGCCGCGAGAATCATCGCCTTCATGCCGTCTTCTCGTATCGGCGCATCAGTTCAAGCAGTGCAGCGAACTCGGGATACCGGCTGCCGATGTCGTAGACGTATCCGAAGAAGCGCGGTGTCTCGGCGAGGTATTTCGCCTTGCCGTCGCGATAGTGCAGGCGCGCGAAGATGCCGATCACCTTCAGGTGCCGCTGCAGTCCCATCCAGTCGAAGGCGCGCGTGAAATCTTCCGGCAGCGCGACGCCCGCCGTTGCTGCGCGTTCGTGGTAACGGCCAATCCATTCCTCGATCCGCGCCTCGGGCCAGGAGACGAACGCATCGCGGAACAGCGACACGACGTCGTATGTCACCGGGCCGCGCACTGCGTCCTGGAAATCGATCACGCCGGGCGGATTGGACGCCATGAGATTGCGCGGCATGAAGTCGCGGTGCACGAACACCTGCGGCTGCGCGCGCGCGGAATCGATCAGCAGCGCGCATGCCCGCTCCCAGGTTGCGCGCGCCGCATCATCCAGCTGCACGCCGCGATGGCGGGCGAGATACCAGTCGGGATAAAGATCGAGTTCGCGCCGCAGCAACGCGGTGTCGTATTCCGGCAGGCCGTCGGTCGACACATTCGCCTGCATGCAGACGAGCGCATCCAGCGCCGCATCGAACTGCGCATCGGCGCTGGCGGGCGTGATGACCTCAAGCAACGTGCGGCGACCGAGGTCGGTGAGCAGCAGGAAGCCGCGCGCGTCATCCCGCGCGAGGATTTCCGGCGCGTTGAGGCCGGCGTCGTGCAGGCGCCCGGCGATGTCGATGAACGGTGCAAGGTTTTCGCGTTCCGGCGGCGCATCCATGATGATCCAGCTTCGCGCGGACCCCGGATGCGCCACGCGAAAATAACGCCGGAAGCTCGCATCGGCGGACGCGACGCTGAACTGCAGGCCGGGAATGCCGAGCGTCTTCGCCGCCCATTCGCAGGCCGCGGTGCTGCGCGCGTCGGGATTCGGGATTTCCTGTGAAGAATGCATTTTCATGGCGCGCATCATACCCCGCGGCCCGCTCACCCGCAGCGCCGCGGCGGGTTGCGGCTGCTAGAATGCGGCCAATGCGCACATCGGCTTTTCTCCCCATCCTTGCCTGCGTCCTGTGCAGCGGCGCGCCGCTCGCGGATGACGATGTGCGCGCGGAAGAAACATCCGGCATGTGCGCCGTGGATATCGAACCGCCGCCGCGCATCGTCGACACCTGGGCCGCGCTTGATGCCGCGGGTACGCCGATCGAAGGCGCGCAGCCGCCCGTCGTCGCCGAGGCCGCGCTTGATGCCGCGAGCACGCCGACCGAAGGCGCGCAGCCGCCCGTCGTCGCCGAGGCCGCACGCGCCGAACTGCTGCGCGATGGCGCATCGCGGCTCGAAGGCGACGTCTGGCTGCAACAGGGCGGCAATTTCCTCAGCACCGAAGCGCTGGAGTTCGATGAGAACAGCGGCATCGTGCGCACGCTTGCGCCCGCGCAGTTCGGTTCCCGGCAGTTGCTGCTGAACGCGGAAGCCGCGACGTACGACACGACGATCGGTGAAGGCGTGTTCGAAGGCGTGGACTTCAGTTTCCTCGGGCGTGCGGGCCGCGGCGAGGCAGAGCGGCTCGCGCGCACCGGCGAGTTCACGACAGTGCTCGACGGCGTGACGTACACCACCTGCCCGGCCGACGATGAGGACTGGACGCTGAAGGCGAGCAGCCTTGATCTCGACCAGGAAAGCGGGATGGGTGTGGGACGCAACGTGCGCATCGCGTTCATGGGCGTGCCGTTCTTCTATACCCCGTGGATCAGCTTCCCGATCGATGAACGGCGCAAGACGGGTTTCCTGTTCCCGGAGTTCGGCGACTCGGGCCGTACCGGCATATGGTTGCGCACGCCCTATTACCTCAACCTCGCGCCGAACTACGATGCAACGCTGACTCCTTATTACATGGCGGATCGCGGCACGATGCTGGAGAGCGAGTTCCGCTACCTCTTTGGCCTCAACGCCGGCACGCTGCGCGCCGACTACCTGGACGAAGACCGTCTCACGGATTCGCACCGCTATTACTACCGGCTCTCGCATGCTTCCACGCTGCCCGCGGGCTGGAGCATGGGCATCGACTATCAACTCGTGTCGGATGAAGAGTATTTCCAGGATTTCTCCGGCAATGGTGATGCGACACTCATCTCCCATCTCGCACAGCAGTTCGCGCTCGGCAGGAGAGTGCTGGAGTACGGCGCGCTCCTGCGCGTGCTGCGCTACCAGACGATCGATCCCACGATCCCGGAAGCAAGCCGCCCCTACGAGAAATGGCCCGAGATAGACTACTACTACTCGCCGCTGCCGCTCTTCGGGCGGCTGTGGATGGAAGTGGAAG
>CAZRFE010000041.1:11933-21598 GCA_964599565.1 uncultured Gammaproteobacteria bacterium
GACTACTACTACTCGCCGCTGCCGCTCTTCGGGCGGCTGTGGATGGAAGTGGAAGGCGAATCGGTGGATTTCCAGCGCGACGACCGTCTGAGCGGCTGGCGTCACCACGTGCAGCCGGCGTTCTCGATGGACATCGGTGATCCAGGACTTCGCATGACGCCGAAGCTTTCCTGGTGGCAGACGGAGTACGACCTCAAGCAGCCCGACGGCACCACGCTCGACATCAGCCGCGGCCTGCCGGTGACAAGCCTCGATGTCGAAGCCCGTTTCGCACGACCGCTCGGCGCCGGGCAGCAGACGCTCGAGCCCCGGCTGTTCTATCTCAACGTGCCGTACCGCAACCAGGACGACATACCGCGCTTCGATACGCGCGCCATCAGTGACACGCTTTCCTCGCTGTTCCGCGAAAACCGCTTCACCGGGCCGGATCGCGTCGGCGACGCGGAAAGCCTCGCGTTCGGACTCGAGTCCGCGCTCATCGACGCGGACGGCCGTGAATGGTTCAGTGCGGCAATTGCGAAGGCCTGGTACTTCGCGGACCGGCGCGTGCAGTCGTCCGCCGCTACGCCGCCCGATACGCGGCCTGCATCGAATACCTACGCCGCGCTAGAATACGCGCCCGCGGCAGCGCACGACCTCAGGCTCGATCTCAGCTGGGACACCGACGAGGATCGCACGGACTACGGCTCGCTCCAGTACCAGTTCCGCCCCGCCGAGCGGTCGGTGATGAACGCCGCCTACCGCTATCGCCGGTACGCAGGCGCAACGCCGCCGCTGAAGCAGGCCGACGTTTCGTTCGCCGCGCCGCTTGGCAGCCGCTTTCGCGTGTTCGGGCGCGCGGTGTATTCGCTGGAAGACGAGCGCAGCCAGGAAACCCTCGCGGGTTTCGAATACGAGAACTGCTGCTGGGTGTTTCGCACATTCAGCCGGCGCTTCATTTTCAACCGTGAGGGCGAGATCGATCAGAGCATCTGGTTCCAGCTGGAGCTGAAAGGGCTCTCCAGCGTCGGACGCCGCATCGACGAATTCCTCACGGACGACATCCACGGGTACGGTGAGACACCATGAGAAAATCCATGTCATTCATCCTGCTTTCGCTGCTGTTCGCGGGCATCGCACATGCCGCGGAGCAGGACGGCAACGGGACCGAAACGCGCGGCGTGCTGCTGGATCGCATCGTCGCCGTGGTCAACGACAGCGTGATCATGCAGAGCGAACTGGAGGCCGAGGCGCGCCAGCTGCGCATCATGATCCAGGGCGGCGGCGAAAGAGTGCCGCCGCATGACGCCTTCATGCGCCAGGTGCTGGATCGCATGATCGCGATCGAACTGCAGCTGCAGTACGCGGAACGCGCCGGCATCACGATTTCCGACGACCGCGTCAACATCGCGCTGGCGGAACTCGCGCAACGCAACGGCGGAACGCTTTCCGACCTGCCCGCGATGCTCGCGGAACAGGGCATCAACTACACCGAGTTCCGCGAAAACATCCGCGAGGAACTGCTGCGCAACGAAGTCCAGCAGCGCGCCGTCGACAGCCGTGTCACCGTTTCTCAGCAGGAAACGGAAGAGTACATCGCGCGCCAGAAAAGCCTGGGCGCCGGCGAGGAATATCACGTTTCGCACATCCTGATCGCCGTGCCCGGCCAGGCGCCGCCGCAGGAAATCGAAGCCGCGCGCAAGCGCATGGACGACATCCGCCAGCAGATCATCGACGGTGCAAGCTTCGCGGAAATGGCGCGCGCGTATTCCGATGGCCAGCAGGCACTGGAAGGCGGCAGCCTCGGCTGGCGCAAGCTGACGGACGTTCCGACGCTGCTCACCGATGCCGTCGCCAGACTCGATGCCGGCGAAGTGTCGCAGCCGATCCGTTCGGGTTCGGGCTGGCATCTCGTGCGCGTCGACGAGATCCGCGGCCGCGAGCGCGTCATCGCCACGGAAACGCATGCGCGTCACATTCTCCTGAAGCCGAACACGCTGCGGCCGGAAGCCGAAACGTTCGCGCTTGCGAACGCGCTTCGCAAGCGGCTGCAGGCGGGTGAAGACTTCACGGCACTCGCCAAGGAATACTCGGAAGACCCCGCCTCCGCCGTGCAGGGCGGCGATCTCGGCTGGACGCCGCCCGGCGTCTTCGCATCACGCTTCGAGGAAGTGATCAACGCACTCGCGCTGAACGTGGTCTCCGAACCGTTCGAGACGCAGTTCGGCATTCACATCGCCGAGGTGCTTGAACGCCGCGAGACGGACTTCACCGAGAACGTCGAGAAGAATCGCGCGTACCAGGCGATCAAGCGGCGCAAGGCGGAAGAGCAGTTCCCGATCTGGCTGCAGCAGCTGCACGACGACGCGCAGATCGACATTCGCCTCGGCAGCTGACGCGGCATGAACGGTCACGCCGCTCGCCCGCTTGCGATCACGAGCGGTGAACCCGCGGGCATCGGTCCGGACATCTGTCTTGCGCTCGCCGCCGCCGGCGAACTCGGCTTTGCGACCGTCATCGGCGATCCTGCGTTGCTTGAAGCGCGTGCGCGTGCGCTCGGCGTGAACGTCGCGCTTCGGCAGGGACCGCCTGGCGTTTCTCTGCCCGCCGGTGAAATGCATGTCACGCCCGTATCGCTGGCGGGTCATTGCGAAGCGGGCGTGCTGAACCGTGAAAACGCGCGCTACGTGCTCGCCGTTCTCGATACCGCGATTCGCGGCTGCCGCGATGAACGCTTCGCGGCCATGGTCACCGCACCGGTGCACAAGGGCGTCATCAACGACGCCGGAATTCCGTTCACCGGCCATACCGAATATCTCGCGGAAAATTCCTCGACGCCGCGCGTCGTGATGATGCTCGCAACGGGGACGCTGCGCGTTGCGCTCGCGACCACGCACCTGCCGTTGCGCGCCGTACCCGATGCCATCACGCACGATGGCCTGCGCGAAACGCTGCGCATACTGATCGCGGATCTGCGCGTACGCTTTCGCATTCCGCGGCCGCGCATCCTCGTGCTCGGCCTCAATCCGCATGCCGGAGAGAGCGGCCACCTCGGCACGGAAGAGCGCGACATCATCGCGCCTGTCATCGAATCGCTCGCCAGCGAGGATGCCGAGCTCTTCGGTCCGCTGCCCGCGGACACCGCGTTCACGCCGCACTGGCTCGCACGCGCGGACGCCGTGCTTGCGATGTACCACGACCAGGGCCTGCCGGTGCTGAAGCACGCGGGATTCGGCGCGGCGGTGAACGTCACGCTCGGCCTGCCGTTCACGCGCACGTCCGTGGATCACGGCACCGCGCTGGATCTCGCGGGCACGGGACGCGCGGATGCGGGCAGCCTGCGCGCCGCGCTCAGGATGGCCGCGATGCTGGCCGCACGCTGACATGGAACACCGCGCACGCAAGCGTTTCGGCCAGCATTTCCTGCACGACCCGAGTGCGATCGCGCGCATCGTCAATGCCGTGAATCCCGCGCGCACCGATCATCTCGTCGAGATCGGTCCGGGGCTCGGCGCCATCACGCTGCCCCTGCTCCAGCGCGTCGATGAACTGCACGCCGTGGAGCTCGATCGCGATGTCATCCCGCTGCTCGAAGCGAAAGCCGCCGCGCAGGGAAGGCTCGTCATCCATCCGGCGGATGCGCTCAAGTTCGATCTTGCCGCGCTCGCGGATCGCATCGGTGCGCCGTTGCGGCTCGTCGGCAACCTGCCCTACAACGTCTCCTCGCCGCTGCTTTTCCACTTCCTGTCGGCGCGCGATGCCGTGCACGACATGCATTTCATGCTGCAGAAGGAAGTCGTCGACCGCATGGCGGCACCGCCCGGCAGCAAGACCTACGGCAGGCTCAGCGTCATGCTCGCCGTGGATTGCGTGATCGAGCCGCTGTTCGTGATCCGCCCCGGCGCATTCAATCCGCCGCCCAAGGTGGATTCCGCCGTCGTGCGCCTGACCGTGCGTGACGCGCCGCCGTTTCCCCTCCCCGACCGCGCGCTGTTCGCGCGCATTGTCACCGCGGCGTTCGCGCAGCGGCGCAAGACGCTGCGCAACAGCATCCGCGAATTCCTGGACGCCGGGGCGATCGCAAGCTGCGGCATCGATCCGCAGGCGCGCGCGGAAACCCTGTCCGCGGAAGCCTTTGCGCGGCTCGCGGAGCGCGCCATGACGCCGCGGGCCTGAGCGTTCTCCGGCAAGCCCGGCGCCCGTATCAAGGATTCTCCATCGGTGGCCGCGCGGCTTGCGACCGGCGCCCGCGCGTGACGTATACTCGGTCCACACGGGAAAAAATGGCGGGGATTCCATGAGTTACCAGCACCTGCTCATCGCGGTGGATCTCACCGAAGCCAGCGAAAAGGTCGCGCAGCGCGCGCGTGCGCTCGCGGACCTGAGCGGCGCGCGGCTGAGTCTGCTGCACGTCGTGGAATACGTGCCGGTCGATCCCGCCGGCGAGGCGCTGCTGCCACCGCCCGTGAACATGGAAGACGAACTCATGGACGCCGCGCGCAAGCGGCTCGATGCACTTGCCGAGAAACTGGCGCTTCCCGACTGCCGCCGGCACGTGGTGCTCGGCAACATCAAGACCGAGGTCGCGCGCATCGCGGGCGAGAACGGCGTCGACCTGATCGTCCTCGGCAGCCATGAACGCCACGGCCTGCAACTGCTGCTCGGGTCCACCGAGCGATCCGTGCTTTCCGCCGCGCCCTGCGACGTCCTCGCCGTCCGCCTTTAGCCCTGTCTGAAAGCCTTGCCCCGGTGGAGTAGAATCACCGGCTGATTCGCACGAACGGCAAGGAATGAACTACGAGATTCGCGTCAACGTGGAGACGGACTACATCGCCGCCCAGTCGGACCCCGGCAACCGGCGCTTCGTCTTCGCCTACACCATCACCATCGAGAATGCCGGCGACATCGCCGCGCGGCTGCTCACGCGGCACTGGCTGATCACGGACGCCAACGGGCACCGCCAGGAAGTGCGCGGCGAAGGCGTGGTCGGCGAACACCCGCACCTTGAGCCCGGCGAGTCGTTCCAGTACACGAGCGGCGCCATCCTTGAAACGCCCGTCGGCAGCATGGAAGGCAGCTACCGGATGGTGGCCGACGACGGGCAGCACTTCGAGGCGCCCATCGCGGCGTTCTCGCTCGCCATGCCGGGACTGATGCACTGACATGGCGATCTTTGCCATCGGCGACGTGCAGGGCTGCCTTGACGATCTCCTGCGCCTCCTTGCGCGGCTGAACTTCGAGCCCGGCGAAGACCATCTCTGGTTCACCGGCGATCTCGTCAACCGCGGCCCGAAATCGCTCGAGACGCTGCGCTTCGTGCGCGGGCTTGGCGGCAATGCGATCAGCGTGCTCGGCAACCACGATCTCCACCTGCTCGCCGTGGCCGAAGGTTTCCAGCCGGTGAAGCCGAAGGACACGTTGCGAAACGTGCTCGATGCACCGGACGCCGGCGATCTGCTTCACTGGCTGCGCCACCGCCCGATGGCGCATTACGACGCGCCGCTCGGCTACCTGCTCGTGCACGCCGGCCTGCCGCCCGAGTGGGATCTCGACATGGCGCTGTCCGCAGCGCGCGAAGCGGAAAGCGCGCTGCGCGGACCGCGGTACCGCGATCTGCTGCGCGACATGTACGGCAACGAACCCGCGCGCTGGAGCGATGCGCTCGAAGGCGTTGCGCGGCTGCGATACATCATCAATGCGTTCACGCGCATTCGCTATTGCACGGTCGACGGGCAACTGGACTTCGCGCACAAGGGCGCGCCCGGCAGCCAGCCGCCGGAACTTGTGCCCTGGTTCCGCGTTCCGGGGCGCAGGAACAGCGAGCTGGATGTGCTGTTCGGCCACTGGTCGACGCTCCGAGATTCGAAGACGCCGCGGGCGTGGGCGCTGGACACCGGTTGCCTGTGGGGTGGTAAATTGACCGCCCTTCGGCTCGATGACGAAGAAAGTCCCTGGACCAGCGTCGACTGCAACTGCGGACAGCCGGCCGCCTGACACTCCTTATCCATGCGCGAGGTGACAGCATGAATCTCGATCTCACCGGACACCGCGCGCTGGTCTGCGGCGCGAGCGAAGGCATCGGTCGCGCGAGTGCGATCGAGCTCGCCGCGCTCGGCGCGAAGGTCACGGTGCTCGCGCGCAGTGCGGACAAGCTCGCGGCAACGGTGCGCGACCTGCCGGGCGACGGTCACGATCATGCCGTTGCCGACTTCGATGACACGGCCGCACTTGAGAAGCTGCTGCACGACGTGCTCGCACCGCGCGGCTACAGCATTCTCGTCAACAATGCCGGCGGCCCGCCGGGCGGTCCGCTCACGCTTGCGGAACCCGGCGATTTCCTGGCCGCGTTCCGCCGCCATCTCATCGCGAACCAGCGGCTTGCGCAGGCGCTACTGCCCGGCATGCGCGAGCGCGGGTTCGGCCGCATCGTGAACATCATCTCCACCTCCGTGTACGAGCCGATTCCGGGCCTCGGCGTCTCCAACACGATTCGCGCCGCGGTAGCGGGCTGGGCGAAGACGCTCGCGCGCGAAGTCGCGGCGGACGGCATCACCGTCAACAACGTGCTGCCGGGCTACACGAACACCGGGCGGCTGGAAAAGCTCTTCGCGGCGAAAGCGGAGAAGACCGGCCAGGACGCGGAGACAGTCGCCGCCGAAACGCGCAAGCAGGTTCCCGCGGGACGCTTCGCGGAACCGGAAGAAACGGCCGCGGCGATCGCGTTTCTCGCTTCGCCCGCAGCGGCGTACATCACCGGCGTGAGCCTGCCGGTGGACGGCGGACGGCTGCACGCGATCTGAACATTGCATGGAGAAGCTCACGTTCGAGGCGGAAGTCTGGGAGGCGAACGGAAAGGCTTCATGGTCGTTCGTGACGCTGCCCGCGGATACCGCCGAGGACATACGCTTCTTTTCCGGTCCGCGCCGCGGCTGGGGTTCGGTAACGGTTACCGTGCAGCTGGGCGCATCGCGCTGGAAGACATCGGTGTTCCCGGAAAGCCGAAGCAAGTCCTTCGTGCTTCCGCTCAAGGCCGCGATTCGCAAGGCAGAAGGTGTACGCACCGGCGACCGCGTGCGCATCGAACTCGAACTGGTTGACGTGTAGAGAACGGCAGCAGAAGGCAGGAAACCCGATGGACAGACTGCGTCATTTCATCAACGGCGAATTCGCGGATCCCGCGCAGGACCGCTGGCTCGACGTGTTCGAACCCGCGACCGGCGAAAAGTACGCGGAACTCGCCGACGGTTGCGAAAGCGATCTCGACCGCGCGATCGGCGCTGCACTTTCCGCGCAGCAGGAATGGGCGCGTGCGCCATCCGAGGTCCGCGCGCACTACCTGAACCGTCTCGCGGATCTCATCGACGCCAACCACGAACGCCTCGTTGCCGCGGAATCCAGGGACAACGGCAAGCCCGTGCGCGTGGCATCGCGCGTCGACATTCCGCGCGCCGCACTCAACCTGCGCTTCTTCGCCGCCGCCGCGACACAGTTCGCGAGCGAATCGCACGCAACGCCCGATGCCATCAATTACACCTTGCGCCAGCCGCTCGGCACGGTCGGCTGCATCTCGCCGTGGAACCTGCCGCTTTATCTCTTCACCTGGAAGATCGCGCCCGCGCTCGCCGCCGGCAACTGCGTGATCGCGAAACCTTCCGAGATCACGCCGCTCACCGCAACGCTGTTCGGCGAACTGTGCATCGAGGCCGGCCTGCCCGCGGGCGTGCTCAACATCGTGCATGGACGCGGTGCGGAGATCGGCCGGCTCATCGTCGAGCATCCGGACATCGCCGCGATTTCCTTCACGGGCGGAACGGCAACCGGCGCGGATATCGCCGCGCGCGCCGCACCGAAGTTCCGAAAACTCTCGCTGGAACTCGGCGGCAAGAATCCGACGCTGGTGTTCGCGGACTGCAACTGGGAAGACATGCTGCGCGATGTGACGCGCGCGGCGTTCGCGAACCAGGGACAGATCTGCCTCTGCGGCTCGCGCATCTACGTCGAGGAATCGGTCTATGAACGATTCCTCGCGGATTTCGTGGGGCGCGCACGCGACATCGTGGTCGGCGATCCCGCGGATGCCGAAACGCATCACGGCGCAATGGTCTCGAAGCCGCACATGGAAAAGGTGCTCGGCGCGATTGAAACCGCGAAGCGCGAAGGCGGCCGGATCGAATGCGGCGGCGAGCGCGTCACCGTGAAGGGACGCTGCGAGAACGGCTGGTTCATCGCACCGACCGTCATCACCGGGCTTGGCAATGAATGCCGCACGAACCAGGAAGAAATCTTCGGGCCGGTCGCAACCGTCATGCCGTTCAGGGACGAACACGATGCCGTGCGTCTTGCCAACGGCACGAACTACGGCCTCGCCGCATCCATCTGGACCGGCGACGTCGGGCGCACGCACCGCCTCGCGCGCGACATCAAGGCGGGTCTCCTGTGGTTCAACACCTGGATGCTGCGCGACCTGCGCGTACCGATGGGCGGCATGAAGCAGTCGGGCGTGGGTCGTGAAGGCGGTTTCGAGGCGATGCGTTTCTTCACGGAAGCGAAGAACGTCACCATCAAGTACGAGTAGGCGCGCTTTCGGCGCGAACAGGTCCGGCAATGACAAGCAAGAAATTCGATTCCGACAAGGCTCCCGAACCTGTCGGCCTCTACCCGCACGCACGGCGCGTCGGCAACCTGCTGTTTCTCTCCGGCGTCGGGCCGCGCAAGCGCGGGACGAAGGAAATTCCCGGTGTCACGCTCGACGACAACGGCAACATCGTCGAGTACGACATCGAGGCGCAGTGCCATTCGGTGTTCGAGAACGTGCGGCTGATCCTCGAAGCCTCGGGATCGTCCTGGAGCGCGCTTGTCGATGTGACGGTGTTCCTCACGAACATGAAGGCGGATTTTGCGACCTACAACCGCGTCTACGCCGAATACTTCAAGGACAACCAGCCCTGCCGCACCACGGTCGAGATCAGTTCGCTGCCGACGCCGATCGCGATCGAACTGAAATGCATCGCGACCATTGACGATTGACGGAGGTTCGCATGAATGAAATGAAGGTCCTGAACTTCCAGAAGTGGATCGACGACAACCGCCACCTGCTGAAGCCGCCGGTCGGCAACAAGGTCGTCTATCCCGACGGGGATTTCATCGTCATGGTCGTCGGCGGGCCGAACACGCGCAAGGATTACCACTACGACGAAGGCCCGGAATTCTTCTACCAGCTCGAAGGCGAAATGGTGCTGAAGACCATGCAGGACGGGGAACCGGTGGACTACCCGATTCGCGCCGGCGAAATCTTTCTCCTGCCACCGAGAGTGCCGCACTCGCCGCAGCGCATGGAAAATTCCGTGGGTCTCGTCATCGAGCGCAAGCGCCTGGCCGAAGAGCAGGACGGACTCATGTGGTTCTGCGAGACCTGCAACCACAAGCTGTATGAAGAATATTTTCCGCTGAAGAACATCGAGAAGGATTTCAACGCGGTGTTCGACCGCTTCTTCGGCAGCCTTGAAAACCGCACCTGCGAGAAATGCGGCGGCGTGATGGAAGACAACCGGAAGAAATGATGCACAAACCGCTGAAGATAGACATTCACACGCACATCCTCCCGAAGGAGTGGCCGAGCCTCCGCGAGAAATACGGCTACGGCGGCTTCATCAATCTCGAACACCAGCCGACGGGCTGTGCGCGCA
>CAZRFE010000042.1:0-20915 GCA_964599565.1 uncultured Gammaproteobacteria bacterium
CCACGCCGTGCGATCGAAGAACACCTCGTTGCGGTATATCAACCCGTCCCGAAGCTGCACCATGCACACGCCGCGCAGGACGACAGCTCGCTCCTTCTCCGGTATCTGCGCCTTCCAGAAGTTGAGGAAGCCGTCTTCCAGCGGCACGGCGCGCTCCTGTGTCCATGTCCAGGCCGGGTAGCGCGCAAGCAGCCTGCGGAAATACTCGAGCAGCGCGGCCTTGCCCTGCACGCCGCGCGGAATGCCGGGATCCGCGTAGAAGGCGTCGTCCGTATAGAAGCCGGCGAGCTTCTCGGGGTCGTTGCCGGTCCACGCTGGCAGCCATCGGGCCGCGAATTCCTGTGCCGCCGCCGGTGTCATGCCATCGAACGTCATGCCTGCCTCCGTTTATTTTTCAAGAAAAACCTTGACTAATTACGCAGCTGCACTAATTTATCAAGCACAAGCTTGATAAAAAGGGGTCTCACCATGCTCAAGATTGCCATTGTCCTGTTTCTCCTGGCCGCTGTCGGCGGCCTCGTCATGGCCACGCAGATCTTCCGCGACCGCAAGCCGGCGGTCGCCATCGCGGCGCTGCACGGTCCGCTCGCCGCCGTCGCCCTGCTGATGGTGTTCTGGATCTGGATGCAAAGTCACGCCAGCCAGGCGACCAGCATCGCGCTCGGCGCGCTGGTGCTGGCGGCATTCGGCGGTTTCTTCCTGCTGAGCTTCCACGTCCGCAACAAGCCGCATCCGAAACCCGTGGTCGTGCTGCATGCGCTGCTCGCGGTGACAGGCGTTGTCGCGCTGCTCGTGGCCGCGCTTTGAGGCCGTTTCGCATTCACGGTCTGCCGGTCCACCCCGTCCTGGTGCATTTTCCGGTGGCGGGGTGGAGCGCGGCGACGCTGCTTCTCATAGCCTCGATGGTCGCGCCCGCTGACGTGCTGGCGACAGCGGCGTGGTGGTGCAACGCCGCCGCGCTCGTGACAGGGCTCGCCGCCATGGTTGCGGGTTTCGTGGAGTCGGGCGCGGTGCCGGAAGGATCCGGCACGCGCGAGCAGGTGGCGCGGCACATGCTGCTCGCGGGCAGCACGTGGACGGTCTACCTCATCGCGCTCATCGTGCAGTTCAAGGGAATGGCGATGTTCGCGCTGGCCGTATCGGCGGCGGGCTTCGTGCTGCTGCTGTTCACCGGGCACGCGGGCGCGCGGCTGGTTTATCCTCACGGCCTTCCCGAACACGCCGGCAGACCCAATGGATGACAAGGTGTCGAACTCGCGCCAGCACCTGCTGCGCGAGCTGAAATTGCGGGGCAGCGCGAGCCAGGCGGAGCTCGCGGCCGCGCTGTCGCTTACCCGCGAAGCGGTTCGCCAGCAGCTTGCGCAGCTTGAAGCGCAGGGCTGGGTGACGGGTAACGCGCAACCCGGCAGCGGGCGCGGACGCCCGACGCTGCGCTACAGCCTCACGCCGAAGGCGGAAGAACATTTCCCCAAGTTCTATGACGCGCTCACTGTCACGCTGATCGAGGCCATGGGCCGGCAGTATGGGAAGGAAGGGCTCGGCGACGTGCTCGCGCACATCACGGACCGGCAGGTCGCGGCCTGGCAGCCAAGGCTCGAAGGCAAGCCGCTGGAAGAACGCATCAACGCGCTTCGCGGCGTGTATTTCGACCAGGACCCGTTCACGGAAGTCCGCCACGATGGCGAAGGCACGGTGCTGATCGAGCACAACTGCCCCTACCTCACCGCTGCGCAGAACGAACCGCGGCTGTGCAGCGTGACGGTATCGACGATGAAGCGGCTGCTTGGCGTGGAAGTGGAGCGCACGGAACGCTTCCAGCAGGGCGACGGCCGCTGCGTATTCCGCATCCACGAGGAGCGGCCCGTCTCGCGCCAGTTCCGCTTCGCCTGGGAAACGCCGGACGACGAAGACGCCTGAGCGCCGTTTTCATGCTGTGGCGCAACGCCGCGCCCCGGCTGTCGGGAAAAAGGAGACGCAGGTCTCATAATGTGATTCCCCGCTTGCTCACATAATCCTTACCTGTTGTATTTGCCAGCCCCGGTCCCAAAAAAAACAAATGCGGCCCGGCAGGACTGAAGGTGAGCGTCGAGAGGCGGAATGAAACAGCGCGTTGACGTTGGCGATCTCCAACCGGGCATGTTCGTGGCCGAGCTTGACCGGCCGTGGCTGGACAGCCCGTTCCTGTTCCAGGGATTCCTCGTAGAAGGCGAAGAAGAACTCGCGGCGCTGCGCGAGATCTGCGAATTCGTCTACATCGATACCGAGCAGTCGGTGGGGATGCAGCAAGCGGCGCCCGCCGAGGCCGAACGCACCTCGCAGCGTTCGCGCCCGCTCGCGGAAGCGGTGCGCAGCAACGACCCCCGCCTGTTCGCGCTCGATTTCCAGGAAGTCATCTCGCTGCAGAAGCGCGCGCATCTTGCGCTGATCCGCCTGATCGACCAGCGCCGCGTGGGCCGCCGCGTGCAGGTGGAACCGGTGATGGAAGTCGTGCGCGAACTGACGAAATCCATACTCGCGAATCCGAACACGGCGTTGTGGCTGACGAAACTGCGCGAGCAGGACGAATTCAACGCCATGCACAGCATCAACACCGCGATACTCGCGATCGCGTTCGCGCGCCACCTGCAGATGCCGAAGGAAATGCTGCACGCCATCGGCCTCGGCGCGATGCTGCACGACATCGGTCTCAACGAACCATCCAACGACATCATCCGCAGCAAGCTGCGCCTGAGCGAAAGCGATTTCGCGATCGTGCGGCGGCATCCGCTCGATGGCATGTACAGCATCAAGCGCCACGGCGAACTGCCGCAGGTTGCGCTCGACATCATCCGCTGGCACCACGAGCGCATCGATGGCTCGGGTTATCCGCACGGGCTCAAGGGCAAGGACATTCCAGGGCATGTCCTGATCGCGGCAATCGCGGATGTCTACGACGCGATGACCAGCGAACGCGCTTACCGCCGTGCGATGCAGCCGCCCGACGCGCTCGCCGAAATGCACAAGGACGCAGACCGCACCTTCGGCCGCGAACTCGTGCAGTCGTTCATTCACTGCATCGGCATCTATCCCGTCGGCAGCGTCGTGAAGCTCAACACCGGTGCGATAGCGATGGTGGCATCGACGTTCCCGGGCGTGCGTCTCACGCCGCTCGTGCTGCTGCTCAAGGATTCGCAGGGCCGGCACATGAATCCGCGCCGCATGGTGAACCTCGCCGCACTGCGCGACACGCAGAACCTTTCCTGGTCGATCACCGGCACCGTCGAACCGCTGGAGTACGGCATCAACGTCACGGCCGTCGCGATCGACGAAATGCGCGCCTTCGGCTGACGAAACTTCTTCCCGCATAGGTGTTTCCACGGTGAGGCGGTGCATTCAAGCCACGCACCGTGCGTCAGTAGTATCCGGCGGCGGCGCGCGCATCCTGTCGCGCTTCTGCGACGCGCGTCTTCCATAAGCTCGCATTTCACTTTCCCTGCGTGGTTCACACGCCGCGCCGTTGCGTGCAGCGCGTGCGGCATTTTCCAGAATGCGGCGTATCCGCTGGGTGCATTCCCTAGGGTTGCGCGCGGATTTGCTCACGCGCGCCGTCTGCTTACGTTCAATGCGCATTCAGCAAGCAGCGGAGACCGGGATGACACAGTTTTCAGGCAGCCATTTCCCGTTGTCGCGCATTGCCATTGCCCTGCTTTCGGCAATGGCGATCGCGGCGTGCAGCGGTGGCGGATCGCGCGGCGATTCCGGCAACAACAATGGCGACGACGATGACGACGGCGGCGGCGGGACCGGCAAGGGAACGGCACCGACGGCGATCCTTTCGCCCGTCGGCGAACTCGGCATGAACGAGGCATTGACGATCACGTTCAGCGAATCGATGGACACCGGTTCCGTCACCCTCGGCGGGTCGCTCGTTGCGAACGCATTGACGGAATGGCGTTCCGTCGAAGCGGACGACGACACGCTCGTGCTGCGGCCGGCGGATTCCTGGGAGGCCGGCGTTCGCACGCTGCAGGTCGAAGGCAGGGACACCGATGGCGATGTGCTTGCGACGGTCGAGGCGAACTACATCGTGCTCGCGGTCGTTGCGGATTTCGTTGCCGCGGACATCGTCATCGGCCAGGCGGACTTCGATTCCGGCAACGCGCACCAGGGCGGCGCGGCGGATGCGAACACGCTGGCGAATCCTGTCGGCGGCGCAGCCTATGCCGTGAACGAAGACATTCTTTTCATCGCCGATACAGGCTCCGCGCGCGTGCTCGGCTTCAACGGCATTCCTGCGACGAACAACGCGAATGCAGACTTCGTCATCGGCCAGCCGGATTTCACATCGACGGCGGGTGCGGTGTCCGCATCCGGCATGCAGGCACCGCAGATGCCGAGTGCCACGCATGGCGCGCTTGTCGTGACGGATACACCGTCACATCGCGTGCTGATCTACGATGCCATTCCCGCAAGCGGCCCCGCGGATGCCGCCGTGGTGGTCGGCCAGCCGGATCTGCTCTCTGCATCGACGGGCTGCGCGGCGACCTCGCTGAATGCACCCGCGTCGCACTTCGTCACGCCCGACGGAAAACTCATCGTCGCGGATTCCGGCAACAACCGCGTGCTGATCTGGAATGAGCTGCCGCAGGCGAACGCCACGGCGCCGGACATCGTGCTCGGGCAGAACGACTTCTCGCACTGCACGGCGAACGACGACGACCAGGACAGCACGCCCTCGCCCGACTGGCCGCCGCACGCCTACACCCTGCATAACCCGACGGGCATCTGGAGCGATGGCGAGAAACTGATCGTCGCGGATTCCGGCAACCACCGTGTGCTCATCTGGGAGACGTTCCCGGCGGAGAATTTCGCGCCCGCGGATCACCTGCTCGGCCAGAACAGCTTCCGCCGCATGGCCGCGAACGACACCGACCAGGACGGCGCAACCGACGCCGGCGGCGTGACCTCGGAGCGCGTGTTCGACTATCCGGTCGGCGTGTGGTCCACGGGCCGGCAGATCTTCGTCGCGGATCGCAACAACAACCGCGTGCTGGTATGGAATGCATTCCCGACACGCTTCTTCACCGGTGCGGACGCGGTCATCGGACAGCAGGGTTTCGTGAACAACGCCGCGAACGACGCAAACCAGGACGATGCGAGCGATGCCAGGCCTTCGCTCACCACGCTCAATGCGCCGACCGGCGTCGCGATGATCGGCGACCGCCTCATCGTGACGGACAGCGGCAATTCGCGCGTGCTGATCTACAAGTCGGAGTGAGGCGCGCGCGGACCGAAAACGCTTGATCCGCTCATGGCCGCCGCTACCATAAGCGGCCATGAGCGACATTGGACTGCTGCCTTTCTCCGCAAGCGCCGGCGAGGAACACCGCAAGGCATTTCGCGATCTCAACCGCGAATGGGTGGAAACGCATTTCCGCCTCGAGCCGTACGACATCGAGCAGCTCGACCATCCGGAACGCATCCTCGAGGCGGGCGGCGAAATCTGGTTCGCGCGCCTCGACGGCGAGATCGTCGGCACCGGCGCGCTCTATTGCCATCCCGATGGCGAATTCGAGCTGGCGAAGATGGCGGTCACGCCGCGCATTCGCGGGCGCGGCATCGGCCGGCTGCTGCTGGAGCGGCTCATCCAGCGCTTCCAGGAACGCGGCGGGCGGCGGCTGGTGCTCGCGACCAACGCGAGCCTGGCGGCCGCGCTCGCGCTCTACCGCAACGCAGGATTCGTCGATTACACGCCCGACGCGCCATCCAGGTACGAACGCGCCAACGTCTTCATGGAATGGCGCGAACCCGCCCTCCGCCGCTGATCGTTTTCATTGTCAAATCGTTCGAGCCGGAACTATCCGGTGTCCCGCCTGTCCCTTAGAATTCTCAATCCAGCACGTTCACCGGGAATGTTCATGTCATCACTCTTCATCCGCCCGACGGCGCGGCTGCTGCCGTGCCTCGCTCTCCTGCTGCTCGCCGCCTGCGCCGAGAACGATTCCGCCGCGCAACAGGACGGCCCGCGCGTCGTGCCGGTGGTCACCGCGGAGGTGGCGCGCCGGGAGATCGCCGATCGCATCGAGGCGGTGGGCACCATGCGCGCCAGCGATTCCGTGGAAATCACGGCGCGCGTCTCCAACGTCGTCACGCGCATCAACTTCAATGAAGGCACGGAGGTGAAGAAAGGCCAGGTGCTCGCGGAACTGGAAGCAAGCGAAGCGCGCGCCAACCTTGCGCAGGCCGAGGCCGCGCTCGTGGAAATCCGCACGCAGTACGACCGCTCGCAGGAACTGATCCGCAGCAACGTCATTTCCCGATCCGTGCTCGACCAGCAGAAGGCGCAGGTGAATGCTGCGGAAGCGCGGGTTGCCGCCGCGCGCGCCGTGCTCGCCGATCACACCTTGCGCGCGCCGTTCACCGGCCGCACCGGCCTGCGCCGCGTGAGCGTCGGTTCGCTCGTGACACCCGGCACGGTCATCACCACGCTCGATCAGATCGACGAGATGAATCTCGATTTCGCGGTGCCCGAATCGTTCATCGCCACGCTCGCCGTCGGTCAGCCGGTGAGCGCGCGCAGCGTTGCGTATCCCGATGAAACCTTCGTCGGCGTCGTCGGCAGCATCGACGCGCGCATCGACATCGTGACGCGCACGGTGACGGTGCGTGCGCGCATCAACAACGGCGAAGGCCGGCTGCGGCCCGGCATGTTCATGACGGTCGTGCTCGAGAAGGATCCGCGCGAAGTGCTCGTCGTTCCCGAGCTCGCGCTCGTGCCGGAAGCGGATCGCAAGTACGTGTTCGTGGTGCAGGCGGACGACACCGTCATGCAGCGCGAGGTCGAGATCGGTGCGCGCCTGCCGGGCATCGTCGAGATCACCGGCGGGCTTGAAGCCGGCGAGGAAATCGTCACCGAAGGCACGCAGTCGCTGCGCCACGGCGCACCGATCCGCCGCGTCGAAGGTCCGGCGGTTGCGGAGAACGCCGGCGGAGCGAACACATGATCATCTCCGACATCGCCGTCCGGCGGCCGGTCTTCGCGATCGTCCTGAGCCTGCTGCTTGCGCTGCTCGGCGTCATGGCGTTCCTGCAGCTGCCGGTGCGCGAGTACCCCGACATTGATCCGCCGATCGTTTCCATCGATGTGAATTACCGCGGCGCATCCGCGGAAGTCGTCGAAACGAAGATCACGCAGCCGATCGAGGACGCCGTCGCGGGTATCGAAGGCATCGAGAAGATGACGTCGTCAAGCCGCGACGAGCGCGCCGACATCACGCTCGAGTTTGCGCTGGACCGTGACGTGGACTCCGCGGCGAACGACGTGCGCGACCGGATTTCGCGCATGGCGGACAACTTGCCGGAAGGCGCGGACCCGCCGGAAATCCAGAAGGCCGACTCGGGCACGGATTCGGTGATGTGGCTCAACCTCACCTCCGACCGGCTCGACACGCTGCAGCTCACCGATTACGCGGAACGCATTCTCGTCGACCAGCTCTCGACGGTGCCGGGCGTCGCGGCCGTGCGCATCAGCGGCGACCGCCGTTACGCGATGCGCGTATGGCTTGACCGCGAAGCGCTGGTCGCGCACGGGCTGACGGTGAACGACATCGAAACCGCACTGCGCGAGGAGAACGTCGAGCTTCCCGCCGGCCGTCTCGAATCCACGCAGCGCGAGTTCTCGCTGCGCACGCGCACCGGTCTCGACAACGTGGAGGACTTTCGCGCGCTGGTTGTCGCGCGCGGCGAGGACGGCCAGCTCGTGCGGCTCGGCAATGTCGCGCGCGTCGAGCTTGCCGCGGCGAGCGAGCGTTCGCTCGCGCGCGCCAACACGCAGGCCGCGGTGTCGCTCGGCATCTCGCAGCAGTCGAAGGCGAACACCGTCGAGGTCTCGCAGGGCGTGCGTGCGCGCATGAAGATGCTGCAGGCGACACTGCCACCCGGCATGGACATCACGATCAACTTCGACCGTGCCGAGTTCATCAACGAATCCATCACGGAAGTCTTCCACGCGCTCGGCTTCGCGCTCGTGCTCGTGCTCATCGTCATCTACGCCTTCCTCGGCACGCTGCGCGCAACGCTCATTCCCGCGGTCGTGATCCCGGTGTCGCTGCTCGCATCGTTCATCGTCGTGCAGCCGATGGGTTTCTCCATCAACGTGCTCATGCTGCTCGGCCTGGTGCTCGCCATCGGCCTGATCGTCGATGACGCGATCGTCGTGCTGGAGAACATCTACCGGCGCATCGAGGAAGGTCAGCCGCCGCTGCTCGCCGCGATCGACGGCTCGAAGGAAATCGCCTTCGCGGTGATCGCGACGACCGCGGTGCTCGTATCGGTGTTCCTGCCGATCTCGTTCATGCAGGGAAACATCGGCCAGCTGTTCGGCGAGTTCGGCATTTCCATCGCCGCCGCCGTTGCATTCTCCAGCATCATCGCGCTGACGCTGACGCCGATGATGACCTCGCAGCTGTTCAAGGGACCGAGCAAGCGCAGCGGTTTCGCGCATCGCGTGGACGTGCTGTTCGACCGCATGAGCGCGGCCTACGAACGCACGCTGTACAGGACGGTGCGTCGCCCCTCCATCATGATCGCCTTCACGCTGCTCGTGCTGGCGGCTGCCGGCGCGCTGTTCTACGTCATGCCGACGGAGTATTCGCCGCGCGAGGATCGCGGTGTGTACTACGTGATCGCGCAGGGGCCGGAAGGCGCGAGCTTCGATTACACCGAGCGCTACATGGCGGAAGTCGAGAAGGTGCTGATGGAGCAGGTGGAAGCCGGCGATGTCGATCGCATTCTTGTCCGCGTTCCCGGCGGCTGGGGCGATGCCGGTGTCAGCAGCGGCCGCGTGCTCGCGCTGCTCACGCACTGGAACGACCGCGAGAAGAGCGCGTTCGAGATTGCCGCGGAGGCGCGCGAGAAACTCGTGCATCTTCCGGGCGTGGATATTCGTGTCGTGACGCCGGGCGGTCTTGGCGTGCGTGGCGGCGGCGACCGCCCGATCGCGGTGGTGCTCGGCGGCGGAACGTACGAAGGCCTCAAGAAGCGGCGCGACGAACTGCTGGAGTGGATGGATCGCAGCCCGATGTTCGTCGGCTTCGACTCCGACTACGAGGAACGCCAGCCGCAGATGCGCATCCAGGTGGACCGCTCTCGCGCCGCCGCGCTCGGCGTGTCGCTGACGTCCATCGGCCGCACGCTGGAAACCATGCTCGGTTCGCGCGTCGTCACCACGTTCCAGCGTGAAGGCGAGGAATACGACGTGATCCTGCAGGCGGAACAGGCGGACCGCGCGACGCCGAGCGATCTCTACAACATCTACGTGCGTTCCGACACGAGCGGCGAACTCGTCGCGCTCGGCAACCTCGTGACACTCACCGAGGAAGCAGGGCCGAAGGAACTGAACCGCTTCGACCGGCTGCGCGCGATCTCCGTCTATTCCGGCCTTGCCGAAGGCGTCTCGCTCGGCGAAGGACTCGCCGCGATCGAAGAATATGTTGCAGAGAACATGCAGAACGAAGTGCAGCTCGGTTACGACGGTGAATCGCGCGAGTTCAAGCAGTCGGGCAAGTCGCTTTACTTCACGTTCGTGCTTGCGCTCATCGTCGTGTATCTCGTGCTTGCGGCGCAGTTCGAGAGTTTCCGCCACCCGCTGGTGATCATGTTCACCGTGCCGCTCGCGGTGACCGGCGCGCTCGCCGGCATGTGGGCGTGGGGCGTGTCGATCAACGTCTACAGCCAGATCGGCATGGTGCTGCTGATCGGCGTGGCGGCGAAGAACGGCGTGCTCATCGTCGAGTTCGCGAACCAGTTGCGCGATCGTGGCGGCGAATTCCTCGATGCCATCGTGCACGCGGCCGGCGTGCGCCTGCGCCCGGTGCTGATGACGAGCTTCGCGTCCGCGTTCGGCGCCGTGCCGCTGATGATTGCGACCGGCGCGGGCGCGGAGAGCCGCCAGGCGATCGGCGTCACGATCTTCTTCGGCGTGATGTTCTCCACGCTGCTGACATTGTTCGTCGTACCGGCGGCGTACGCGGTGCTTGCCCGCGGCACGACCTCGCCGGAACACATCGCGCGCCGGATCGAAGCCATGCGCGATGCGGAAGCCTCGCGCGACTGAAGCATCGTGCTTCGCAGCAAGGCGGCGTTCGCACGAACGCCGCCTTTTTTGTGCGTGCGAGCCGCGTTGCAATCCGCGCTCTGAAGCCCCATGCCTTTGAAAGGCACGCGGACATAGGAGACCGACATGGCAGACCACCGGCAAACCGCCGAGAACCGAAGAGAGTTTCTTGCGCGCATGAACGCGGAGCTTGACGCCATCGACAGCCAGATCGACCAGTTCCGCGCGGAATTCCGCGACGAATCCACGATGGGCGCGACGTTCGGGACGGACGATCGCATCGACACGCTGAACCGGCGTCGCGACGATATCCGCCGGCGTTCCCGCGAACTGGAGGATTTCGACGGCGACAACTGGGAGACGGCGCGGCGCGACATCGAGAACGCACGCGACGACCTCACCCGCTCGCTGCACCAGGCGCGCAACAACCTGCGTCACTGAGCCGGCGTCGCACGGCGTTTTTTCTTCATCGCTCCCGCTCGCTTTTTCATGGCGCTTGGTTAGACTCTTGCGCCAGAACGGGGGGAGCGGACATGACGAAGGTTTCCGACGCGACACGGCACGCCGAACGCCTGGCCATCGCACTGGAGCGGCGCGCGCCGCTGGATGCGGCCGCACGGCTCGCGCGCTATGACGACGACGAGGTCGCCGCGACGCTGCCGCACCTTTCGGCGGGATTTGCGCGGCAACTGGTGGAACTGCTGCCGGAAGCGCGCCGGCAACGCTTCGCATCGCAGCTTCCCGAAACCCATGCCGCCGCCGACTGGCCGGAAGACGCCGTCGGGCGTCTCATGGAACCGCCCGTGGCCTGCTTCGATCCTGGAACCACCGTGTCCGATGCGCGCAAGGCGTTGCGCAGGCTCGCGCGCGCATCGCGCTTCACCTATGCATATTGCGTCGACGCGGACGGGCGCCTGCGCGGTGTGGTGGTGATGCGCGATCTCATGTTCGCCGCGCGCACCGCGAAACTCGAAGACATCATGATCGAGGATCCGTTCGTGTTCCGGCCCGAGACGCCCGTCGCGGAAGCCGCGGCGGAAGTGCTGGCACGGCATTACCCTGTCTATCCGGTCTGCACGCATGACGGGCGGCTTATCGGGCTCGTGCATGGCTATGCGCTGTTCGCCGCACATGCGGCAAGCCTCTCCGCAACGCCCGGCCGCATGGTCGGCGTACAGAACGAGGAACACTTCGAGACGCACTGGCTGCAGTCACTCAAGCTGCGTCATCCGTGGCTGCAGCTGAACCTGCTCACGGCGTTCCTCGCCGCGGCGGTGGTGGGCGTGTTCGAGGAAACCATTGCCAAGGTGGTGATGCTCGCCGTGTTCCTGCCCGTGCTCGCAGGACAGTCCGGCAACACCGGCTGCCAGGCGCTTGTCGTGACGTTGCGCGCCATGGCGCTTGATGAAATGCCGTCGGGCGAGGAGCGGCGCGCACTCCTCAAGGAAGCGTGGCTTGGATTCCTGAACGGCGCGCTCGTCGGGATCACTGCGGGTGTCGCGATGTATGTCTACGCGCGCTGGCAGGGCGATGCGAATGCACTGCTGCTCGGCGCCGTGGTCGCGATCGCGATGACTGCCAGCTGCGTGCTGAGCGGGGTGACAGGCGTGCTTGTGCCGCTCGCGCTGCGCAGGTTCGGTACCGATCCGGCGACGGCGTCGAGCATCTTCGTCACGACAGCGACGGATGTCGCCAGCATGGGTTTACTGCTCGGACTTGCGACCTGGCTGATCCTTTGACAACGCCGCAACCGGCGCGGGCGCGCGGTCCGAGAACATCGGCACCGCGGACGTCGTGCGGTTGCGGCCAAGCCGCTTGCCTTCGTACAGCGCGCGATCGGCGCGGCGCAACGCCGCCGCCGGCTCCTCGCCGAGTGCAACTTCCGCGATGCCGATCGTGATGCTGACGGGAATCTCCTCGCCGTCGTGCAGGATGTTCAGCTGCCGTACGCCGCGACGAATCTGTTCCGCGGCAATGCGCGCACCGGCGAGCCGCGTGTCGGAGAACAGCATCAGGAATTCCTCCCCGCCCCAGCGCGCGACGATGTCGCTGCCGCGCAGCGTCTCCCGCATCAGCTGCGCGATGCGCTTGAGCACGATGTCGCCGCAGGCATGACCCCAGCGGTCATTGATCCGCTTGAAGTGATCCGCGTCCGCGATCGCGATCGTGTACGCACGGCCGGTGCGCGCACTGCGTGCGCTTTCCTCGTGCAGTCGCTGCAGCATCGAGCGGCGATTCAGCAGCGACGTCAGCGCATCCGTGCTCGAGTGCTGCCGGAGCTCGACGTTCGCATCGATGAGGCGGCGCGACTGCAGGAACTCGCGGCGCGCAAGATGCTCGACGGTGTAGCAGGCGAACATGCCGAGAACGAGCGTGCAGCCGCCGAAGTAGGCGATGCTCGCGATGTGCTCGTTGCTGACGTGCTCGACGAGGGAGAGCGATGCGCCATGCAGGACGGCATTCAGGATTCCAACCGGCGCGGCCCACGACCATTGCACGCGGCCAAGCGTGTGCAGGTACATGTTCACGAGAATGATGCCGATGAAGTACACGTGGCCTGTGTCCTCGAAGGACACGACGTTCATTGCATCAAGGCCGATGGCGACGGCCACGCAGATCGCGGCGAGCGCGGGCTGCATCACGCGCGGAAACCACGGCGTGTAGGTGAACGCGAGAAACGCGAGCATGAGCGGTGCGACGATGCCGAGGCGCAGCAGCCACAAGGTGGCGTGATGCGCAGGCGTCAGCACATGGTCAAGATGCGCGAACAGGATGACGAACGCGATGCCTGAGACCAGCGCAAGACGCGCGTAGCCGAGATTGCGCTCGACGAAATACCGCTGGTATTCGCGTTCCAGTTCGCAATCGAAGCGCAGGGTCAGCGGGTTGATCGTGATGCTCGCGACATCCATGTCCCATGTTCCATGGCGAAGACGGCGCGATTCTACGTATCCGGCGATGAACGAAAATCAGGATATCCGTGAGTCGGTGCGCTCAGCATCCTGCACGGTGACGTAGCGCACGCAGGGCTCATCCGCGTAACGCGCCTCCAGCGTGCACGCACGCGGCGAATCCAGGTAGCGCATGCCGATCTTCTCCATGACGCGGATGGATGCGGCATTTGCCGGATCGGCGATGGCGACGATTCGCTGCCGCTTCAGCACGTCCAGCCCGTAACGCAGGCAGGCCTGTCCGATTTCGCTCGCGAAGCCGCGGCGCTGGAACGACGGGCCGATCCACCATCCGATTTCATCATCGCCCGCGAGCCGGTGCGGCTGGATGCCGGCAACGCCGATGACGCCATCGGTCTCCTTGAGCACGACCGCGCCCATGCAGTAGCCGCGCTCGTCGATGTTGCGTGCCTGGTGCGCGAAGAATTCGTCGACCTGGCTTTCATTCCATGTCCTGCCGGCCGTGATGAAACGCATCATCCCTGCATCGGACACGAATGCGCGGAACGCATCCCGGTCTTCGCTTTTCCAGGTGCGCAGCAGCAGTCGCGGCGTTTCGATGCAAAATCCGGTCACGAAGATTTCTCCTGTGCGCAGCAAGATGAAGGGGGCTTTCGCCCCCTTCCGATATCACAGCCCGAGATGGCGCCGCCAGAAATCGCGTTCCGCGCGATACATGTGCTGCTTCGTCTTCTCGCCGCGCAGCGAATGTGTCTTGTCGGGATAGATGATCAGCTCATACTGCTTGCCGGCTTCAACGAGCGCGTCGATGAGGTGCGCGGTGTTCTGCCAGTGCACGTTGTCATCGCCCGTGCCGTGGATGATGAGCAGCGGATCGGCAAGTCCATCGACGTGCGTGAGCGTGCTCGATGCCTTGTAGCCTTCGGGGTTGTTCGCGGGCGTGCTCATGTAACGCTCGGTGTAGATGGTGTCGTAATCCTCCCACTGCGTGACCGGCGCGCCCGCAATGCCCGCCGCCCATACGCCCGGCGCATTCTCCAGTGCATAGATCGTCATGTAGCCGCCGTAGCTGTGGCCGTAGAGCCCGATGCGTTCGCCGTCCACCCACGGTTGCTTCTTCAGCCATTCGACGGCGGCGAGCTGGTCTTCGAGTTCGATCTTGCCGAGGCGGTGATTGATGAGCGCCTGCTGTGTGTGCGAGAACGCGGCGGCGGCGCGGTTGTCGACGCGAACGAGCACGTAGCCTTCATGCGCCAGCAGGTTTTCCCAGAGGTAGGCCGTGCCGCCCCAGGAGTTGTTCACCGCGAGCGATGTCGGGCCGCCGTAGTGATACATGATCACGGGATATTTCTTCTTCGGGTCGAAGCCGGGCGGAACGATGCGCCGTGCGAGAAGGTCCGTGCGACCGTCCGCGGATTTCACGGTGAATATCTCCGGCGCCTGCAGCGAATACTTCGAAAGGTCCGCGGGCTCTGCAAGCACGAGCACCTGCTTGCCGTTCGCATTGTTCACGCGCATGCCGGTCGGCGTTGCGAGATCGCTGTGCCTGTCGACGAACCAGCGGCCGGTGTCGTCCATGGTGATGCCGTGATAGCCCGGTTCCGTCGTTACCGCTTCCGCTTCGCCGCCTGCAAGCTTCACGCGGTAAAGCTGCAGGTTGCGAAAGCCCTGCGTGAGCCGGCTGAAGTAGACCCAGCCGTTCCGCTCGTCGATCGCGTGCAGGGAAACGTTGAATTCGCCCGGCGTGAGCTTGCGCACGACATCGCCGTCGGCGTCGTAGAGATAAAGATGATGCCAGCCGTCTTCCTGGTGGCCGAACACGAAGCGTCCGTCGTCAAGGAAATGAAGGTCGTCCGTGACATCCACCCATGCGTCGTCTTCGATCTCGACGAGTTCTCGCGACTTGCCGGTGCGAGGATCGATGGACACGAGCTGCATTTCATCCTGCTCGCGGTTGAGCAGCAGCGCGTAGGCTTCTCCTGACTGCTTCATCCAGCCGATGCGCGCGATGTACGTATCCGGCGTGCCGGCAACATCCGCGTACACGGTCTTGCTGGTCTTGCGATCATGGATGCCGAGCGTGACGATGGGATTGGCAGCGCCCGCCTTCGGATAGTTCTGCATGTCGACGGTCGCGGGCAGGTCGAGGTAGTTCGCGAGCGGATATTCAACCACCGGCGTTTCATCGAACGCCATGAACGCGATGTAGCGGCTGTCCTCGGACCACTTGTACGCCTCGCGCACGCCGAACTCCTCGGCGTACACCCACGTCGGCCAGCCGAAGAGATGATCCGCCTTCGGTGCCTCGACTTCATGCACATCGCCACCATCGCGGCTGACGTAGCGCACCGTGTCGTCCTGCACGAAGGCAATCCACTGTTCATCGGGCGAGAAGCGCAGGTCGCGCTTTGCACCCGGCGCGTGCGTGATCTGTTCGAGCGCGCCGCCGGCGAGGTCGTAGTAGTGCAACTGGTCGTCGGAAACGAACGTAATACCGTCGCTCTTCGGCGCCCAGCGATAGCTCGAGACGCTGTAGCGGATCGCCCATTCCTTTTCCTGTTCGTCCTTGATGTCGGATTTCGATTTTGCCGCGCCCGCGAGCGTCTTCGCATCGAGCAGCAGGCGCGTCGTGCCGGCGGCGGGATCGGCGAGATACAGCGCAGCCTCGTGCGTCTTCTCGCTGCGATCGAGATACGCGAGATATTTCCCCTCCGGATGCCAGCGCAGATTTTCCGGCAGGTAGCCGGTCAGTCCTTCGCGGCGCGTGAGATCCTCGATGGTATAACCGGGATCCTCGCTGTCAGCCACAGCAAGCAACGGCGCTGCCGTGAGCGCAGCAGCGATGAGCAGAACGTTCTTCATCATCTCTCCTTGTCAGCGTGCGTCGTGAACGATGTCGCCGCCCACGATCGTCATGCGAATGGTTGCCTGCGGAATTTCGCTTTCCGGCATGTTCATGAGATCGCCGTCAAGCACGGTGAAGTCCGCGTACTTTCCGGTTTCGATGCTGCCGCGCAGGTTTTCCTCGAATGCCGCATGCGCCGGCCACAGCGTCAGCGACTTCAATGCCTCGACACGCGTCATCGCCTGCTCGGGATGCCAGTTCTCGCCCTGGAATCCATCGAGATCGCGACGCGCGATGGCGGCATAGAACTCGATGCGCGGATCGCCCTGCTCGACGGGCGCATCCGAGCCGCCCGGCACGACGACGCCGCTGTCGATGAGGCTGCGCCATGCATACGCGCCGGCAAGACGTTTCTCGCCGAGACGCCGCGGCGCGAAGTGCAGGTCGCCGATGGCGTGGCTTGCCTGCATGGATGGAATCACGCCGAGCGTTGCGAAGCGCGGAATGTCTTCCTCGCTGAGAATCTGCGCGTGCTCGATGCGCCAGCGCGGTTCCGCGACGGCGCGTCGACTGGCGGGAACTGCGCGGAAGGCTTCCTCGTAAAGGTCGAGCACGAAACGGTTGGCGCGATCACCGATGGCATGCGTTTCGACCTGCACGCCCTTCTCGAGCGCCGCGGCGTACAGCGGCGCAATATCCTCGCGCCGCCAGGTAAGAAGTCCCGTGGTGTCGGCGTCCGCGTAGGGTTCGAGCAGTGCCGCACCGCGCGAACCAAGCGCGCCATCCACGCTCACCTTGATGCCGCGCATCGTGAAGCGGCCATCGCTTTCACCGATCACCGCACCCTGCTGCAGCAGTCGCGTCGCGCTGTCCGACGGTCCTTCGACGGCGTTGTAGATGCGCACGGGAATCTCGCGCTGCTTCACAAGTTCGCGCAGCAGCATGGCCTCCTCCCAGGTGTTGCCGGCAACCTGCAGCCCTGTCCAGCCCATGCGCGCGCTGCGTTGTGCGCCCGTGACGAGTGCATCGCGCAGGCTGATGGTGCTGTCGGGCATGACGCCCGCGAGCAATGCCATGGCGTTGTCGACCAGCATGCCGTTCGGCTCGCCGTTCACGTCCTTGCGGATCTCGCCGCCGAACGGAGCTTCCGTCGCGGCGCTGATGCCCGCGCGTTCAAGCGCGCGCGAGTTTGCGACCAGCGCGTGGCCGTCCGCGCGCGCCAGGACGACGGGATGATCCGGCACTGCGGCATCAAGATCGGCGCGCGTTGGAAATTCCGGCGGGTTCCAGTGCGTCTCGATCCAGCCGCGGCCGACGATCCATTCGCCGGGGGCGTGCTTCCGGGCTTCGGCGGCAATGCGCGCCTTGAGCGCGGCGAGACTGCCGATGCCTTCAAGGTTCAGCGTCAGCTCCCGTTCGCCCACGCCGCGCAGGTGCACGTGGCTGTCCGTGAAGCCGGGATAGACGAACGCACCCGCCAGTTCCACGACCCGGGTTCCCTCGCCGATCAGCGGCAGCACGTCCGCGTCGTCGCCAACCGCGACGATGCGGCCATCGCGCACGGCCACCGCTTCGGCCACGGGTTTCGCGTCATCCAGCGTGTAGATCGTCCCGCCGGTCAGCACGAGGTCAGGCGATTCGGTATCGCAACCCGCGAGCAGCACGGACGCCGCCAGGAAGCTCGCGACAAACATGGATCTGTGCATGGTTTTCCCCTTTCCGCTGGCCCGGAAGCTTGTCGCGTCGCCGCGGGGAAGGCAAGGAACAGCGTGATGGAAATGACGCGGTAATAAGACAAAAAGTAAATAACACTTGACATTGACAACGCTGGCTCCTAGGCTTTTGTAAAGCTTGCTTGTCATTTGGTCAATCACATTGAACAGGAGTATCCGAAATGACACTGAAACAGAACGCCCGCCTGTACACCCGACGCATGCTGCTGGCGAGCCTCGTCTACACGGTGCTGACCGTGTTCTCGGGCTACATGACCCGCCAGCTGCCCGAGGGCGACGCCTGGCGGATCGTGCTCGCGCTGCTGCCGGTGCTGCCCGCCGTGGGCATGGTGCTGGCGATCCTCGCCTTCGTGCGCGGTCTCGATGAGCTCGAGCAGCGCATCCACCTCATCTCCGCGGTCATCACGCTGTCGCTGATCATCGTCGCCGGCATCACCTGTGGCTTCCTGCAGGCCTATGCAGGGCTCCCGGACCTGAGCGCGTTCTGGTTCGGCATCGGCGGCATCGCGGGCTGGAGCCTGGTGCATCCGATCGTGCGGAGGACCTACGCATGAACAACCGCATCAAGGTGTTGCGCGCCGAACGCGACTGGACGCAGCAGGACCTGGCGGATCGCATCGAGGTGTCGCGCCAGACGGTGAACGCCATCGAGAAGGGCAAGTACGACCCGAGCCTGCCAGTCGCGTTTCGCATCGCGCAGGTCTTCGACTGCCGCATCGAAGACGTCTTCCAGCCTGAAGAAAACGAGTGAGGAAACCATCATGATCTGCCGATTCCTGTTTCTCATCGCCACGCTTGCCGCCATGACCGCGCACGCGGCGGACATCCAGCGTGTTCCCCTGGTGCTCGATCTCGCGGGATTCGAGAGCCGGGCGGAACTCACCCTGCCGGCGGATGCGCCGCCGCGCGCCGGCGTGCTGCTGATCCACGGCGCAACGCCCGCCGACATGGATTTCACCGTGCGCGGCTTCGACGGCACGGTGAAATCGCACATTCTCAAGGACATCGCGGAACACCTTTCCGCGGCGGGCTTCGCGGTGCTCCGCTACAACAAGCGCCACGTGCAAGGCGCCGGTCGCGTGGATTACGCGGCGTTCGGCGGGCTGTCGCTCGCGGACCTGCTTGATGATGCGGGCGTCGCGCTGGATGCGCTCATCGCCGCCGACGCCATGCACGGCAAACCTGTCTTCGTCTACGGCTGGAGCGAAGGCAGCCTGCTTGCCGGCGCACTCGCCGCGCGCCGCGACGACCTGGCCGGGCTTATCCTGCAGGGCGCGGTGGCGGATCCTGCGGCCGGCGTGTTCCGCTGGCAGGTGGCGCGCGTGACCGCGGACTTCGTCGAGCAGCTCACCGGCAGCGAGAAGATCACCGGCGCAAGCGCGCGGCGCGTGTTCATCTCCGACGCGGGGATGCTCGTGAAAGGTTACGTCGGCATGGCGCTCGACCCGGCCGCGGGTGCCGCGCGACCGCAGATCAATCGCGCGCTGGACCAGGACGGCGACGGCGCCGTCAGCCTGCGCGGCGAACTCGCACCGCTGATGGAAATGCAGGCCAACACCTACCTTCCGCCGCGCGCCGATTTCCCCGTGCGGCCGTTGCTTGAGCTGACCGACACGCTCGGCGCGCTGCCGGTGCTGATCCTGCATGGTGAAAATGATGCGAACGTTCCGCTGGATCACGGCCGCCGTCTTGCCGGGGCGATCGGTGCGAACGCGACGTTCATCGCCTACCCCGGCCTTGGCCATTCACTTGGAACTGCGGCAGCGATTCCGCTGGACGATTTTCAGCCGATCGCGCCGGCGCCATTGCACGACATGACGGAATGGCTGAAGAACGGCTCGGTAACTGACTGAAGTTCCTTGCACCGGGCACGAAAAAGGCGCCGTTCGCGTGAACGGCGCCTTGATCCTTGAAGCACCATCACTCGCTCGTGATGCGCACGCCGCCGGAGCCGGTATCGATGACGCCGCGGCCCTTGCCGTTGCCGATCTCGGCCTCGAATTCTCCCCGACCGGTGCGCACGTTCTTCATCTCCGGCAGATCGACGCGCACGCCGCCGGAACCTGCGGAGACGGTGAGCCGCATGTTCAGCGTGCTCCTGGTCTTCATGCGCACGCCGCCCGAACCGGTGTCGATCATCATGCGCTCGAGCGCGCCGAAGTCGCCGTCGAGTTCCACGCTGCCCGAGCCCGTGTCGATCTCAAGCTCGCGCACGTCGCGGAGATTGCGACCGTCCACGCCGCCGGAGCCGGTGTCGATGCGGATGCTGCCCGCGACGTTCTCGAGGTCCGCGCCGCCGGAACCTGTGTCGATATGCACATCGCCCGTGACATCCGCGATATCCACGCCGCCCGATCCGGTATCGGCTTCCACGTTGCCTTTCACCTTGCGAATCGTCACGCCACCCGAGCCAGTATCGGCAAGCATGTCGCCGTCGCGATTGGCGATGCTGATCTCGCCGGAGCCGGTGTCCGCGCTCACGTCGCCTTCGCCGCCCTGCACGTCGATGCCGCCGGAAGACGTATCCAGGCTGAGCTCGCCGCGGACGTTCTCGGCGCGGATGGTGCCGACGTTGTTCTTGAAGTTCACAACCATGCCTGCGGGAACGAGCAATTCGTAATCGGCATGCACGCCGAGACCGCTGCCGCCGGAACGCACGGATACGCGCTCGCCGAGGTAGGTCGTCGTGGTGTGCGATCCCCAGTCGAACAGTCCGCGGTCACGTTTCCCGTCGCGTTCATAGACGTACTCATCGTGATCGTTCACGGGATAGACCGTGATGATCTGCACGCGCCCATCGCCTTCGCGCACGTCGAGGCTGAGCAGGCCCGCGTTCTCGCGCGCTTTCGCCGCGTTGCCGGCTTCACCAACCAGCACGGCCTTCACCACGAGTTCCTTGCCGTCGGTGCCTTTCAGGATCACGCTGCCGGCCAGATTGAGAATCGAAACCTCGCTGACGTCGTCCGCCGCGAAGCGATGCTCGCGCGTTTCGCGATGCTCGTCCGCAAGCGCGGGGAACGCCAGCGCGAGGCCCAGCAGCACGCACGACAGGTTTCTCTTCATTGTTGACATGTTCTTCTCCTGCATATTGATACGCGCCGACCACTTCGATGGCCGATTTGAGCTTGAGATGCCAGAGCGATGGCAAGGGTTTGATTTTTTGTGGATGAGTGTGGAAATTCCCATGTCTTATTACATAATGAACCGGACGCAAGTCCAACCGGTGCCTCCCCTTCGGCATCGGCAGGCGGGAGGGGCAGGTGGAAAAGCGCAAGGTTGCTGTCGCCGAACTGGAACTCGGCATGTACGTGGCCGAACTGGACCGGCCATGG
>CAZRFE010000043.1:0-20679 GCA_964599565.1 uncultured Gammaproteobacteria bacterium
GCTCGACCGCCTGCGCGACGCGCACGGTGTTCGAATCGCCTTCCTTGTAGATCGCGACTTCGACGGCTTCCTCGCCGTTGATGCGCGTGATCGCTTCGCGTTCCTTGTAGCCCTGCGTCACCGTTGCGATGTCGCGCAGGTAGATCGTGCGGCCATCGCGTTCCGTGATGATGGCGTCGCGCATTTCATCCACGGATCGGAATTCGTTGATGGTGCGCACCAGGTATTCCTGGTTGCCTTCTTCCAGCCGGCCGCCGGAGAGGTTCACGTTCTCGGCGCGCAGGCGTGCGGCGACGAGATCAAGCGGAATGCGCAGCTGCGCGAGACGCTCCTGGTCGACAAGCACGTGGATTTCGTCTTCGAGACCGCCGCTGATCTTCACCGCAGCGACACCGTCGATGGATTCGAGATCCTTCTGCAGCTGCTCGTCCGCGTAGCGGCGCAGCTGCTTCAGGCGGTCTTCCGGCGCGAGCGTCTGCCCGAGCTTGCTGTCGTCGAGTGCAAAGCCGTAACGCAGCACGGGTTCGGACGACGGATCGAAGCGCAGCAGTACTGGCTTCTCCGCTTCCAGCGGAAGTTCGAGCACGTCGAGGCGGTCGCGGATATCGACACCGGCCATGTCCATGTCCGTGCCCCAGGCGAATTCGAGCGTCACATCGGACTGCCCGGTACGTGACACCGATCGCACCGTGCGCACACCCTTGATGATGCCGACCGCTTCCTCGATCGGTCGCGACACGAGGTTCTCGACTTCCTGCGGTGCCGCGCCCGTCAGCTCGGTGCGAACGGTGATCGTGGGATACGAAAGTTCAGGCAGCAGGTTGACGTTCAACCGTGACTGCGAGACGAATCCGAAGACGAGGACGGCGAGCGTCATCATGGCCACCGTCACGCGACGGCGGGTGGCGAATTCAACGAGTTTCATGAGTGTCCCTTGGGGTCGGTGTTCACGATGGCCTGCGCCATTTCGCCAGGCCATGCGCGTGCGCGTTCTTTTCAGTCAATCGCCACGTCGGCGATGCGGCGATCGGCGAACAGCATCGGTTCGAATCCGGGAACCACCGCCTGCATCTCAAGCTCGATGCCTTCGATGCGTTGCAGGCGAACGCACATCCGGTCGGCCTGGTCCTCGATGTCGCGCGCTCTCGCTTCCACGCGCTGCTCGAAGTCGTCCATGCCGTCTTCGCCCGAAAATACCAGCGCGATGGCTTCGATGGCTGCGGATACGCCGAGGCCTGCGGCATCGCCGGCGAGGTCGGTGACGTCGTCGATGAAATCCTCGAACGTGAGGTAGTAGTCATTGACAAGTTCCTTGCCGCGCGCATCAAGTTCGATGCGTTCGCCATCAAGGAACAGCTCGCGCTCTTCGGTGATGACCATGCGCTGCACGCCGTCTTCCGTGAACACGAGGTCACCCTTGTTGAAGTCGAGGTCGGTATCGATGTTGATGTTGTTGCCGGCACGGCTGTCCAGCGCATCGCAGTTCGGCGTGTTGTCCGCGAACGAAGGCGCCGCAAGAGACAGCAATCCAAGGGTCAGAAGCATTTTCGCGAGCTTGTTCATGACGTCTTCTCCGTTCACAGGTGCGTTGAATCAGGGTGTCGTCGCGGCGACTTTCTCTTCCGTTTCCGCAAGCGCCGGTTCGGGTTCGGCCGGCGGGTTGGCGATCGCGACGAGTGCGCCGTCCTTGAGGCTGTTCTGGCCGACAGTGACGACCTGGTCACCGGGCTTGAGACTGTCGATGATCTCGATCGAGCCGTTGTTTGCGTATCCCGTCTGCACGACCTGGCGTTGCGCGTGACCGTCGCGGATCACGAAAACCGTGCTTTTTGCATCCTCGATGATGACGGCGCCGCGCGGCACGAGTACCGCGTTTTCGTGCACGTCATGAACGATGTTCACGCGGCCGAACATGCCGGGCTTCAGCAGGCCGTTTGCGTCGCGGACGGCAACCGTGACGGCGAACGTTCCGGTCGCGGCATCGACGACGGGGCTGACGCGATCCACCACGCCCTTGAAATCCGTGCCGGGCATTGCGTCGACACGCAGTGATGCGAGCTGGCCGACCATGAGCTTGTTGAGTTCGCGCTCCGGCACGTACAGCCGTGCGATCAGCGGGTCGTAGGTTGTCACGCGAAACACCGGCGCGTTGAGCTCGATCATGTTGCCGACCTTGATGTAACGCGCGGCGACGATGCCGTCGAACGGTGCGCGGATCTCGGTGTAGGCGAGCTGGAGCTTTGCAAGATCGAGATCGGCGCGCATGGCGTCGAGTTCGAACGCCAGGCGTTCGTAGGCGTCCGCGCTGACGAGCTGCTTTTCATAAAGCTGCTTGTTGCGGCGATACTCCTGCTCGAGCTTGGCAAGGTTCGCCTCGGCGCGCGAAACCTCGATGCGCAACCGTGCGTCATCGATCTTCGCCAGTACCTGGCCTGCGGCAACGTGCTGACCTTCCTCGACGAGCAGTTTCTCGATGACGCCGCCGACCTTCGCGACGACTTCCGCGTCCCGCTCGGCTTCGAGCGTCGTCGTGCCGCTGTAGTAGGCGCTTACGGGGCCGCTGTAGGCGGTTGCAACTTCCACGGGAACGGCGACTTCCTCTTCTTCCTTGCCGGCCGCTGCCTGCGCATCACCGCCCTTGCCGCATGCCGACAGGGCGATGACGAAACCTGCCGCCAGCAGGGCGGCGAGGGGAGCGGAAAATGCGTTCTTGCTTGCCATTACGTCGTTCCTCGGGTGGCGATGAGGCTTGGACCGGGGTTCTATCCGGAAATTCTGGGTGCGTTTCATTTCTTTTCGGGACCCGTTGATAGGCCATTTATCATGCTAGTGTTGTAGTGAAGTATAACAGCAAGGCAAGAGATTGCAACGTATCTCCTGAATTATTTGCAGGCAACAAAAAACCCCGGCCGGAGCCGGGGTTTTTTGTTGCGGTGCCATCAGTGGCCTGTGGAAATCGCCAGCCGTTCCGTCCCGTCCGGCGTCAGCTCGGCCAGGTAGTCGGCGAGGATGCGTGCGGCTTCATGCAGCAGCAGGTCGTACTCATCGTTCTTGGTGGCCGCTTCTTCCAGCGATTTCACCGGCTCCATGCCCAGCGCGTCGCGCCGCTGGTTGATGCGCACGAGCGACTGCCGGTTGTCCGCTTCGCGCTCCGCGCGCCGTTCCTCGAGGTTCAGCGAGACCGACATGCGGCTGCGCTGCTCGCGCGTCTCGTTCACGTCTTCGAGGTAGAGCTGGAACAGTTCGTCGTCCGCCTGGCGCTCCTCGACCTGCGCCTGCAGCTCGGGCAGCAGGTCGCGCGCGCGGATATGCACCTCGTGGATCTCGCCGGCGGGCTGGATCTCATCCCATGGCAGCGAGGTCTGCTTCGAGCTTTCGCCGAATTCCTCGGGGTCGATGGGCGAGGGCAGCGTGATGTCCGGCACCACGCCGCGATGCTGCGTGCTGCTGCCGGTCACACGGTAGTATTTCGCGATGGTCATCTTCAGCTGGCCAAGATCGAGATCGCCGTTGAGATGGCGGCTGAGATCGATCAGGTGCTGCACCGTGCCCTTGCCGTAGGTGGTCGTGCCGACGACCAGTCCGCGGCCGTAATCCTGGATCGCGCCCGCGAAGATTTCCGACGCTGATGCGCTGAAACGGTTCACCAGCACCACCATCGGTCCGTCCCATGCGACGCCCGGTTCGATGTCTTCGGCGACTTCGAGCGCGCCGCCGGAAGAACGGATCTGCACGACGGGACCGGTGTCGATGAACAGCCCCGTGAGTTCCGTCGCTTCCTGGAGCGAGCCGCCGCCGTTGTCGCGCAGATCGATGACCAGCCCGTCGATGTCCTTCGTACGGAGCTCCTCGACGAGACGGCGAACGTCGCGCGTGGTGCTGCGGTAATCCTCTTCGCCCATCATCTTTGCGCGGTAGTCGAGATAGAAGGCCGGCACCTCGATGACACCCATCTTCATCGGCTTGCCGCCTGCGTCCACCTCGATGACGCTGGACTGCGCGGCCTGTTCTTCGAGCTTGATCTCGCTGCGCACGAGCTTGACGAGCTTCTCTTCGCTGCCGGGCGCAGCGCCCGCCGGCAGGACGCTGAGCTTCACCACGGTGTCCTTCGGCCCGCGGATGAGGTCGACGACGTCATCCAGCCGCCAGCCGACCACGTCGACCATTTCGCCTTCGTCACCCTGTCCGACGGCAGTGATGCGATCCTTCGGATTCAGCACATCCGCCTTGTACGCCGAACCGCCCGGCAGCACGCGCGCGATGCTTACATATTCGTCCTCGACCTGCAGCGACGCGCCGATGCCTTCATACGTGAGGCTCATGCGAATCTCGAACTCCTCGGAATCGCGCGGCGAAAAATACTCGGTGTGCGGGTCCAGCGTGTGTGCGTATGCGTTGACGAACAGTTCGAACACGTCATCGCCGGTGACCTGCAGGAAGCGATGACGGAAGTTCGAATAACGCTTCTTCAGCATTTCCCGCGCCTCGTCCCAGGTCTTGTCCGCGAGGATGAGGCCGAGCGCTTCGTTCTTCACGCGCTTGCGCCAGTATTCGTCGAGCGCGGCGGCGTTTTTCGCCCAGTCGGTGTCGGTGCGGTCGAAGTCGAAGGTTTCCTTCACGCTGAAATCCGGTTTCTCATCGAGCAGCTGCTCGACGGCGTCGATGCGGGCAAGCACGCGTTTGCGGAACACGCCGTACACGTCATACGCCACATCCACGTTGCCGTGTTTCAGCGCGTCATCGATCTGCGTGCGATAGCCATCGAATTCGCCGATGTCCGCAAGCGTGAGGTAGATCCTGCCCGGGTCGAGCGATTCGAGGTAACGGTCGAAGATGTCTCGCGACAGCGCGTCGTCCAGTTCGCGATTCGCGTAGTGCGCACGCGCCGCATACGTTGCGACGAGCTGTTCGATGAGACCTTGCTGCGGACTTGCGTTCAGCGCCGGTACATCATCGGCGGCTGGCGTTGCGAGCGCAGTCGCGGGCAGCGCGAGCAGCAGGATGACGAGCTTCTTCAGAACGGGCGATGTATTGCGCATAATTCGTCTCTTGGTTCCGGACGCAAGGAGTGATGCGTCGCCGCAGGCCGACCGTCCGTTTCCGGACGTGCCGGGCTTATTCGAACATACCGGGGAACGCAGGTTCCAGCAACGCGGGAAATTTCAATAAAGGAGACAGCGCGCAATGCGACCGATCACCGTGCTCAACGGCATCATCATGGGTTCCTGCGGTTCGATCTTCATCGGCATCGCCGTCACCCTGGTGATATTCCTGGTACTTGGACCGGAGAATCCGAGCCTCCAGCGCGAACTGGGACCGTTGACGCTGTATGCCGCCATGTTCGCGGCGCTGACGGGACTTTCCGCGTGGGCATTTGTCGGACAGCTCTTGCTGAAATCCTGGCGGTGGTGGGCGCAGGCCGTGATGCTCGTCGCGGTCGCCGCCGTGGTGTTCTACCTGTTGCCCTGATCAGCCGCGGCGATGAACGCTTCATGCAGGCGAATGAGCATGTGCGTGACGTCGATGCGACTGGTGATATTCCTGGTACTTGGACCGGAGAATCCGAGCCTCCAGCGCGAACTGGGACCGTTGACGCTGTATGCCGCCATGTTCGCGGCGCTGACGGGACTTTCCGCGTGGGCATTTGTCGGACAGCTCTTGCTGAAATCCTGGCGGTGGTGGGCGCAGGCCGTGATGCTCGTCGCGGTCGCCGCCGTGGTGTTCTACCTGTTGCCCTGATCAGCCGCGGCGATGAACGCTTCATGCAGGCGAATGAGCATGTGCGTGACGTCGATGCGAAATGCCGCCGTTTCTTCCGCGGAAAGCTTCAGACCGCTGTCCTGCAGCAGTCGTGCGGCAAGCGTCATGGCTTCATCGGGAACGGAACCCATGCGAAGACTGGTGGCGTAATCGCGCCGCCGGCGCCGGCATTCCTCCCGTTCGGCCTGCGGGTCGATTTCTCCGCGTTGCACCTGTTCGCGGAATTTCGCCAGCGTTTCGGCGAACGCGGCGTCGAGCAACTGCCCCATCGCCGCTGCGCCGGACGTATCAGGCATGGCCGTGGGCCGTGCGGATCGTCACGGTGTCGTCTTCACGGAGCGGTTCGATCTTGATGCCGGCAAACGCATAGCCGGCGGCGAGCACCGGGTTGATGAGATTGAAGAAGCAGAAGGGCAGGTAGGCGAGCGTCGGCACGCCAAGCGTTCCTGCCATGTACGCACCGCACGTGTTCCAGGGAATCAACGGCGAGGTGATGGTGCCGGCGTCTTCGAGCGCACGCGACAGGTTCACGGGCGCGAGCTTGCGCCGCTGGAATTCAAGCCGGTAGAGGCGGCCGGGCAGGACGATGGAGATGTACTGGTCGGCGGCGATGATGTTCACGCCGATGCAGGTAAGCAGTGTCGTCACGATCAGCGAACCCGTGCTTTTCGCAAGGTGCATGACGGCTGTCAGGAGCTTCTGCAGGATTCCCGCGCGTTCCAGCACGGCGCCGTAGGTCATGGCGCAGAGAATCAGCCAGACGGTGTTCAACATGCTTTCCATGCCGCCGCGGCTCAGGAGTTCATCCACGGCCGCATTGCCGGTGGACGACGTGTAACCGTCGAACAGTGCGATCCACACGCCGGAAAGCATGGCCATGCCGTTGGAGAGCTCCGGGTTGTTCGCGAGCGCGATCGCCTTTTCGGGCTGGAAGACCACCGCGAACAGGCCGCCTGTCAGCGCGCCGATCATCATCGTCGGGAATGCGGGCATCTTGCGCCAGGCCATGACCATCACGAGCACAAGCGGTGCAAGGAGATACCAGCCGAGATCGAAGTTCTGCGCGAGCACGCCGGCCATGTCGCTGAAACTGCCGGAGCCTGCCTCCGCGTGCTGCACGAAACCGACGACGCCGAAGGCGGTAATCGCGATGAGCAGGCTGGGGATCGTGGTCCACATCATGTGCCGCACGTGCGCGAACAGTTCGCTGCCGGCGACCGCGGGCGCGAGATTCGTCGTGTCCGAGAGCGGCGACATCTTGTCGCCGAAGTACGCACCCGAGATGATCGCGCCGGCGGTAACGGCCGGCGACAGGCCCATCGCGCCGGCAACGCCGATCAGTGCGATACCGAGCGTGCCTGCAACCGTCCACGAGCTGCCGATGGTCAGGCCGACCAGCGCGCAGATCAGGCAGGCGGCAGGATAGAAGATGGCGGGATGCAGTATCGCAAGACCGTAATAGATAAGAGTCGGCACGATGCCGGCGAGTATCCAGGTCGCGATCAGCGAACCGACCGCAAGCAGGATCAGGATCGCGCCCAGCGACACCGAAATGCCTTGCGTGATGCCTTCCTCGATTTCCTGCCACCGCAGTCCGTTCTTCAGGCCGACGATCGCGGCGATGCCTGCGCTTAGCAGCAGCGCAATCTGGTTCGCCCCAAAGGAGGAATCCGCGCCATACAGGTAGACGGATGCTGCGAGCATGATGACCAGCGCAACGATAGGCACCAGCGCGTCAACCATTGAAGGTTCGCGGGCGAACGTGTTCTTGGACATGGAAACTCCGTGAGGCGAAGGCAGGGCGGCGGCTGCCCGCGAAAGGCAGCCGCGCCGTGATCAGAACAGGCGGACGCGGATGCGGCTGCCCGAACGATCGCGCTTGTTGCGGCGGCGCATGCGCTCGAACAACTCCTTGCGGCGGTTGGCGAGCCATTCATCGCGGCTCGCGCTCACGCGACCGGTGCGCTTGCCTTCGCGGTCACGGTAGTCGCAGAAGTCGGCATACGCCTCGATCTCGTTCTTCAGCTCTGTCGTGATCAGTTCGACCATGATGGCGTCGTCAAGGAAGCCGAAACCGGGCGTTGCGTCCGGAATGACGTCTTCGGGATCGCAGAAGTAGGCGAGAGCGGCGAGCACGCGCTCGCGTTCCGGCGCGCCGAGATTCCAGTCTGCATCGCGCAGCATCCGGATCAGGCTGTCGAGCCGCTGCAGGCGCTCGCCGATGAAATCCGGTGTCTTCGACGCCTGCACGTCCGCCAGCAGCTTCTCGGTGCCGGCGACGATTTCCTCTTCGCTCGCCCCCTTTGCCAGCGCCTTCGCATTCTTCGAGATGCGCTTGAAATGCTGGATGTCGCGATCGGTGAGGTCGAAGGTGATTTTCATTGTCATTTGTCGGGTTCCTCGCGGTAAACCGCGCAGAGACTAACGGGCGTGCCGCATGAAGGTCAATTGCTCAGCGCATTGCGGCTTCATCCCACCAGCGGAAGGTGTGCGTCGTATTGCGGTACCAGTTCATGAAGTCGCGGATATCCGCCGCGGCGCGTTCCGCCGCACCGGTATCGCCCGCTTCATGCGCGCGTATCATTGCGGCAAGTGCGGACTGGTATTTCAGGCGGAACTTGCCATAGAGCTCAGGATGCAGCTTGTCCAGCACCGCATCGTCCACGCGTGCGGCATGCAGGTGCGCCTTACGCAGCGCCCGCAGCAGGCGTTCGCGGTCGTTTTCCGATCCCGTGGCCGCGTTTGCAATTTCCGCGGCATCGCTCACCGCCTGCAGCGACATGCGGATGTGCGCTGCATTGTCCTTCTCGCGCGGTGACCACTGCACGCCTTTCGAGCACGCAGCAGCAAGCGCAATGATGAGCAGTGGCAACAGGTGCCTGGCAAGTCGTGATGGCATGGCGCGAGTATAGCCCGCGGTCCTGCAACAGGGCCGAAGGCCTGTCGAAACGTGACACATTTTCATGTCCGTTGCGCACAATTGTCCTACTCTGGGCCCCTGATCCTTGATGACCGGGCAACATGGCGACTTATCTTTTCAGCTGGAATCCGACGCGCTGGGACTGGCGCAACATCGGCGAGCAGGCCGATCAGGTCGCGCGTGGCGCGCCACTTGTGCGGCAATGGAGCTGCGGCAGCAATCGCCGGATATTCAATGGCGACGTCGCGTACTTCATTCGCCAGGGACGCGAACCGCGCGGCCTGTTCGCGCGCGCCGAAATCATCCGCGGTTCGTATGAAGCGGCGAACGTCGACGTCCAGGATGCCAACCGCGGGCGCAACACGCTGGTTGTGGACCTGCGTTTCACCACGCTGCTCAACGCTGTCAACAAGGTCGCGCTGTCGTCGGCGGATCTCAAGAGTGGCGTGTTCGGCAAGTTCGTCTGGGATATCCGCGAGTCCGGCGTGAAGATTCCCGATCCGATCGCCGCCGCGCTTGAGGAGGCCTGGAAGACAGGCGTGGCCGAAGCGGAGGCGCCTGGTGCATCCCGTGCTGCGGAAGCGCGCCCCGCGGCGCCTGCGCCCGAGCCAAAAGCGGTTGCAGCCCGCGCGCGTACGCCGGTGACACCGCCGCCGCGTCCCGTCGCCGGCGACGAAAAGGAAAAGCTGCGCCAGGAACGCGAGGACCGGCTGCGCAAGATCAAGGAGCGCGAGGCGGCGGAGCGGCGCAAGCGCGCCGCCAGGTCGAATGCATCCGCCGATGCCGCCGCGCCCGAGCCGCTCAGCGCCGAACGGCGCAATGAAGTGCTCGTGCAGAATTACTTCATCATGCTCGACGCCGAACTGCAGGGCGAGCTGTACAGCAAGGCGGATCATCGCAATCGCATTCTCAAGGAACTGGGCGAATCGGACGCGGAACGCGTCGACCGCGAACACCGCCACATCAGCGCCGTGCTTGCGGAAGTGGGTTTGCCGTTCGCGGACGGCTTTCCGCCGGAGGCCGGGTTTGACGATGCGCTGGAGAAGGCGGTCCAGGTGTTCATCGAGGGCAATCCCGAACTGGTCGAAGCCTTGTGTATCGACGACGTGCCGCCGCCGGCGAGCATTCCCGTGGAGCTCGACGATTCGAAGGCGTGCTGGGTGGCGGCGCCGGAACGCGGTGGATTCCGCCCTTCGAACCATCCCGCCTGGCATCCGGCCGGCGTGAACGAGATCGACCACCGCGTGCGCGAGGCGCGCAACCGCAATCTCGCGATGGCGGGCGAGCGCTTCGTGATGGCATTCGAACGCGCCCGATTGCGCGAGGCGGGAATGAAGGACGCAACGGATCGCATCATCTGGCAGTCGCAGACATTCGGCGACAGTTTCGGTTACGACATCCTCTCGCTCGAGCAGGATGGCAGCGAGCGTTTCATCTGCGTGAAGACGACCAACTACGGCAGCCGCTTTCCGTTTGTGCTCACGAATCGCGAGCTGGAACGCGCACGTGAGCACCCGAAGCGTTTCCATGTGTACCGTCTGTTCCGCTTTTCCCGCAGTGCAAAATTGTTCGTCATTCCCGGCGAGCGTCTCCTACAGGAATTCCTTGAGCCCGTCGCATTTCGCTCGTGGATTTGACCGGGTGGACTTCGCCCCCCGAGGGACTACACTCCCTTTGTCGCCATCGGGGGATGGCGGCGTCCCGCACGCGGGAATCCTGTTCGAACCAAGGGGGAAAGATCATGAATGTCACTCGTACTGCCATCGCGGCAGCCTTCGCCACTGCCGCCATGCTGGCAGCGCCTGCGGCCAGCGCCGATTCCTATGTCGTGCTGGCGAAGAAGAACTTCCCGGCGAATTTCGCTGCCGATGTCGCCGCCGCCGGCGGAACCATCACCCTGTTCGTGCCTGAGATCGGGCTCGCCGTCGTCGATTCCGATGCACCGGATTTCCGCAGCAAGGGAGCCGCGATAAAGGGCGTCGGTGGCGTCGCCGCGAACATCGCAGCACGCATGATCGATCCGCGCATGCCGGTGAGCCTGTCCTTTGAGCAGGCGTTCGCGAATCCACCGGTCAGCGGCGACGATGATTTCTATTTCGACATCCAGTGGGGACACCAGGCGATCGATGCGGCAGGTGCATGGAATGCGGGTTATCGCGGCGCGGGTGTGCGCGTCGCCGTGCTGGATTCCGGCATCGATGCCGAGCATCCGGATCTTGCACCGAACCTGAACGCCGCACTGAGCGCGTCGTTCATCGATGGCGAGGACTGGAACATAAGCCCGGGCTTCTTCTTCAATCACGGCACGCACGTTGCAGGAACGATTGCAGCGGCCGACAACGGCTTCGGCGTGATCGGTGTTGCGCCGGAAGCGGAAATCGTCGCGGTGAAGGTGCTCTCCGAGGTCAGTGGCAGCGGTCCGTTCGCGAGCATCGCGGCCGGCATGGTGCACGCCGCGAACATCGGCGCGGATGTGATCAACATGTCGCTTGGCGCGACCATCCCGCACAACTGCACGTTCGATGTCCTCGATGACGACGGCAACCCGACGGGCGAGACCGAGCACTTCCCGGCGCGTGACTGCGCGCAGCTGCTGCAGATGATGCAGCGTGCGGCGGATTACGCGTACGACGCGGGCGTGACGATCATTTCGTCAGCGGGCAACGAAGCGACGGATCTCGATCACAACAAGAGCGATGTGAAAGTGCCGGCCGAGCTCAAGCACGTGCAGTCGATTTCCGCCACGGCGCCGATCGGCTGGGCGATTGATCCGTTCAATGTTGCGTTCAACAATCTTGCGTCGTATTCCAACTACGGCAAGACCGGGATCGACTTCAGCGCGCCGGGTGGCGACAGCGTGTATCCGGGCAACGAGCTTTGCGTGGTCGGCGGCGTGCTGCAGTCATGCTGGGTGTTCGATCTCGTGTTCTCCACGATCAGCGACGGCTGGGGCTGGTCCGCGGGCACATCGATGGCATCGCCGCATGCGGCGGGCGTCGCCGCGCTCATCATCGGCAAGCACGGCGGCAGCATGGACCCTGATGCCGTGATCGCGGAACTCGAGCGCACCGCGACCGACTATGGCAGGAAGAAGAACGACGACGTTCACGGCAACGGCGCCGTGAACGCCGCGGCTGCGGTCGCCGACTGACGCAGCGCAGGAAACCGCTGTACGAAACGGCCACCTTCGGGTGGCCGTTTTCTTTGGCATGCCGGGAAAGCTTAAGTTAACCTCTGGCGCTCTTTGCCGGCCGCTTGCCGGCGTTGATCTTCCGGGGAGACGACAGTGGAATCACGACGCGGCCTTGCCGACAGCGCACATCGCGCCCTGAAACCCGGCGAAACCTACACGCCGTACATTCCAGCGGGCGAATCACCCGCGGAATTCACCATCAAATCGCTGTTCTTCGGCATCCTGTTCGGCATCGTGTTCGGCGCTGCAAACGCCTACCTCGGCTTGCGCGCGGGACTGACCATCAGCACATCGATTCCCGTTGCGGTAATGACGGTGGCGGCGTTCCACGCATTGCGGCGCTTCGGCGTGGGTTCGAACATCCTCGAAGCGAACATGTCGCAGACGATCGGTTCTGCGTCGAGTTCGGTGGCAAGCGGCGTGATCTTCACGCTGCCCGCGCTGTTTCTCTGGGGACTCTCGCCGACACTGCTGCAGATGACGCTGCTCGCGATGGCGGGCGGCCTGCTCGGCGTGATGTTCATGATTCCGCTGCGCCGCTTTCTCATCGAACGCGAGCACGGCACGCTGCCGTATCCCGAGGGTGCCGCGTGCGCGCACGTGCTGGTTGCAACGGAAACCGGCGGCAGCCACGCGAAGAACATCTTCTGGGGAATTGCAGGCGGTGCTGTCTTCAAGGCGCTGACATCCTGGGCGAAAGTGCTGCCCGCGGATGTGCATGTCGGCATTCCGTTCCTGAAGAAAGGGCAGGTCGGCATGGATCTTTCCGCCGCGCTGTTCGGCGTCGGCTACATTCTCGGCCCGCGCATCGCGGCAGTGATGGTCGGCGGCGGACTGCTGTCATCGCTCATCATCATTCCCGCCATTGCGTACTGGGGCGACGCGCGCGCCATTCCGCTGTTTCCGGAAACCGAAATGCTCATCCGCGACATGTCGCCATCGCAGCTGTGGACCCGTTACGTGCGGTACATCGGCGCGGGCGCGGTGGCGGCGGCAGGCATCATCACGCTGGTGAAAAGCATTCCCGTGATGCTGGAGTCCTTCCGCATCGGTGCGGCGGAACTGAAGGAACGCGTCGGCGCCGGCGACGACGCGCCCGCCGTGAAGCGTACAGAGCGCGATCTTTCACTTCGCGTCGTCGGGATCGGCATCCTGCTGATCGGACTTGTGCTCGCCATCGTCGAAGCGCCATTCGGCGCGCTGGATGGCTTCACGCAGCGCGCGCTCGCCGCCGTGTGCGTGATCATCTTTGCCTTCTTCTTCGTGACGGTTGCGTCGCGGATCGTCGGTCTTGTCGGTGTGACCTCGAACCCGACCAGCGGCATGACGATCGCCGCATTGCTCGGCACGGCGGGTGTGTTCCTCGTCATGGGCTGGACGGACATGACCGGCAAGGCAGCCGCGCTCACCGTTGGCTGCGTGGTCGCGATCGCGGCGTCCATCGCCGGCGACATGTCGCAGGATCTCAAGACAGGCTACCTGCTCGGCGCCACGCCGCGCCGCCAGCAGATCGGTGAAATTGTCGGCGTGCTCACGTCTGCCACCTTCGTGTGTCTTTCCGTGCTGCTGCTCGCGGAAACCTTCGGTTTCGGCGGCAAGGAACTGCCCGCGCCGCAGGCAACGCTCATGAAACTCGTCATCGACGGCGTACTCGACCAGTCGCTGCCGTGGGGGCTGGTTGCGATCGGCGTCGGCATTGCGGTTGCCTGCGAGATCTTCCGCATTCCGTCGCTGCCGTTTGCGGTCGGCGTGTACCTGCCGGTTGCGACCATGACGCCGCTGTTCCTCGGCGGATTGCTGCGCCTTTGGCTCGAGCGCCGCGCGAAAACCGATGAAGAACGCATCGCGCGTCGCGATCGCGGCGTACTGCTTGGTTCCGGTTTCGTCGGCGGCGAAGGTTTGCTTGGCGTTGCAATCGCGGGTGCAGCCTTCATGCTTGATCGCAAGCCCGAAGGTTTTGGCACCGAGTGGCTGGGCGCCGACTGGCTCGCGCAGCTTGCAGGACTCATTGCGTTCGGCCTGCTGGTGACGTGGTTCGCGCGCCGATGCCTGCGCGAACGCTGAACGGGGGTGACTCCCGTCAATGAAAGGCCGGGCTGTCCCGGCCTTTTTTATTGCCCAGCATGTGCGGTGCATCCGGACGCGGAGATTTGAAATGGCGGAATACGCGAGCCTGCACCTGTACTCATGGCCGACACCCAACGGACAGAAGCCGTTCGTCATGCTCGAAGAGCTGGGGTTGCCTTATGCGCTGCATCCCGTCGACATCACAAAGGGTGATCAGCATGAACCGGGTTACCTGCGTATCTCGCCGAACGGCAAGATTCCCGCGCTCGTCGACATGCAGGGACCGGGCGGTCGGGAAATATCGCTGTTCGAATCCGGCGCGATACTCATCTATCTCGCCGAGAAGACCGGCAAGCTGCTGCCAGGGAATCCGCGCGAACGCTATGAAGCGCTTGCGTGGCTGTTGTTCCAGGTGGGCAGCATCGGTCCCATGCTCGGCCAGGCGCATCATTTTCTCGTCTTCGCCGAGGAGAAGATTCCATACGGAATGGAGCGCTATGCGAAGGAAGCGCGTCGGCTCTACGGCGTCATGGACCGGCGCCTTGGCGAAGCGCCGTATTTCGCGGGGGCCGAATATTCCATCGCTGACATTGCGATGTTCGCCTGGACGATGACCTTCGCGAACATCGGAATCGACATCAGCGATCATCCCAACGTGCGCGAATGGCTGCAGCGCGTTGCCGCGCGCGATGCCGTCAGGCGCGGCATGCGCGTGCTTGCCGAAAAGCAGCATGAGATGTCGGCGGAAGCGAAGAGCATGCTGTCCGGTTGGCCGTGACGCTGAACGTCGTTGATACGGATATGAAAAAGGCCGTCTCGAGGGACGGCCTTTTCGTTGTTGGTGGAGGTGGCGGGAGTTGAACCCGCGTCCGCTGATGATCCGCTCTCGGCTCTACATGCGTAGCCGCGTCTTTGAGTTTGACCAGGCGCTACCCGACGGGCAGGGAAGACGACTGGCGAGTTCCTTGGTTTTCGTCGCGACTGGTGGAACAACAGCCGCGCTTATCCTGGCTAAGTTACAGTCGAGTCAGCCGTTCAGGCCCGAGCTGGTCGACCGCCCGCGGGGATTAGGCCGCGAGAGCGTAGTTGTCGTCGTTCGCAACTAACGTTTTGCAGACGGTTTAACGAGGAAGCCTGCATCCTCGACATGCACCTTGAGTTTCACTATCCGCGTCGAAGCCAAATCACCCCCGACGTCGCGCATTATACCTGAATCGCCGCTTCGGCAACCGGATTGTCAATGCGGCAGAACGGCATCCTTGAGCCATACGTAAAGCGCCTCACGCGTTGAGCGGTTTCCCTCTCCTTGCTCGCGCTCCGCGTGTTCTGCGAGCAGGACGCCGCCGAGTATTCGCGCTGCGCGAAATGCGATGCTGCGCGCGCTCCGTGTATCACTGACGTCAAGCGCTGCGAAGGCGTCCAGGCGCTCTTCGATCGCCGCGCGCACCGTGTTGAGCTCCGCGCGGTCAAGCGATTGCAGTCGCGTGCGCATGTCTGTGATCCACACCGACAACGACCCGTCCTTGCCGGCGGCGCGCAGGAAATCGAGTGCGAGCACGTTCGTGGTGCCTTCCCATATCGAGAGCACCTGCGCATCGCGCAGGAGGACGGGCAGGCCCGTATCTTCGATGTAACCGGCGCCGCCGAAGCATTCCAGCGCTTCGCTGCAAACGGCAACAGCCTGCTTTGCGGTGTAGAGCTTGACCAGCGGTGTGAGCAGGCGCAGCAGCCTGTGTTCGGCTTCGCTCGCCGTGCCGCACTCGTCCTTGCCGAGCAATGCGGCGACGTGAAGCACCATCAGCGTTGCGCCGCGCGTTTCGGATTCGAGTGCATCCAGCGTTGCGGCGTGCAGCGGGTGCGCGGCAAGCGGCTCGCCGAACGCGATGCGCTTGCCGGCGTAGTCGTGAGCGAGCATGACGGCGCGGCGCATCTGTGCCGCGGCGCTGCACGCGTTGTACAGCCGCGTGATGTTGAGCATGGTCGCGATCGTGCGCACGCCCTTGCCCGGTTCGCCGATCAGCATCGCGGGTGTGCCGTCGAGCGTGAGTTCCGCCGTTGGCAGCGCGCGCGTCCCGAGCTTGTCCTTGAGGCGATGCACGCGGATGTTGTTGAGCCGGCCATCGGCGTCGCGCAGTTCAAGCTGGAAAAGACTGAGGTGCGGCGATGGGTTGCCGTGCTCCTCGATGCGCGCGAGTGTGAGCGCGATCTGCGATGTCGTTGCCGAGGTAAACCACTTGACGCCGCGCAGGCGATAGCGCGGGCCATCGCGACGCGCGATCGTCTCCGTGCCCGAGACATCCGAACCGCCGGTGCGTTCCGTCATCCATTGCCCGGAAGTCCAGAAGGTTTCCGCGTTGCGACTGACGAGCCGCCTGAATGTCTCGCCAAGGCGTTCACTCGCGTTCAGTTCGATCACGCGCGCGGCGCCGTCGGTCATTGCCAGCGGGCAGGAACAGATGGCGGAGGAGGGGTGGTAGAGATACAGCCGCGCGAACTGGTGAACGCGCGAGTGCTCGCCGTGTTCGCGTTCGTATCCGGTGGCGACGATGCCTTCTTCCGCGGCGACGCGGTGCAGCTGCTTCCAGCCGTCGGCGACAGGAATGTCGTCAACGCGGCGTCCCCAGGGGTCGTAAGGAACGTGTCGTGGTGGATTGCGCTCGGCGTCTGCGGCGTATTCGCGCATTTCGCCGGCGGCGCGCGCGCCGAGCCGTTCGAGACCCGGTGCAACGGCGGTGAAGACCGCTGCGGGCAGTCGCTGTTCCAGCGCTGCGCGAAGGAAGGGATCGGTCGTCCAGGTGTTTTCGAGTTCGGGACCTTGCTGGAAAAAGGCGTTCACGTGTGGCTCCCGTGTTCGCTGGCGCGGAACTTCCTCAACCGTGCCGCACCAGCCGTTCCTTCTGCCGCTGCCAGTCCTGTTCCTTCTTCGTGGCGCGCTTGTCGTACTGCTTCTTGCCCTTGGCGAGCCCGACGTCGAGCTTCGCCATGCCCTTTTTCCAGTACAGCGCGAGCGGCACGAGTGTGTAACCCTCGCGCTCCACGGCACCGACGAGATGATCGAGTTCGCGGCGGTGCAGCAGGATCTTGCGCGTGCGCAGCGGGTCGGCGACGACGTGCGTGGATGCCTGCGGGAGCGGCGTTATCTGTGCGCCGATGAGGAAGGCTTCGCCGCCCTTGAGCGTCACATACGCCTCGACGATGCTCGCGCGCCCCGAACGCAGCGATTTCGCTTCCCATCCCTGCAGAACCAGCCCGGCTTCGTGCTGTTCCTCGATGAAATAGTCGTGGCGGGCGCGCTTGTTGAGTGCAATCGTGCTGCCGCCGCTGTTCTTCTTGTCCTTGCTCATGCCGCGATTATAAACGGCGGGATGTGCGGTGACTTGAGCCGCGCGAGGATTTGGCGGAAAATCGCGCACTTTTCCGGCGGCCGGGCCCTGGGTTCCGTTGCCGTTCAGTCGCGCCGATCGACCGCTTTTGCGGCGATCGGCGTTCGTGTTCTCGGGTCAAGGCAGGAAGTCGCATGCCACGTCGTCAATCGCTGCACGGGCAATGGTCATCACGGCTTGCGTTCGTGCTCGCCGCCATGGGTGCCGCTGTCGGGCTCGGCAGCATCTGGCGCTTTCCGTACATGACAGGCATGCACGGCGGTGGCGCCTTCGTGCTGATCTATCTCGGCTGCGTGCTCGCGATCGGCCTGCCGGTGTTCATGTCCGAGGCGATGCTCGGGCGCCGCGGGCGTCGCAATCCCATCAATGCGATGCGTCTTCTGTCCGAAGAGGAAACGGACGGCTCTTTCTGGCAGGTCGTGGGCTGGCTGGGCGTCGTCGCCGGCATGCTGATCCTTTCCTATTACAGCGTCATCGCCGGCTGGACCTTCAATTACACCTACGACACGGTGCGTGGCGCGTTCGTCGACCGCGGACCTGCGGAAGTGATGCGGCATTTCGAGCTGCTTGCCGCGAATCCTGTGCGGCTGGTCTTCTGGCACAGCGTGTTCATCGCGCTCACGGTATTCGTCGTCGGCCGCGGGGTCGAGCAGGGACTCGAGAAGGCAGTGAAATACATCATGCCCGCGCTGTTCCTGCTGTTGCTTGTGCTCCTGTTCCATTCGATGACGACCGATCGCTTCATGGACGGCGTGCGGTACCTTTTCAATCCTGATTTTTCAAACGTCACGGGCGGCACCGTGCTTGCCGCGATGGGGCAGGCGTTCTTCTCGCTGAGCATCGGCATGGGCGCGATCATGGCGTACGGCGCGTACCTTCCGGATGATTCGTCCATCGCGGAAACCTCGCTCACCATCGTGCTTGCGGTAACCGTTGTCGCGTTGCTCGCGGGACTCGTCATCTTTCCGGTCGTGCTGCTGAACGGTCTCGATCCCGTCGCGGCCGGTCCCGGTCTCACCTTCATCACACTGTCGCTGCTGTTCGCGAAAATGCCGGGCGGCGTGATCTTCGGCACGCTGTTCTTCGTGCTGCTGATCTTCGCGGCGTGGTCGTCGTCCATCGGGCTGATCGAGCCCGCGGTCGCGCGCCTTGTCGAGCAACGCAGGCTTTCGCGTCCGCGCGCGGCTGTGCTTGTCGGTGTCATCGTGTGGCTGCTGGGACTGCTGACGGTATTTTCGTTCAACCGTCTCGCGGACGTGCGATTCCTCGCGGGTTCGATCTTCGAGAATCTCGATTTTCTTGCATCGAACATCCTGCTGCCGCTCGGCGGATTGCTGGTTGCGGTGTTCGCGGGATGGGTGATGTGCAAGAGTTCGACGGTCGACGAACTCGAGATGGGCACCGGTTATCGTTATGAAATCTGGCGATTCCTCACGCGCATCTTTGCACCGCTTGCCCTGCTGCTGATTTTCCTGAACGCTATGGGCATCCTGGATGCGGGGAGCGGCAATGCGTGAAGTGAGGAAACAGGCGCTTGTACCGCATTCCGCGCAATCGATGTACGACCTTGTGAACGATGTGGATTCGTATCCGGAATTCCTGCCGTGGTGCAAGGACGCGCGCGTGGAGGAAGAAGGCGAAGGCTACCGCGTGGCGAGCATCGACATCGCGATGGGCGGCGTGCACAAGACGTTCACGACGCGCAACACGCTCGAGCCGCCGCAGCGCCAGACCATCGATCTTGTCGAAGGGCCGTTCCGCCACCTCACCGGCGAATGGATGTTCGATTCGCTGGGCGAAGATGCCTGCAAGGTGTCGCTGTGCCTGAAGTTCGAGTTCGCGAGCGGGTTGATGAACATGATGTTCGGCCCCGTCTTCAACCAGATCGGCGAAACCATGCTCGATGCGTTCGTGCGACGGGCGAAAGCGCTGAATGGGAACGGCTGACAACGCTTCTTCAACCGAAGGCGGCGCGGTTCATGTTCCCGTCGAAGTGGTGTTTGCGCGCCCCGGGCAGCAGGCATTGATTGCGCTGACGGTTCCGGCGGGTTCAACCGTTGCGCACGCGGTTCGACTGTCGGGGATTCTTGAACGGTTTCCGGAAATTGATCTCGAACGGAACAAGGTCGGCGTGTTCGGCCGGCTCTGTCCGCTGGACCGCGTGCTGGAAGCGGGTGACAGGGTTGAAATCTACCGGCCGCTGCTGGCCGATCCGAAGGATGTTCGCCGCCGTCTTGCAGCACAAGGGCGTACGATGGGCCAGGGCGGGGAACCCGGGTCGCGCGACTGAAGCGGCGCGTCAGTCATCCGACTCGATGACGATGCCTTCGTCACCGGACGGCGTTTCCTCGTCCTCGATGCCTTCCTTTTCAATGCGGGTCACGGTATCGCCGTCGAAGAACACGGTGACGCGCTGGTGGTGGTCGCGCGCATCGTCGAGCGCATCGACATAGAACACGTAGTCCCAGCGGTCTGGATGAAACGGATCGGCGATCTGCGGTGTGCCCAGCACGAACTGCACCTGTTCCCGCGTCATGCCCGCCTCGAGCTTCGCGACGTCCTGCGTCTTGTAGAAATTGCCCTGCGGAATGTCCTGGCGGTAGACGCACGCGGTCGCCAGCAGGGCGACCAGTGGGAGGAATTTGAGCATCCGGGTCGGCATCAGCGCTCCGTCGGGTTGGTGTTGTTCCGTGAGTGGGCAATAATAGGTGGGTGATCTTACTCGAACCCAACCGCGCCTGACCAGTTGACCGGAGTGCATCGTGGAAAGCCAGGATTTACGCAAGGCCGGCCTCAAGGTGACCCTGCCGCGCATGAAGATTCTCGAGATTCTCGAGAAGAGCGAGCAGCGCCACATGAGTGCCGAGGACATGTACAAGGCGCTGCTCGACTCCGGCGAGGAGATCGGCCTTGCCACCGTGTACCGCGTGCTCACGCAGTTCGAGGACGCAGGGCTCGTCACCCGCCATCACTTCGAGGGCGGTCATTCGATGTTCGAGATGAACGAGGGTGACCACCACGATCACATCCTGTGCGTGAAGTGCGGCCGCGTGGACGAATTCGTGGACGAAGGCATCGAGAAGCGCCAGGAGCAGATTGCGCACGAGGCGGGTTACGAGATGACGGACCACTCCTTATATATCTACGGAATCTGTCCGGTCTGCCAGAAATCGATGAAGAAGTAGCGACTCGTTCCGCCTTTGCCGGCAAGTTGTTTTCCGCAACATGAATGAAGAACGCCCGCGGCCTGTGGTCGCGGGCGTTCTTCATTCATGTTGCCGCTTTCATCATCTCCCGCGCGTGCTCGCGCGTCGTATCCGTGATCTTCACGCCGCCCAGCATGCGGGCAAGTTCCT
>CAZRFE010000044.1:0-2625 GCA_964599565.1 uncultured Gammaproteobacteria bacterium
GCGGCCATCTGCACGGCCTGGTAATGGTGCGGAATCATGTCCTGCATGAAGCGGACGTCAGCCGGCGAGTAGCTGGTATCGGCAATCTTGATCGCCTCTTCGGCGCTGAGCGCCTGCGATGATTTGCCGGGGGCGCCGGGTTTGACGATCGGGGCGTCTGCAGCCAGCGCGGGTGCCTGCGCCAGCAGGGCGAGGGCGGGAATGACGAAGGAAAGCAGGCGAACAAGTGAGGATTTCGCGGCGTTCATAGGTAGCTCCTGTGCAGCGAGTCTTGTTTGGCGGTCGCCGTTCTTGGGCGGGCATCAATCTACCAGAAGGATGCCCCCGGTTCAGGTCATGTGCCCGAAGGCATCAAGCGCACGGGCGTCAGGGCTGTGAACCGGGACGAGACGTCCAGGATCAGACACCGGATCGCGCCGTGCGTTCCGGTGCAGCAGGAGATTGATGTCCGCGTCCTTGATCCCGCGTGTTCGCATTGCGCATCCCGTTTCCGGGACGCGCCGTCCCGCATGTGAAACCGCTTCCTGCCGTCTTCACGGGAAGAACGCCGTGATGCCCGATCCTGCGGCTTGGCATGACCGTTGCAACTAATGGGCATGGACATCGTACGCACAGATCTCAAAATCAAGCGCCAGCGCCGCCGCTGGATGATCGGCTCGTCCGGCGGTTTCGCGCTGGTCGCGCTCACCGCCTTCCTTTTCACGCTCGATCCCGCAGCGCCGGTCGTCGAGCGCGAATCCGTCTGGATGGATACCGTCAAGCAGGGCGAGATGCTGCGCGAGGTGCGTGGCCCGGGCGTGCTGGTGCCGAAGGAAATCCGCTGGATTGCGGCGCGCACGGACGCACGCGTCGAGCGCGTGCTCGTGAAGCCGGGCGCGAGCGTCGAGCCTGAGACCGTGCTCATCGAGATGAGCAACCCGGAACTCGTGCAGCAACTGGAAGAAGCGCGCTCCGCGGTCGTTGCCGCCGAGGCGGACTATGCCGCGCTTGAAGTGCAGCTGCAGAGCCAGTTGCTCGACCAGAAGGCAGCGCTCGCCGAGGCGCGCGCGGAATACGAAAGTCAGCGCCTGCAGGTGGAGGCGGAAACGGAACTCGCGAAGGACAACATCATCTCGCAGCTCGAACTGAAGCGCTCGGTGCTCACCGCCGAGCAGCTCAACGTGCGGCTCGATGTCGAGAAGGAGCGCAGCCGCACGTTCGAAAAGGCGATCGCTGCGCAGCTTCGCGCGGAACGCACGCGCATCGAGCAGCTTGAGAACATGCTCGCGCTGCGCGAATCGCAGGTTGCGGGACTGACGGTGCGCGCGGGCATGAGCGGCGTGCTGCAGGCGCTGAGCGTGGAGGCAGGCCAGCAGCTCACGATCGGTGCGAACATCGCGCGCATCGCGCGGCCGGATGAACTCATGGCGGAACTTCGCATCGCGGAGACGCAGGCGAAGGACGTGCAGCTCGGCCAGCCGGTTTCCGTGGACACGCGCAACGGCATCGTCGCGGGTGAAGTGATCCGCATCGATCCCGCGGTGACATCCGGCACCGTGCAGGTGGATGTCGCGCTCACCGGCAAGCTTCCGTCCGGCGCGCGTCCCGATCTTTCCGTTGACGGCACCATTCTCATCGAGCGCCTGGACGACGTGCTGTACGTCGGGCGCCCGGCATACGGCCAGCCGGAATCCACCGTGCGCCTGTTCGTCGTCGACGACGCGAGCGGCGAAGCGGTGCGCGTGCCGGTGGAACTCGGACGCAGTTCCGTGAACGTCATTGAAATACGCCAGGGGCTGAAGGTCGGCGACAGGGTGATCCTCTCCGACACCAGCGCCTGGGACAAGCATGACCGCATCCGTCTCGAATGACGGAATTCAAGGAGCAGACGATGTCAAACAAGCCGCTCATCGAGCTTGCCGATGTGAAGAAGGTGTTCCTGGCCGACGAGGTCGAGACGCACGCGCTCTCGGGCGTGCATTTTTCCATCGACAAGGGCGAATACATTTCCATCTCCGGGCCATCGGGCTGCGGCAAGTCCACGCTGCTCTCGATACTCGGCCTGCTCGATACGCCGACGGAAGGCCGCTACACGCTGAACGGCACCGCGGTCGAGGAACTCGATGCGAGCGATCGTGCGCGCATACGAAACCGCGAGATCGGTTTCATCTTCCAGGCGTTCAATCTCATCGGCGATCTCGATGTCTTCGAGAATGTCGAACTGCCGCTCACGTATCGCGACGGCGTATCGAAATCCGAGCGCCGCACGCGCGTGCAGGAAGCGCTGGAACGCGTCGGCATGGCGCACCGGCTGAAGCACTATCCCTCGCAGCTCTCCGGCGGCCAGCAGCAGCGCGTCGCCGTGGCGCGCGCACTTGTCGGGCGGCCATCGATCCTGCTCGCCGACGAACCGACAGGCAATCTCGATTCACGCAACGGCGAGCAGGTGATGGCGCTGCTTGAAGACCTGCACCGCAACGGCGCGACGATCTGCGTCGTCACGCATGATCCGCGCTACGCGGATTTCGCGGAGCGCAAGATCTTCCTGTTCGATGGCCGTGTCGTGGATGAACAGACGCTGGTGCGGCTGCGCGAGGAAGAAGACCGCCGCATCCAGGAACAGGTGCGCGCCAACGCGGCGCTGTA
>CAZRFE010000044.1:2725-19780 GCA_964599565.1 uncultured Gammaproteobacteria bacterium
CACGCATGCTGGCGCGCCGCCCGGGCTTCACGCTCGCCGTCGTGCTCACGCTTGCCGTCGGCATCGGCGCGAACAGCGCGATCTTCAGCGTCATCAACGGCCTGTTGCTGAAACCGCTGCCGTACCCGGAAGGCGAGCGGCTCGTCGTCATCAACAACAACTACCCGAAGATGGGCCTTTCGAAAACGAACGTCTCCATTCCCGATTACCTTGACCGCGTCGGCGGCGTCGACGCACTCGAATCCGCCGCGCTCTATCACTGGACGACGCATGCGGTGAGTGCAGGCGAGCGTCCCGCGCAGCTCTACGGCATCCGCGCCACGCCTTCATTGTTTGAAACACTGAAGGTGCAGCCGTTTCTCGGCCGCGCGTTCACCGCGGAGGAAGCGATTCCCGGCGAGGACCGCGTCGTCATCCTTTCGCACGGGCTGTGGAAGGAAATGTTCGGCGCACGCACGGAGGTGATCGGCGAGCGCGTGCGCGTGGATGGCGAGACGCGCGTGATCGTCGGCGTGATGCCGGCGGGCATCGAGTTCCCGAACGAGAACGCGGACTACTTCGTGCCGTTTGCGTTCACGCCCAGGGAGATGTCGGACGAACAGCGCGGGCATGAATACGCGAGCATGATCGCGCGCCTCGCGCCCGGCGCGGACATTGCTGCCGCGGAGCGGCAGATGGCGCAGGTCACGCAGAATGTCGCTTCGCGCCTACCCGATGGCGAGGCGTATCTCGAGAGCACGGGATTCCACGGCACGGCGGAGGATTTCCGCGAGGAGAAGGTGGGTGAAATGCGCGGACCGCTGCTGCTCTTGCAGGTGACGGTCGGCTTCGTGCTGCTGATTGCGTGCGCGAACATCGCAAACCTCATGCTCACGCGCGCCATCGCACGCCAGAAGGAAATGTCCGTGCGCACGGCGCTTGGCGCGGGCAGGATGCGCATCGCGCGCCAGCTGCTCGCCGAGAGCCTGCTGCTTGCCCTTGCAGGCGGCGTCGCCGGCGTGCTGCTCGCGCACTGGGGCATCGCCGGCCTGCAGGCGAGCGGCCTGCTGCCAGGCAACGATGTGTTCGACTTCACGGTGGATGCGCGCGTGCTGCTGTTCGCGCTTGGCGTGGCAGCGGGCACGGGGTTGCTGTTCGGCATGTTCCCCGTGGTTTCCTCGTGGCGCTCGAACACCGCAAGCGTGCTCAAGGAAGGTGGCCGCGGCAATTCAGGCAGTCGCGGTGCGCGCACGTCGCGCAGCACGCTGGTCGTGCTGCAGGTGATGATGGCCGTCATGCTGCTGGTGGCGGCCGGCCTTCTCATGCGCAGCTTCATCAAGCTGCAGTCCGTGAGCCCGGGCTTCGCGGAGGAGGGCGTGCTCACCGCGCAGATGTCGCTGCCGGAACTGCGTTACGCGGATGACGCGGCGGTGCTCGGATTCTTCCGCCGCTTCGAGGAGCGCGTGCGCGCGCTGCCGGGCGTGACGGACGTGGGCGTGACATCCGCGCTGCCGTTCGGCAATCACTCGTCCGGATCTTCATACATGGTTGCCGGGCGCGATCATGCCGACGACGCGACGTCACCGCACGCGCATCACCGCGTCACGGATGGCGGCTACTTCAACGCCATGGATATCCCGCTGCTGCGGGGCCGGCTGTTCGATGCGCGTGATACCGGTGACAGCGAGCGCGTCGTGATCATCGATGAAATCCTCGCGAAGAAATTCTTCCCGGATGCCGATCCCGTCGGCCGGCAGCTTGTCCTTGGCATCGAGGACACGCCGGAAAACCGCGCGACGATCATTGGCGTTGTCGGCGCGATCCGGCATGCGAGCCTGAAGGAGACGATGGACAAGGAAACGATCTATCGCGTCATCACGCAGGAGCCCCGGCATTCCATCATGCTTGCCGTGCGCACGAACGTTGATGCCGCGAGCATCACGGAGCCGTTGCGCGCCGCCGTGCAGGCGCTTGATCCCGAGCTGCCGCTGTACGACATCGCGACCATGACGTCGCGCGTCGAACGCTCGCTCAACCGGCAGCGCACGCCGATGTTCCTGCTCTCGGTGTTCAGCGGTGTTGCGTTGCTGCTTGCGGCCATCGGGCTTTATGGCGTGCTTGCCTTCTCCGTCACGCAGCGCACGGGCGAACTCGGCGTGCGCATGGCGCTCGGTGCGGCGCGCGGCGATCTGCTGAAACTCGTGCTGGGGCAGGGCGGACGCCTGGTCGTGACCGGTCTTGCGCTCGGCCTCATCGGTGCGTTCCTGCTCGCACGCCTGATGCGCTCGCAGCTGTACGAAGTTTCCGCCGCGGATCCGCTCGTCTTCGTGCTCGTGCTCGTGTTTCTCGGCATCACCGGTTTCATTGCCTGCCTGCTTCCGGCGCGGCGCGCAACGCGCGTCGATCCGATGATCGCGCTGCGTCACGAATGAGTACCGCAAGGAGAACCCGATGACGTTGATGTTCGAAGTGCGGCACGCACTGCGCAGGCTCGCGCGGTCACCGGGATTCTTTCTTGTCACCGTGCTCATGCTGAGTCTCGGCACGGGACTCACGGTGTTCATGTTCGGCGGCATCCAGGCCTACATCCTGAGCGAGCCGCCGTATCCCGAGCCGCAGCAGCTCGCGTTCGTCGAACTCATCGACCCGGTGAGCGGTGAAGACGGCATCGAGGTGCCGCAGCCTGTTCTCCATCGCTGGCAGGCGCAGTCGCTGCCGGGTGCGACGTTCGGCGGTTTCTACACGGGCACGGTGAACCTCGGCGGCGACGGACGGCCCGAGCGGCATGACGGCGCGTTCGTCACGCCGCGCACGTTCGACGTGCTCGGCGTGCAGCCGTTCATGGGCCGCGCATTCACGAGCGCCGATTCGCTGCCCGGTGCGGCGCCGGTGATCATCATCGGTCATGCGCTGTGGCTGAACCGCTATCTCGGCGATCCGGGAATCATCGGGCGCGTCATTCGCGTCAACTCGCATCCGGCGACCGTGATCGGCGTGATGCCGGAAGGCTTCGCGTTCCCGTACCTGCAGGATGCATGGCTGCCGCTCTCCTGGGATTCCGCGAGTGCCAGTTACGGGGATGCCGAGCTTGAAGTGTTCGCGCGCCTGCCGGATGGCAGCGGTACCGGGGCGCTGCGCGATGCGCTGGATGCAACGCTCGCGCACCTGCATGACGAGCTTCCCGCGGACATGCGCACGCTCATCACGTCGGTCGTTCCCTATGCGGAAGAGTTCATCAATCCGTTCACGAAACGCATCGTCGCGACGCTTTCCGTGTGCGTGCTGTTCGTGCTGTTCATCGCCTGTATGAATGTCGCGAGCCTGATGATTGCGCGGAGCATTCGCTTCCAGCGCGAAACGGCGATCCGCAGTGCGCTCGGTGCGGGCCGCCGTCGCCTGGTGGCGAGCGTGCTTCTGGAGAGTCTCGCGGTATCCGCGCTGGCAGCCGGCGCCGGCCTGCTGCTCGCGCATGTGGGCGGCGATGTGCTGGAGCGCTATCTCGCATCCATCGACGATCTTCCCGTGTACTGGGCGGTGATGTCCTACGACTGGCGAATGCTCGCGTTCATTGCCGCACTCGTGTTCGTCGTTGCCCTGGTTGCAGGGCTCGCGCCTGCGCTTCGCGCGGGCAGGACGGATCTCGTGCATGACCTCAAGGAAGGCGGTGCAACGACCGGCGGGCGCGCGAGCCGCACGATCCGCACGCTGGTGAGCGTGGAGATTGCGCTGTCGTGCATCCTGCTCGTCACCACCGGGCTCATGATGCGCAGCATGTTCAACGCGCTCGATGTGGACATCGGTGCAGATACGCACAACGTGCTGACCGGTCGCATCGGGCTGTTCGAGGAACAGTACCCGGATGCGGCGAGCCGGCGGCGTTTCGTCGAGCGGCTGGAGCAGGAACTGTCGCGCATCAACGGTGTCGAGCGCGCGACGCTCGCGACAGGCCTGCCCGCGGCGCTCAGCGGCGATGCCGGCGTGCGCCCGGAAGGCGTCGAGCATCCGGCGGAAACGTTCAACGGCAACTGGTCGCGCTATCTTGCCGTGACGCCCGCGTACTTCGACCTGTTCGGCATCGAGCGTCGAGCGGGCCGTTTCCTTTCCGCGAGCGACGATGCAACGCATCCTGATGTTGCCGTCGTCACGCAGGCGTTCGTCGAGGAATACCTGCCGGACGGCGATGCCATCGGGCGGCGCATCTGGATCGAAGACGAAGCGCGCTGGGTGACGGTGATCGGCGTGAGCGCGAATGTCATCCAGGACGAAGACGATCTCGATGGGCCGCCGCAACCGGCGCTGTACCGTCCCATTGCGCAGACCGATTACAACTTCTTCAGCTTCGCCGTGAAGACGAGCGGCAATCCGCACGCCCTGCAGGAACAGGTGCGCGCCGCGGTGCTGCGCGTGGATGCGGACATGCCGGTCTACTGGCTGCGCACGCTGGATGACTGGCTGCTCATCGGCACATCGAGCCAGCATCTGCTGTCCGCGCTGCTTGGCGTGTTCACGTTCTTTGCGATCCTGCTTGCCGGCATCGGGCTTTATGCCGTACTCGCGTATTCCGTCAACCAGCGCATCCGTGAAATCGGCGTGCGCCGTGCGCTCGGCGCGGACAACGGCGGCGTCATGCGGCTGCTCGTTCGCGAGAACGCGCTGCAGCTCGGCGTTGCGGTATCGCTCGGTCTCGTGATGGCCGCGGGTTTCGCGCGGCTGTTTGCAAGCGAGTTCGTCGGCGTGTCGAGCGTCGATCCGCTCACCTACACGCTGGTCGTCGCCATGTTGCTGTTGCTGGTCGTTGCTGCATCGTTCGTGCCGGTGCGGCGCGCGCTACGCATCCAGCCGCAGGAAGCGTTGCGTCACGAATAACCAGGGAGCCAATCATGCTTACGGATTTCATGTCTGCCATGCGCCATGTTCGTCGCCGTCCCGGATTCCTCCTGCTGGGCGCAGGCGCGCTCGGCATCGGGCTGGCCGCTGCCATCCTTGTCTTCGGCATGCTCAACACGATGTTGTTGCGCACGCAGCCGGGCATGGACGCGTCCGCGCAGCTGGTCGAGATCGGGCGTGCGGGAGACGGCGATCTCGATTCGATGTCCTATCCGGACTTCGTGGATCTCCGCGAGAAAAGCCGCACGCTTGCGAGCGTCTATGCATACGACATGGCGCCCGCGTACCTCGATGCCGATGGCGCGCCGGTATCCGCGTTCGGGATGGTGGTGTCGGGCGATTACTTCGCCGCGCTGGGCGTTGGGCCGGAACTCGGCCGGCTGATCGGTCCGAAGGACGATACGGCGCCGGGCGAGAACCCGGTTGTGGTGTTAAGCCATGCCGCGTTCCAGCGCTATGTCGGCGGCGATCCGCGAGCCATCGGCAGCACCTTGCGCATCAACGGTCATGCCTACGAACTGATCGGTGTAACGGCGCGGGAATTTGACGGCCATCTCGCGGCACTGTCGCCATCGGTGTATGTGCCCTTGAGCATGGCATCGGCCATGCAGGTGCAGGGCGACGACGCGCGCCACGCGCGCAGCAGCACGTGGCTGCAGCTCGGCGGACGTCTTGCGCGCGGTGTGACGCTGGAGCAGGCGCGCAGCGAACTCGCGGCCGTTTCCGCGGGCCTGAACGAACTGCGCGATGCGAATGCGCGCAAGGTCGACATCGGCATCGCGCCGCTGCGTCCCTTGCCGTCGCGCGCGCAGGGCATCGTGATGTTCCTGGGCGTGGGATTGATGATCATGTGCGCCGCCATTCTCGCGCTGGCATGCAGCAACCTCGCAGGTGTCCTGCTGGCGCAAGGCGAAGCGCGCGCGGGGGAACTGGCGATGCGCAGCGCGCTGGGTGCAAGCCGCGCGCGCATGCTGCGGCAACTGCTGTTCGAGTCGACGCTGGTTGCGCTTGTCGCAGGCGCCATCGGCCTGCTGCTCGCGGCATCGGGCCGCAACCTGCTGCGGTTGCTGCCCCTGCCCGCGCCGTTTCCGATCGACCTTGGCGTGGACATCGACGGCAGCGTTGTGGCGTTTGCGCTTGGCGGCAGCCTGCTCGTTGCGCTGGCGTTCGGCCTGTGGCCGGCGGTGCGCGTGTCCGCGGCGAATCCTGTGCGTGCGCTGGGTTCGCGTTCCGAGCCTGCGCGCGGTGCATCCGGCAATCGCGCCGCCATGCTGACGCTGCAAAGCGCCATCACCATCGCGCTCCTGCTGATTGCGGCGTTCACGCTGCTTGCCTTGCACAAGGCCGATGACATCGACACCGGTTTCCGGACGGACGGCGTATACACCGCGAGCATCGACATGACGCCGCTCGGTTTGCGCGGCGAAGAAGCGGCGACGCGCGCGGAGCGGTTGACGGAACGCCTGCGGAACACGCCGGGCATGAACGCGGCGAGCTATGCCTCGGTCATGCCGTTGACGCTTGAAGCCATGGGTTTTGGCGCGGTGCGCCCGCTCGGCGCCGACGGCGAGGCGTTCGGCCTTGATCTGAATACCGTCGGTATGGATTTCTTCCGCGTGTTCGACCTGCCGGTGCGAGGCCGTGCCTTTGGCGCCGGCGACACCGCGAGCAGCGACAAGGTCGCCGTCATCAACGACACGCTGGCGCGGCAGTTGTACGGCGATGCAGATCCGCTCGGGCAGACGTTCGAAATCGGTGGGGACGGCGACTGGGAGCGCATACGCGTCGTCGGCGTGGTGCCGACGGGCCGCTATTCGTCGATGACCGACAAGGATCAGCCGTTTGCGTTCATGCCGGCGGCGCAGTGGTCGCGCGCGCGCTATCACCTGTTCGTTCACGGCGACATCGACGCTGCAACATTGCGCGCGGTGCTGGCGCAGGAACTTCGCGAGGTGCTGCCCGACATGCCGGTCCCGACAGTTGCGCCGTTCGCGGACATGGCGGCGTTCTCCGTGCTGCCGCAGAAGATTCTCGGCAGCGCAGCGGCGGCGCTCGGCGTGCTCGCGCTGCTTCTCGCGGCAACGGGACTGTACGGCGTCATCGCCTACCAGGTGGAACGGCGCTTTCGCGAATTCGGCGTGCGCAAGGCAATGGGCGCATCCGGCATGCAGGTGGCGCACGCCCTGTTGCGCAGGACCGCGCGCTGGCTGCTGCTGGGCACGGTGCTCGGCATCGCGCTCGCGGAACTCGTCGTTGCCGGCATGCGCGATCTGCTGTTCGGCATCAGCGGCGCGAATCCATTTGCACTGGGCGGCGCGTTGTTCGTGTTCGCGGCAATCGCCGCGCTTGCCGTGACCGTGCCGTTGCGGCGCGTGCTCAGCCTCAAGCCCATTGAAGCGTTGCGCTACGAATGAAGGGGAGAAGCACATGCTGACCGCATTTCGCCGCCTGCTGCGCAGGCCTGGTTATTTCGTGACGCTCACGCTCGTGCTTGCGACCGGGCTCGGCGGCGCGCTGAGCCTCTACGGCGTTTCGGACGCCGTGCTGTTTCGTCCGCTCAACGTGGAGAACGCGGAAACGCTGGTGCGCATCTTCCGGAACAACGACCAGGGCGCGAACCGCGACAACTGGTCGCTGCCTGCGGTCCGCGATTACCTGGGTGGAAGTCCGGCGTTCGAGAACATCGCCTGGTACGCGGAGTGGCCGCAGGTGACGCATACGTCTGCCGACATGGAAAAGGCGATGCTCGGCGCTGCGCTTGTCAGCGGAAACTTCTTCCCGCTGCTCGATGCGCGTCCTGCCGCAGGAAGACTGCTGCAGCCGGACGACGACGTGCGCGGCGCTGCCATCGTCGGCGTGCTCAGCCATGAAACCTGGCAATCCCGTTTCCATGCCGCACCGGACATCGTCGGTGACGCCATCACGCTCAACGGCGAGCCTGTCACCATCGTCGGTATCGCGCCGCCGGGTTTCAGCGGCGTTTCGCTCACCGACCGGCCCGACGTGTGGCTGCCGGTGAACAGCGCAACGCACATGGCATTGCCTGCGATGCCGACGGAACAGTTCCTCACCAGCGAGAACATGAGCTGGCTGAATGCCGTGGCACGGCTCGCGCCCGGCGTGTCGCTGGCGGAGGCGCGCACGGCGCTCGAAACCGCGCGGCTCGCACGCGGCGATGCCGAAGACGCGCGCCCCGCGGCGCTCGTGTTCCATGCGCGCGATGTCGCCATCGATCCGTCCGGCGAGCGCCACATCGAAACCGTGTCGTGGATATTGTTCGGCCTTGTCGGCGCGCTGCTGGTGATCGTGTGCGCGGATGCCGCGGGACTGATGCTGGTGCGCGCGGAGGCGGCGCGCGCGGAAACAGGCATTCGCCTGAGCCTCGGCGCCACGCGTGCGCGCATTGCGCGCGATGTGCTGCGGGAAGCGGCCGTGATCGTTGCCTGCGCGGCGTTGCTGGCGGTGCTGTTCGCGTTCCTGCTGTCCGGCTGGCTGCAGCGGAACATCGGCGCCGAGCTTGCGCTGCCGGATGAACCCGGTACGCTGATCTTCAACGCGCGCGTGCTGCCGGTCTTTGGCGGCATGCTGTTCATTGCGGCACTCCTGAGCAGTCTCGCCCCGGTGCGGCGGCTTGGTGCAACCCGCCTTGCCGACGTGCTGCGCGGCGCGCGCCACGGCAGCGCGGGCGGCACCGTGAATGTCCGTGACGGCCTGATCGCCGTGCAGGTCGGCATCTCGGTGCTGCTGCTGACGGTCTCGATCATGTTCATCGGCGCGCTGCGCGAAACCCTCGCCGTCGATCCCGGTATCCGCATGGAAGGGCGCGCCGTTGCGTTTCTCGTTCTCACCGGCACTGATCCCGGCCAGCAGGATTACCTTTCGGTGCTGCACGCGCTGCGCGAGGATTCGCGCGTCAGCCGATCCGCTGTCGCGTTGAATGTGCCGGTCTCGCCGTCGGGCATGCGGCGATATGTGCGCCCGCAGGACTACGCCATCGCACCGGACGAAGACACGCAGGTCGACATCAGTCCGGTGAGCGACGGCTATTTCGATGCGCTCGGCATCAGCCTGTTGCAGGGCCGTGATTTCAGCGGCGAGATCGCCGGCGATCTCGATGCGGGCGCGTCAAGACGCGTGATCGTCAACCAGGCGTTCGTCGATCGCTACTGGCCGGGACGCAATGCCGTGGGCCTTCACATCCGCTACGGTATCGATGAGAGCGCGGAAGTCATCGGCGTGGTGGCAAACAACAAGCAGCGCGACCTGCGTGAAGCGCCGCGCCCGATAATCTTCACCACCTTCCAGCAGACATGGGCGTCCGCCGTCAATGTCATCGCGGTCGCGCACGATGAAGGCATTGCAATGAACGCGATCCGCGACGCTGTTGCGAAGGCCGGACCGCGGGTTTCGATTCATGAAATCACCAGCCTGCAGGCGCGCATCGACCGGCTCACGCAGCGCGATCGCGCCGTGACCTGGCTTGCCGTCGGCGCCGCCGCTTTCGCGACGCTGCTTGCGGTTGTCGGCATGTATGGTGTCGCGGCTTACGCGATGCGCCAGCGGCAGCGCGAGATCGGCATCCGTTTCGCGCTCGGCGCGACCCGGGCGCAGGTGACGCGCCTGTTCCTGCGCCGCGGCCTGCTTGTTGCTGTGTGCGGGATTCTTGCGGGCATACTCGCGACCGCGCTCACGGGCCGCTACCTGGCCGGCGCGGTTGCCGGCATGGAAGCGGGCGATCCGGCGGCGATTCTCGCCTCGGGCGTGCTGTTCGCAACCGTTGCGCTGTTCGCGAACCTGGTGCCGGTGTGGCGCGCGGCGGACATCGCGCCGATGCAAGTGCTGCGGGACGAATAGGAGAAGCCTCATGCTGAAACTCGCGAACATCGAAAAGAGCGTGCCGTTCGAAGGCGGCAGGCTGTGGCTGCTGCGGCAGATTCACCTGGATATCGAAGCGGGGGATTTCGTGAGCATCACCGGACCCTCCGGTTCCGGCAAGACGACGCTGCTCAACATTCTCGGATTGCTGGATTCGCAATGGCAGGGCGAATACCTGCTTGCCGGTGAAGCGGTGCATGCGCTGAGCGACAAGCGTCGCGCGGTGCTTGCACGCGAACATGTCGGCTTCATCTTCCAGCACTATCACCTGCTCGATGATCTCAGCGTGTACGAGAACCTCGAACTGCCGCTGACGTATCGCGACATCAGCCGCGCGGAACGTGCGGCGCGCGTTGCGGACATCCTCGACCGCTTCGGCATCGTCGGGAAGAAGGACCTCTATCCCGCGCAGTTGTCCGGTGGGCAGCAGCAGCTCGTCGCCGTCGGCCGCGCACTGATCACGCAGCCGTCGGTCATTCTCGCCGACGAGCCGACCGGCGCGCTGCATTCCTCGCAGGGCCGCATGATCATGGAATTGCTGCGCGAGCTGAACGAAGACGGCGCGACCATCGTGCAGGTGACGCACAATCCGGACAACGCCGCCTACGGCCGGCGTATCATCGAGCTCCAGGACGGCTGGATGCGCGAGACCGCGGAAGCCGGCAGAACCGGAACAGCCCTATAAATAATGAGTAAGGATCAAGCCCACAAACCGCGGTTGCTGATCGCGGACGACCAGGCCGACGTGCGCCAGGCGCTCGGCATGCTGTTTCGTTCCGAAGGCTACGCCGTGGAACTCGTGCCATCGCCCGAGGCCGCGGAGGACGCGGTTCGCGGCGGCGAATTCGATGCGGTGCTCGCGGATCTCAACTACAGCCGCGACACCACGTCCGGGCGCGAAGGCATGGAACTCGTGCAGCGCATCGCCGCGCTGCAGCCGGACCTGCCCGTCATCGTGATGACGGCGTGGGGCACGATCGAGCTTGCCGTCGAAGCCATGCGGCTTGGCGCGCGCAATTTCGTCGAGAAGCCGTGGGATAACGCAAAGCTCACCTCGCTCATCAAGAACCAGGTGGAACTGTCGCGCGCACTGCGCCGCAGCGCGCGGCTGGAGGCGGAGAACGCGCTGCTGCGCGGCGAGAGCGTGCGCGAGTTCATCGCGCAGTCTGGCGCAATGCGTCCCGTGGTGGAGATGATCCGCAAGGTCGCGCCGTCGGATGCGAACGTGCTCATCACCGGCGAACCCGGCACGGGCAAGAGTCTTTTCGCGCGCCTCATCCACGAGAACTCCGCGCGCGCGGCGGGCCCGTTCGTCGCGGTGAACATGGGCGGCATCCCGGAGACGATGTTCGAGAGCGAGATGTTCGGCCATGTGCGCGGCGCATTCACGGACGCGAAGAACGACCGCACCGGACGTTTCGAACTTGCATCGGACGGCACGCTGTTTCTCGATGAGATCGGCAACATTCCCTTCGCACAGCAGCCGAAGCTGCTGCGCGTGCTGGAGGACGGGCAGTTCGAACGCATCGGCTCGTCGCGCACGCAACGCGCGGACGTGCGCGTGATCTCCGCGACCAACGCGGACCTGCGTGCCGCGACGGAGGCGGGCGAGTTCCGCAAGGATCTGCTGTTCCGCCTGAATACCGTCGAGATTCGCATTCCCGCGCTGCGCGAGCGGCGCGATGACATTCTGCCGCTCGCGCAGCTTGCGCTTGAAAAGCTGAACCGGAAGTACCGGCGTGACGTGGACGGTTTCGAGACCGACGCCGCGGAATGGCTGCGCGCGTATGCGTGGCCGGGCAACGTGCGCGAACTCAGCCACGTGGTTGAACGCGCGGTGCTGCTGTGCGATCGCTCGCGCATCCGGCTTGCGGATCTCGCCACGCTGCTGCAGGAAAATCCGCCGGCTGTCGATCACGGCAGCGTGCCCGGCGTGCCGACGCTCGAAGCCGCGGAACTCGAGCTCATTCGCCGCGCGCTGGAATACTGCGAAGGCAACGTGAACCGCGCGGCGGAACTGCTCGGCATCAGCCGCAGCGCGATGTATCGCCGGATCGAGAAATACGCGCTGTAACGTCGCCTATACTGCCCGCATGTTCATTCCCGGAAGCGTTCCTTGCCGCGTCATACACCGCCGAAACATCGCCTGACGTTCGAAGGCCGCGCCGCAATGTTCAGCCTGCTGGCGGGCTTCCCGGCGCTGGTCTGCGTCGCGCTGCTGCTCTGGTACGCGAAGGTTTCGCTGTTTCCCGCGCTGCTGCTGCTCGGCGTGCTCGTGATCGCGTGGCTTGCGTTCGCGTTCGCGGCGCGCAATGAAGTCGTCTATCACCTCAACACGCTCGCCAACCTGCTGGAAGCGCTGCGTGAAGGCGATTATTCCCTGCGCGGCCGGCGTGCACGCGATGGCGACGCGCTGGGCGATGTGTTTCTCGAAGTGAACCAGCTCGGTGAAACGTTGCGCCGGCAGCGGTTCGAGGCGCGCGAGGCAAGCACGCTCCTGCGCAAGATCGTTGGCGAGATCGATATCGCGGTGCTCGCGTTCGATGGCACGCGCAGCGTGATTCTCGCGAACCCCGCCGCCGAACGGCTGTTCCGCCAGCGCGATCTGTCCGGCCTTTCCGCGGCGGGGCTCGGTGTCGCGGACCTGCTCGAGCGGCGCGCACGGCGCATCGAGACGCGTGACTTTCCCGCCGGCGGCGGACGCTGGGATGTGTGGTCCGGTTCGTTCCGCGAATCCGGCCTGCCGCATCACCTGCTCGTCATCTCGAACCTGAGCCGTGCGCTGCGCGACGAGGAGCGCAAGGCATGGCAGCGCCTGGTGCGCGTGATCGGGCATGAACTCAACAACAGTCTCGCGCCGATCAAGTCCATGGCGGCACTGCTGCACGAACGCACCGCGGTGGAGCTGGACGACGGCGAACTGAAATCCGACCTTGTCACCAGTCTTGAAGTCATCGGGCATCGCGCCGATTCGCTGAACCGTTTCATGTCCGCGTATGCAACGCTTGCGAAACTGCCCGCGCCGAAACGCGAACGCGTCGGGGTGCGCCGGCTTGTCGAGCGCGTGGCGGCAATGGATGGCAACAGGATTCACATCGACGGCGTGGACGTCACGGCGTCCGTCGACCCGGACCAGATCGCACAGCTTTTGATCAACCTCGTGCGCAACGCCGGGGATGCGGCGGGTCCGGATGGCGACATCCGCATCTGCTGGCAGGTGCGTGACGGCTGTCTTTATCTCGATGTGCTCGATAACGGCACGGGGATTTCCGGCACGGAGAATCTTTTCGTGCCGTTCTTCACCACCAAGCCGCACGGCTCGGGCATCGGGCTTGCGCTGTCGCGCCAGATCGCCGAAGCGCATGAAGGCTCGCTCGGGCTTTCGAATCGCGAGGATGCGAAGGGGTGCAGGGCAAGGCTGGTGCTGCCGCTGCCGTAGGAGCGGCTTTGGTCGCGATGGCTTTCTATGGTTCCTTCGGCAGCCGCACCGTCGTCGTACCGCTCAGCCGGTCATGCAGAGCAAGCGCGTCGCGATCGAACAGTATCCACAGCCATCCCGCACCGAGCAGCAGCCAGGAAAAAAGACCTGCCAGCATTCTCAGCAATGCCTGCGTCCATGTGATCGCGCCGCCGTTGCGCGCAACGACCTTCAGCCGCCAGGCACGCATGCCGAGCGTCTGGCCGGTGCGATGCCACAACCCGCCGAGATAGAGAAAGCTCACCGCGAGGATGTAGAGATCGAAGGGCAGGTTCCACGGCAGCGGCGGATCGATCGCGCCATGCGTGAACGGCATCAGCAGCATGGTCGCGAAGATCCACAGCGCGACGAGGATCATGCCGTCGTAGACGGCCGAGGCGACGCGCGTGAACAGGGTTTTCAGTCGCTGCATGGAAGTATCGCGACGGCAAGCGGAAAGATGGCGCTCCCTACGGGACTCGAACCCGTGTTTCAGCCTTGAGAGGGCCACGTCCTGGACCGCTAGACGAAGGGAGCTTCGGGAAGCCTGCCGCCATGCGGCAAGGCGGTGGTATTATACGGAGCTTCCCTTGCGCCTGAAAGCGGATTTACTCGATTACGTGTCCACGCAACCCTCACAAGCCGCGCCGGCGATCATTCCGCGACCGGATCACAACATCTCCCGCCAGCAGATATCGCCGGCTGCACTGAAGGTTCTCTACCGTCTCAGCAACGCGGGCTACCAGGCGTATCTCGTCGGCGGCGGCGTGCGCGACCTCCTGCTTGGCCGCGAGCCGAAGGACTTCGACGTCGCGACGAACGCGCTGCCCGAGGAAATCCACGACCTGTTTCGCAACAGCCGGCTGATCGGCCGCCGTTTCCGTCTCGTGCATGTGCGTTACGGCAGCGAGACCATCGAGGTTTCCACGTTCCGCGCGCTGCACGGCGAGGACGACGACAACGCCGATCGCCATCTCGATGACAGCGGCCGCATCCTGCGCGACAACGTCTTCGGCAATCTCGTGGAAGACGCCTTCCGCCGCGATTTCACCGTGAATGCGCTGTACTACGACATCGCGGATTTCTCCGTCGTCGATCACGTCAACGGATTGCCTGATCTTCGCAGCGGCATCCTGCGCCTGATCGGCGATCCGGAAGTCCGCTTCCGCGAGGACCCGGTGCGCATGCTGCGCGCGGTGCGTTTCGCGGCGAAGCTCGGCTTTCGCATCGACGAAGGTGCGGCGCATCTCATGCCGCGGCTTTCCGATCTTCTGCGCGACATTCCGCCGGCACGGCTGTTCGAGGAAGTGCTGAAACTGTTTCTCGGCGGCTTTGCTGCGCAGACCTTCGAGGAACTGTTGCGCTACGACCTCTTTCGCCAGCTGTTTCCGATGACCGAGGAGGCGCTCGCGCACGAGGAGAATGCATTTCCGCTGACGTTCGTCGCGCGTGCGCTGGAGAACACCGACCAGCGCGTTGCGGAAGGACGGCCGGTGACGCCGTTCTTCCTGTTCGCCGTGCTGCTGTGGGAGCCGGTGCGCCGCCGTGCCGAGGTGCTCGAAGAACAGGGGATGACGGCGTTCGATGCGATGCATGTCGCGGCGGAGGAAATCTGCGCGCGGCAGGTGACGACGGTTGCGCTGCCGCGGCGTTTCTCGACGCCGATGCGCGAGGTCTGGCAGCTGCAGCCGCGTTTCGAGCAGCGTACCGGCAAGCGCGCGATGCGGCTGCTTGCGCATCCGCGGTTCCGCGCGGCGTACGACTTTCTTATCCTGCGCGCCGAAACCGGCGAGGCGGATCCCGATCTTGCCGCGCACTGGATGAAGCTGCAGGAATCCGATGCGGCCACGCAGCAGGCGATGCTTTCGCAGCCAGAGAAGCGTGGCGGTTCACGGCGGCGCAACCGGCGCCGACGCACAGGCAAGGACAGCGACGGCGGCGCGGGATGAATGTCGCGCTGAACGCCGCACCCGTGCGCGTTTTCGTCGGCCTCGGCAGCAATCTCGGCGCGCCGCGCCGCCAGCTTGAATGCGCGCTTGAAACCCTCGCGCTGCTGGAGCACACGCGTCTTCTCGCGCGCTCGTCGTTCTACCGGTCCGCACCGCTGGGTCCCGCGGATCAGCCCGACTACCTCAACGCCGTCGCGGAGCTCGAAACCCTGCTGCCGCCGGAGGCGCTGCTGGATCGTCTCCAGTCCATTGAGATCGCGCAGGGCCGGATGCGGACCGTTCACTGGGGTCCGCGCACGCTTGATCTCGACCTGCTGCTCTACGGCGAGGAAGAAATTTCGACGTCCCGCCTGCGTGTGCCGCATCCCGGCCTGCCGGAACGCGCGTTCGTTCTGTATCCTCTGGCCGAGCTTGTGCCCGAGCTGTGCGTACCCGGTGTGGGCCCGGTCGCGGAACTCGCCGCGCAGGTGGACGCCGCCGGCATCGTTCGCGAACCCGGGCAGGAACTTTCCAGGCAGGAACACTGAAATGAATCCGCGTTATCTCGTCGTGGAAGGCCCGATCGGCGCCGGCAAGACCAGCCTCGCGCGCCGGCTTGCGGCGCACTACGGCTCGGATCTCGTGCTCGAGCAGGCGGAGGAGAATCCGTTTCTCGAGCGCTATTACCGCGACCCGAAGCGTTTCGCGCTTCCCGTGCAGCTTTTCTTCCTGTTCCAGCGCGCGCGCCAGATCCAGGACATGCGCCAGGACGATCTGTTCAACCCCGTCCGCGTTGCGGATTTCCTGCTCGAGAAGGACGCGCTGTTCGCGGAACTCACGCTCGCGCCCGACGAGCTCGAGCTTTACCGCCAGACGTACACGCACCTTGCGATCGACGCGCCGCGCCCCGATCTTGTCGTCTACCTGCAGGCGCCGGCCGATGTGCTCATGCACCGCGTGCGAAAGCGCGGCATCGCGTACGAGCAGGCGATCGAGCCTGCGTACCTTGAACGGCTGGCGGATGCGTACACGCGCTTCTTCCACAATTACCATGCCTCGCCGCTGCTGATCGTGAACGCGCGCGAGATCAACCCCGTCGAACGCGACGCGGATTTCCAGCAGCTGCTGCGCGCCATCGATCGCGCAAAGAGCGGCCGGCACTATTTCAATCCCGTTCCCGATCTCGCGAAAGCCTGATCGCGAAGGAGCCACCGATGTACACGCAACCGAACAACATGAGCACCGGCAAGCCTGTCACCGTTTCCACGCTCGCGAAGAAGAAGGCAAAGGGCGAGAAGTTCGCGTGCCTGACGGCCTACGACGCGAGCTTTGCCGCGCTGCTTGATGCCGCGGGCATCGAGATCGTGCTGGTGGGCGACACCGTCGGCATGGTTGTGCAAGGGCATCCGACGACGGTGCCCGTCACCGTGGATGACATGGTCTATCACGGTGCGATGGTTGCGCGCGGACTGCGCCGCGCGCTGCTGATGATCGACATGCCGTTCATGAGCTATGCAACGCCCGACACCGCGCTTGTGAATGCCGCGCGGCTCATGCAGGAAGGCGGCGCGCACATGGTGAAGCTGGAAGGCAACGCCAACCAGCTTGCCGTCGTCGAGCATCTTGCCGGCAACGGCGTGCCTGTGTGCGCGCATCTCGGCCTGCGCCCGCAGTCCGTGCACAAGATCGGCGGCTTCAAGGTGCAGGGGCGCGAGCGTGATGCGGCGCTCGAGATCGTGAGCGACGCCGTTTCGCTCGCGAACGCCGGCGCGGACATCCTGCTGCTGGAATGCGTGCCGAGCGCGCTGGCAAGGGAAATCACCTCGAAGGTTTCGGTGCCGGTGATCGGCATCGGCGCGGGACCCGACGTCGATGCGCAGATTCTCGTGCTCTACGACATGCTCGACATCACGCCCGGCCACAAGCCGC
>CAZRFE010000045.1:0-19559 GCA_964599565.1 uncultured Gammaproteobacteria bacterium
AAACCCATCACCATCTCACTGGACGCAATGGGCGGGGACCACGGGCCGCAATCCGTGGTCCCCGCTGCCATTGAGATGGTCAAGAAATTCGACGATCTGACGCTGATTCTTGTCGGTCAGCAGGACGTTCTCGAAACCTGGTTGCGCAGCGCGCCCGAACGGCTGCGTGCGCGGCTGCCGGTACGGCATGCATCCGAAGTCGTCGCGATGCACGAGGCGCCATCCCAGGCGCTGCGCGGCAAGAAGGATTCCTCGATGCGCGTCGCCATCAACCTCGTCAAGGAAGGCGAGGCACAGGCGTGCGTCAGTGCCGGCAACACCGGCGCGTTGATGGCTACCGGACGCTTCGTTCTGAAGACGCTGCCCGGGATCGATCGTCCCGCGATCATTTCCGCCATTCCGTCGCGCGGCGGACACACGCACATGCTTGATCTCGGTGCGAACTCGGACTGCACGCCGGAACATCTCTACCAGTTCGCGGTGATGGGTTCCGTCGTTGCGCAGGCGATCTACAGCATTCCGCGGCCTACCGTCGGCCTGCTGAACATCGGCGAGGAAGAGATCAAGGGCAACGAGATCGTGAAGAAGGCCGCGCAGCTGCTCAACCAGAGCGCGCTGAACTACATCGGTTTCGTGGAAGGCACGGACATCTTCAACGGCCGCGTCGATGTCGTTGTCACCGACGGCTTTGTCGGCAACGTCACGCTGAAGGCGATGGAAGGCCTGTCGAAGATGATCGGCCACTACGTCGTCGAAGAGTTCAAGCGCAACTGGCTGACGAAGGTGATGGCAGTCTGCGCCATGCCGGTGCTGCGCGCATTGAAACGGCGCATGGATCCGCGCACCTACAACGGGGCAAGCCTCGTCGGCCTCAAGGGTATACTGATCAAGTCGCATGGCAGTGCAGATGCTTATTCATTCGCGAATGCCATCCACATTGCCATGGTCGAAGTCGAGAAACAGGTGCCAACACGAATCAGCGCGCTGCTGGAAGATCACGTTGGCGTCAAGGAACAGCAGGCGGTCTGACTGATGTATTCAAGAATTGCAGGTACGGGTCGCTTTCTTCCCGAGAAAGTGCTGACCAACGTCGATCTCGAGAAGATGGTCGAAACCAGCGACGCCTGGATCCAGGAACGCAGCGGTATCCGTGAGCGCCACATTGCATCCGATGGCGAGACAACGCTGGATCTGTGCGAAAAGGCCGCGTTGAACGCGCTCGAAATGGCAGGAGTGGAAGCGAAGGATCTCGACATGATCATTGTCGGGACGACGACGCCGGATCTCGTGTTTCCGAACATGGGCGTACTGTTGCAGGACCGTCTCGGTGCGCACGGCTGCATGGCGATGGGTATCGAGGCGGCATGCACGGGTTTCATCTATGCGCTCGGCATTGCCGACAAGTTCATCCAGACCGGCAGCGTAAAACGCGCGCTGGTCGTCGGCGCGGAAACGCTGTCGCGCATCATCGACTGGAGTGATCGCACCACCTGCGTGCTGTTCGGCGATGGCGCGGGCGCCGTGGTGCTCGAGGCATCGGAAGAGCAGGGCGTCATCTCCACGCACCTGCACGCCGACGGCAAGTACAAGGACCTCCTTTATTTTCCCTCCGGCGTGTCACGCGGTTTCAACGATCTCAAGTCCGGCAAGGATTTCGTGCAGATGCGCGGCAACGAAGTCTTCAAGGTCGCCGTCACCACGCTCGGCCGCATCGTCGAGGAAACCCTGGAAGCGAACAACATCACGCCGGAAGACATCGACTGGCTGATTCCGCACCAGGCGAACATAAGAATCATCGAAGGCACGGCGCGCAAGCTGAAGATGCCGATGGAGCGCGTGATCGTGACGATCGCCGAACACGGCAACACGTCCGCAGCATCCGTGCCGATGGCGCTCGACGTCGCGGTTCGCGATGGACGCGTCAAGCGCGGCCAGACGATCCTGCTGGAAGCATTCGGGGGCGGGTTTACGTGGGGTTCCGCATTGATCAGGTTCTAGATCGTCACGATGTCACAAGCAAAAGCCGGGCGTTGCCCGGCTTTTTGTTTTCGGCGGCAGTGACTGCCGATCCTGTTTTTACTGGCCGACCAGCTGGTTGAGCTTGAAGATCGGCAGCAGGATCGCGAGCACGATGAGCAGCACCATCATGCCCATGAACAGGATCAGCGCGGGTTCCAGCAGGCCAAGGAACGTGGCCAGCAGCGTTTCCATCTCCCGTTCCTGCGCATCGGCGGCGCGCTCAAGCATGGTTTCCAGCTGGCCGCTGGATTCGCCGCTGGCAATCAGGTGAACCGTCATCGGTGGAAACAGGCGGCGTGCCTCGAGCGCTTTCGCGATACCGGAACCTTCGCGAATGCGCAGCGTTGCCTCATCGATCGCTTCACGCATCGGAATGTTGTTCACCACTTCGCCGGAAATCCGCAAGGCTTCCAGCACGGGCACGCCGCTGCCCGCAAGAATGGCAAGCGTGCGCGCGAAGCGCGCGGTGTTCATGCCGCGCGTGACGCGACCGATCATCGGCAGTCTCAGCAGGAAGCGGTGGAAACGGCGCTTCGGGTCCGGCCGTTGCAGCCAGCGATGCAGGAAGAAGGCGATCGCAACGACGCCGCCGAGCAGCCAGTACCAGTTGCCCGTCAGGAAATCGCTCGACGCGATGAGCATGCGTGTCAGCAAGGGCAGTTCGGCGCCGATGTTGTCGAACACGCCGACAACCTTCGGCACGACGTAGGTCAGCATCGCCGTGATGATCACGAACGCCATCAGCACGAGAACGATGGGATAGATCATCGCGACGGAAAGCTTCTGCTGCAGCGCCTGCCGTTTCTCCGCGTATTCGGCGAGCCGTTCGAGCACGGCGTCCAGGTGGCCGGTCTGCTCGCCGGCGGCGACGGTGGCGCGGAAGATTTCCGGAAAGACGTGCGGGAATTCGGCGAGTCCGTACGCCAGCGTATGACCTTCCATCACGCGCGCACGAATCGCGAGCAGGATGTTTTGTATGCGGGGCTTCTCGGTCTGTTGTGCGACGGCCTGCAGCGCTTCGTCAAGCGGCAGCGCAGAGCGAACCAGCGTTGCGATCTGGCGTGTGAGCAGTGCGAGGTCGGACGCGCTGATGCTGCGTCCGAGACCGAGCGAAAGGCGAGGACGGTCGCTGCGCTCCTTCTGCGCGGCGGTGACGACTTCCAGCGGCGTGAGCCCCTGCTCGCGCAGCATCTGCCTTACGTTGCGCGGCGTGTCGCCTTCGAGCGTGCCCTTGCGTTCGCGACCGCGCGCGTCCAGCGCCTTGTATTCGTATGCACCCATCAGTCTTCACGCGACACGCGCAGCACTTCCTCGAGCGTCGTCTGCCCGGCAAGCACGCGGCGTACGCCGTCCTGGCGCAGGCTCGGCCGCGTCTTGCGCGCGTGCTTTTCCATCGCGGATTCGCCGGCGCCGTCGTGGATCATGTTGCGCAATGTTTCGTCGATCGGAATCAGCTCATAGATGCCGGTGCGGCCGAGATAGCCGCTGCCGTTGCATTTGTCGCAACCCTGCGCGCGATGGATCGTCACGTCCTGGTCACGCAGATCCATGAGCGCGCGCTCGCGTTCATTCGGCGCATAGGGCTGCCGGCAGGTCGGACAGAGCAGGCGCACGAGGCGCTGTGCAAGCACGCCGACGAGCGATGACGACAGCAGGAACGGCTCGACGCCCATGTCGCGCAGGCGCGTCACGGCGCCGACGGCGGTGTTCGTGTGCAGCGTGGACATCACCATGTGACCGGTGAGCGATGCCTGCACCGCGATTTCCGCGGTTTCAAGATCGCGGATTTCGCCGACCATCACCACGTCCGGGTCCTGTCGCAGGATCGCGCGCAGTCCGCGCGCGAATGTCATGTCCACTTTCGTGTTGACCTGCATCTGACCGATGCCTTCGAGGTCGTACTCGATCGGGTCTTCAACGGTGAGAATGTTCCGGCTCTGGTCGTTGATGTCCGACAGTGCGGCGTAGAGCGTGGTCGTCTTGCCTGAACCGGTCGGACCTGTCACGAGCAGGATGCCGTGCGGTTTGCGGATCAGATCGTGCATGAGTTCCTGCGTGGCGGAATCCATGCCGAGGTGATCGAGATCCAGCCTGCCTGCCTGCTTGTCGAGCAGACGCATCACCACGCGTTCGCCGTGACCGGCGGGAATGGTGGAAACGCGAACGTCGACCGCGCGACCGGCGATACGCAGCGAGATGCGTCCATCCTGCGGCAGGCGTTTTTCCGCGATGTCGAGCTTGGACATGACCTTGATGCGCGAAACAACGAGCGGCGCGACGGCGCGCTTGCTCTGCAGCACTTCGCGCAGCACACCGTCGACGCGGAAGCGTACGACGAGCCGGTTCTCGAACGGCTCGATGTGGATATCCGAGGCGTTCTCCTTCACGGCCTGAGTGAGCAATGCGTTGATGAGCCGGATGATGGGCGCGTCGTTGTCGGAATCGAGCAGGTCTTCAGGCTGCGGCAGGGCATCGGCGACCTGGTTGAGGTCCATGTCCTCTTCCAGTCCTTCCATCATCTGCATCGCACCGTCGGACTGGCTGTGATATGTCGCCTGCAGGGCGGTATCGAATGCTTCCGTGCTGATGTCGCGCAACGGGATATCGCGTTCAAGGTAGCGTCGCGCTTCCAGGATGCCGGCAAGCGGCGCGCCGGGACGCACGAGAAGTTCTTCCTTGCCGTCGCTGATGACAGCGAGTACGCCGAAACGCTTCGCAAAACCGAACGGCAGCCGCAGCGGACGTTCGATCTGCGGCACATCCTCGATCGCCGCTATCTCGAAGGAATCATTCGTCGCCATCATCGCTCGCGTTATCGTCTTGCGTTTCGACATCGCGATCGCCCGGTACCTCGACGGCGTCAGCTGCGTTCGGGTCGGGCAGGGCAGGCTGCCGCTCGCCCGGGATCATGTAGACGTCCCCGTCGTGCAGGCCTCGCTGCATTTCGCGGATGTAGCGGTATTTTTCACCGGTGAAGTACGACGAGTCGGCCGGCGTGCGCAATATGGATGGCTTGATGAACACCATCAGGTTGCGCTTTTCCTTTGACGACGTGTCATAGCGGAACAGCTGGCCGAGTATCGGGATGCTGCCGAGCAGCGGCACGCGCTGTTCGCTCTCGCGCACGCGCTCGTCGATCAGTCCGCCGAGCACGATGATCTCCCCGCTTTCGGCGACGACGCTGGTGTTGATCGTTCGTTTGTCGGTGACAAGATCAACGGCGCCCTGCGATCCCTGGCTGAGGCTGGAAACCTCCTGCGCGATGGCGAGCACGATGGTGTTCGAGTCGCTGATCTGCGGCGTGATCTTCAGGCTCAGGCCGACTTCCTTGCGCTGGATCGTCTGGAATGGATTGATGTTCCCCTGGCTTGCGCCGGTGTTGGTGAACGAGCCGGTGAGGAACGGCACTTCCTGGCCGACCTTGATCTCCGCTTCCTCGTTGTCCATGGTCGTCAGCGACGGCGTGGAAAGGATGTTCGTGCTGGCGCTGCCGGTAAGTGCGCGCAGTAGTCCGACGAAACTGACGTCGCCGTCGCGTATGCGACCGAAACCAAGCGTGAGCCCGGCGGCGCTGCTGAGGATGCTTCCCAGCGCCTGTGCGCCGGTGTCGCCGCCGGCGGCCGCAGCCGCACCAACCTGGCCGACACCGATGCCGCTGCCGGGAAAGTTCGTGATCGCTGCGGGCGTGTTTCCGCCGCTTTCATCCAGCGTCGCCCATGTCACGCCGAGTTCCGCGCTGTTGTTCGAGGTGATCTCCGCGATGATCGCTTCCACGTGCACCTGCGCGCGGCGAATGTCGAGTTTCTCGATGATGTTCTGCAGGGTGCGCATCACCTTCGGTGGGGCGGTGATGACGAGCGCGTTCGTGTCCGGTTCGTGCAGGATGACAACGTCGGAATAACCGGCGGTCTGCGCCGACGCCGCCTTGTCCGCGCTCGCGGTGTTCGCCGTCTCCGTGACGTGACCCTTGAGTATGGTCGCGAGATTTTCCGCGTTCGCGTAGCTGAGATAGATGACCTGCGTGTTGCCGCCGGATTCGAGCGGGGTGTCGAGGTGCGCGATCAGCGCACGCATGCGCAGGCGCGCGCCCTTGTCGCCACCGATCAGGATGCTGTTCGTGCGGTCGTCGGCAACCATGGTCGGCGGCTGGCGTCCGGCTTCCTGGCGGCCCTGCGTCAGCGCCGTCAGCACGCGCACCGTTTCCGATGCCGATGCGTTCTGCAGCGGAATGACTTCGACTTCTTCGTCGGACGTCTGGTCGAGACGTCGAATGATGCGGATGAGCCGGTCGACGTTCGCGGCGCGGTCCGAGATGATCAGCATTCTTCCGCCGGGATACGCGGACAGGTGACCGGTCTGCGGCACGAGCGGGCGCAGCACAGGTACGAGTTGCGCGGCTTCGAGATTCTGGACTTCAATCACCTGGGTGACGACGTCGTCCGCCGGCACGTCGCCCGATGGCAGGTCGTTGCCCGCAACCTGGCGCGCATCGACGGCGGGAATGATCTTGATCATGTTGTCGTCGCCGGGCACCGCGGCGAAGTTGTGCACCTGGAGCACGGAAAGAAAGGTGTCGTACACGGCGTCGATGGGGATGGGCTGCGCGGACACGACGGTCACCCGGCCCTTGACGCGCGGATCGAGGATGAAATTCTTTCCGGTGATCTGCCCGATGCTGCTTGCCACGTCGCGGATCTCGGTATCCACGAAATTGAGCGTCATCGTTGCCTGCGAATTCGACACCGCGCTGTTCTGCGGCGGCGCGCCCTGCGCGGAAGCCGCGGAGACAAGCGCGAGAAACAGCATCGCGCCGGTCAGCAGGCGTGAAATTCGAAATGGATCTGTCGGCCAGCTCATTGGTTGTCGCCTGTCCACGTTGCGCCTCGTCATTGCGAGGGTGAAAGAACGATGTCCTGCGGTGCGCCGTTGCGCTCCACGGTCAGCGTGAGATTCGATTCGTCCGTCATGCTGTTCAGCATCTCGATGGCACGGCCGGGATCGGACAGCGGCGTACCGTTGATGGCCGTCACGATGTCGCCCGGTTGCAGGCCGAGTTGCGCGAACCGTGCGCGGTCCCGGCTGGGATAGATGCGGTAACCGCGGATTTCCCCGCTTTCAAGCACCGGGCTGTAGCGGATCAGCTCCGACAGCCGCATCGGGTCGTTGGCGATCTCTTCGCGCAGTTCGCCGAACGACTCCTGCTCGGCGGGCGCGTCCGCTGCGGGTTCGGCATCGGCGTAACTGATTCCGCCATCCGCACTCTCGCGCGGCAGGCGCAGTGTTTCAAGACGGCCGGCTCGGCGCAGCAGGACGCGGTCTGCGAGCACGGCTTCCACCGTTGCACCGCCAGGCAACGACGCGCCGACGGCGTACACCTTGTCATCGCTGCCGCTGCTGATGATGGCGCGGCTCAGCGACGGCTCGTCCGCGGCGAGTATGCCGCGCAGCTTGAGGTTGAGGCGGGTTTCCGGCGCATCGATTGCCGCGGCGGCGAGCGTTTGCGTCGTCACCTCGGCCGTACCGAACAGGTGCATGGCGACGACTGCATCCATGGACTCGGGCGCCGCCGTGCTGCCGGCGTTCAGCGTCTGCGCGGCGGGCAGGGCAGGTTCGCTGGACACTGTTTCCACCAGCGCCCATGTGAATATCGACGCCTGCCATGCGGCGAGAACCAGCAGGACTGTGCCGAGCAACAGGGGGCCGCGACGGCGCAGTGTCCGCCATACGCTGTTCTGAGCTATCGCATTGAAATCGAAGCGCATCGAACCCCGGCGCATGTGCTCAATACCAGATCGAAGATGGAAGGCCGCCCGGACGGGTGCGCCTAATATAATAAGTGTCGTGCTGCGTCCCCTGAATTAGCATATTACGGGCTCCGACCGCGCCGCCTCAAGCTTCGCGGCCAAACCTACCGTATCGGCCCGAGGCAGTCGATCAGCTACACTGCGTATAGAGGCACGACAAGATGCCGCATGGAACTGAAAAAGGGGCGGGCTTTGCAGGTCAGATCCATCATCATTCGTGCCGGCATCACGCTGGCTGTTCTCGCTGTCTTCCTGTTGCATGTCACTGACACGGTCGAGATCCGGCTCGTTTCGCAGCTTGAGAATCTCGCCTACGACGCGCGCGTCCGGCTCACGATGCCAGGCGCCGAGGACACCGAGGTCGTGGTGCTCGATATCGACGAGCGTTCGATCAGCGCCGAAGGCCAGTGGCCGTGGTCACGCGACCGGCTGGCACTGCTGATGAACCGCCTGTTCGAGACCTATGCCGTGCGTGCTGCGGGATTCGACATTGCGTTTCCGGAAGCGGACCGCAACGTGGGCGCGGAACTGCTGCAGGAACTCGCCGCGGGCGAACTCGCGGAGAACGACGCCTACCAGGAGGCCTACGAGCGCCTGCGGCCGCGACTGGATACGGACATGCGTTTCGCGGAGTCGTTCGTGGATCGCAACGTCGTGCTCGGTTACGTGTTTCGCCCTTTTGCATTTGATGACGCGAACAACGAACTTGGCGCGCTGCCTGCGCCGTTGTTCGTCAAGAAGGATGTATCGCCGGATCTTTACTTCATCGAAGCGGAAGGGTATTCGGGCAACGTTCCTGTACTGCAGCGGCACGCGGTGAGCGGCGGGTTCTTCGACAATCCGGTCGTCGATGGTGACGGCGTGTTCCGTCGCGTTCCCGCACTCCAGGAATACGGGGACGGCATCTACGCGTCGCTCGCCATCGAGCTCGTGCGCGCAGCGCGCGGCTGGGAAAGCCTCGAGTTCGCCTGGGATCCGAACGCGGACGTTCGCGACGCCAACCATCTTGAGCGCCTGCAGATCGGCGATCTGCGGATACCGGTCGACAAGGATCTCGCGCTGTACGTTCCCTATCGCGGACCCTCGTTCACCATTCCGTACGTATCCGCGATCGACGTGCTGCACGGAACGGCGGATGCGGAACTGCTGCGCGACAAGGTCGTGCTGGTCGGCACGAGCGCGCCCGGCCTGCTCGATTCGCGCGTCACGCCGGTGAGCGAGAATTTCGTCGGCGTCGAGGTGCACGCCAATATCGTTGACGGCATCCTGAGCCAGCGCGTCAAGTACCGGCCCTCGTGGATGCTCGGCGCGCATGCCTCGCTGCTTGCGCTGCTTGCCATCGTACTGACGTTCATCCTTGCCCGTTACCCGGTTGTGCCTGCGACGCTCGGCACGCTGACGGTCGGCATCCTGCTCGTGGCCGGCAACCTGTTGCTGTGGCAGCTGGCCGACTACATCGTGCCGCTGGCATCGCCGCTGTTGTTCATCGGCGCGGCGTTCGTGCTGCATACGGTTTACGGTCTGCTCGTCGAAAGCCGCGGCAAGCGTTACCTGTCACAGATGTTCGGCCAGTACGTGCCGCCCGAGCTGGTCGAGGAAATGGACCGCGGTCGGCAGCAGGTATCGCTGGAAGGCGAGAGCCGCGACATGAGCGTGCTGTTCTCCGACGTGCGCGGATTCACGAGCGTGTCCGAAGGCCTCGACCCGAAACAGCTGACACAGCTGATGAACGAATTCCTCACGCCGTTGACCCGCGTCATCCATGAACATCGCGGCACGATCGACAAGTACATGGGCGACGCGGTCATGGCGTTCTGGGGTGCGCCGCTGCCGGATGCGGATCACGCCTCGCATGCCGTTGGCGCCGCGCTCGACATGGTCGCCGCCATGCGCAGGCTCGGTCCCGTGTTCCGCGCGCGCGGCTGGCCGGAACTTCGCATCGGGGTCGGCGTGAACAGCGGCGTGATGAATGTCGGCAACATGGGTTCGCAGTTCCGCATGGCGTACACGGTGATGGGCGATGCGGTGAATCTCGGTTCGCGCATCGAAGGCCTGACGAAGGCGTATGGCGTGGAGATCATCGTGTCGGAATCGACGCGCGACGCCGCACCGGAGTTTGCATACATCGAGCTCGACCGCGTGCGCGTGAAGGGCAAGACCGAAGCGGTCGGCATCTTCGAGCCGCTCGGTCGGCGCGACGAGCTGCCGAAGGAATCGAGACAGCTGCGCGCGAGGCACAAGCAGGCGCTGATGCTGTATCGCGAACAGCAGTGGGACGCGGCCGAACGCGAGTTCTTTTCACTGGCGCAATCGGAACCGGACCGGCCGCTGTATGGCATCTATCTCGATCGCATCGCGCATTTCCGCCAGCATCCCCCCGGCGAGGGCTGGGACGGGGTCTTCACCTTTTCCACCAAGTAGTTTCGCTTACGCTTGAAATCGGCCGGGCGCGACCCCAGTTCGCGTTTCCTGCCGATCTTATTGTCTCCTGGCTTTGCCGTGGAGCGTCATTCCTTGAGTGTTTATCGGCAGGGAAAGGAACTTGCGGTTCGGCTAAAATCACCACCATGAGCGACTTCAGAAACGAACCCCAGCACGGCCTTGCCGTCGACGAGGCGCGACCGAAACTCAAGCGCCCGCCGCTGTTCAAGGTCGTGCTGCTCAACGACGACTACACGCCGATGGAGTTCGTCGTCGAGGTCCTGCAGCGGTTTTTCCGGCTTGATCGCCAGAAAGCCGTGCAGATCATGCTGCACGTGCATACGCGCGGCAAAGGCGTGTGTGGCGTGTTCACGCACGAAATCGCGGAAACCAAGGCCGCCCAGGTAACCGACTATGCGCGCGAGCATCAGCATCCGCTGATGTGCACCGTCGAAGAGGCGTAGCGTCTCAAGAGGTATGAATGCTCAGCAAGGAACTTGAAGTCTGTCTGAACGAGGCGTTCTCCGGCGCACGCCGCCGGAGGCACGAATTCATCACTGTCGAACACCTGTTGCTGTCGCTGCTCGATTCAGGGCGCGTCGTGGAAATACTGCGTGCCTGCGGCGCGAACGTGGAACTGCTGCGCAAGGAACTCGAAGCGTTTCTCGATGAGAGCACGCCGCGCCTCGCCGACAATGTCACCGATGACGTGCAGCCGACGCTGGGCTTCCAGCGTGTCCTGCAGCGCGCGGTCTTTCACGTGCAGTCATCCGGACGCAAGGAAGTGACCTCGGCGAACGTGCTCATCGCGATCTTCGGTGAAAAGGAAAGTCACGCGGTTTATCTCCTGAACGGTCAGGGTGTGAACCGCCTCGACGTCGTCAACTACGTATCGCACGGCATCTCGAAGGCAGGCGGTGAAGAACCGTCCGGCGATGCGGCCAGTCCGCCGTCCGACGAGGAAATGGGCGGCGAACCCGGCGGCAATCCGCTCGACAATTTTGCGACGAATCTCAACGAGCGCGCGAAGCAGGGCAAGATCGATCCGCTGATCGGCCGCGCCATGGAGGTCGAGCGCACCGTGCAGATTCTCTGCCGTCGCCGCAAGAACAATCCGCTGTTCGTCGGCGAGGCCGGTGTCGGCAAGACCGCGATCGCGGAAGGCATCGCCAAGCAGATCGTCGACGGCGAAGTGCCGGACGTCCTGCAGGATGCCGTCATCTACTCGCTTGATCTCGGCGCGCTGGTTGCAGGCACGAAGTATCGCGGCGATTTCGAGAAACGCCTGAAGGGCGTGCTTGCGGAGCTGAAGAAGCAGCATCACGCAATTCTCTTCATCGATGAAATCCATACCGTGATCGGCGCAGGTGCGGCGTCGGGCGGCGTGATGGACGCATCCAATCTCATCAAGCCGATGCTTGCCAACGGCGAACTGAAATGCATCGGCTCGACGACGTACCAGGAATACCGCGGCATCTTCGAGAAGGATCGCGCGCTGTCGCGCCGGTTCCAGAAGATCGACGTGCCGGAGCCGACGGTTGCGGAAACGATCGAGATTCTCAAGGGGCTGCGCTCGCGTTTCGAGGAACATCACGATGTGAAATATCCGACGAAGACGCTGCAGGCGGCGGCAGAGCTCGCCGCGAAGCACATCAACGACCGTCACCTGCCGGACAAGGCGATCGATGTCATCGACGAAGCGGGCGCGAACCTGCGCCTGCTGCCGCCGAACAAGCGGCGCAAGAGCGTGACCGTGCAGGATGTCGAGAACATTGTCGCGAAGATCGCGCGCATTCCGCCGAAGAGCGTCTCCGTGTCGGACAAGGACGTGTTGCGCAATCTCGATCGCAACCTGCGTCTTGTCATCTACGGGCAGGACAAGGCGATCGATACGCTGTCATCCGCGATCAAGATGTCGCGCTCGGGGCTGGGTCCCGAGAACCGTCCGATCGGTTCGTTCCTGTTCGCAGGACCCACCGGTGTCGGCAAGACGGAAGTCACGCGCCAGCTTGCGAAGGCGATGGGCATCGAACTCGTGCGCTTCGACATGTCCGAGTACATGGAACGTCACACGGTGTCGCGTCTCATCGGCGCGCCGCCGGGATACGTCGGCTTCGACCAGGGCGGACTGTTGACGGAAGCCGTCATCAAGAACCCGCACAGCGTGCTGCTGCTGGATGAAATCGAGAAGGCGCATCCGGAAGTGTTCAACCTGCTGCTGCAGGTGATGGATCACGGCACGCTGACGGACAACAACGGCCGCAAGGCGGACTTCCGCAACGTGATCCTGGTGATGACCACGAACGCGGGCGCACAGGAGATGAGCCGCACGTCGATCGGTTTCGCCGGGCAGGACAACTCCACGGATGCAATGGAAGTCATTCGTCGCGTGTTCACGCCGGAGTTCCGCAACCGTCTCGATGCGATCATCCAGTTCGAAGGCCTCGATGAACGCACCATCGCGCAGGTGGTCGACAAGTTCATCGTGGAGCTTGAAACGCAACTGGAAGAAAAGGGCGTCGCGATCGAAGTGGACGACGAGGCGCGCACCTGGATCGCCGCGCGTGGCTACGATCCGAAGATGGGCGCACGCCCGATGGCGCGCGTGGTGCAGGAACACATCAAGCGCCCGCTCGCCGAAGAACTCCTGTTCGGCAAGCTCGCATCGGGCGGGCAGGTGAAGGTGAGCGTCGCGGGTGATGCGCTCGACATCGCGGTGACGGCGAACGGCGCGGAAGCGACCGTGTGAGTTCGCGTTTCCCGAAAGGAAAAAAAAACCGGCGCATGCGCCGGTTTTCTTTATCCGTCAAAGCGACTCAGCGTCCGCGGTAGACGATGCGTCCTTTGCTGAGATCGTAGGGTGTCAGTTCGACGGTGACCTTGTCGCCGGTGAGAATGCGGATGTAGTGCTTCCGCATGCGACCCGAGATGTGAGCCGTCACGACGTGACCGTTGTCGAGCTTCACGCGGAACGTCGTGTTCGGGAGCGTCTCGAGGACCTCGCCCTCCATCTGGATCGCGTCTTCTTTTGCCATAAGGTATTGATTCACCAGTTCTTGGACCGAAGGGCGGGGATTCTGCCTCATGGCTCCCGTGACTGCAACCGCCGCCACTTGCCGCCTGTGAGGATTTCCAGCGGACGAAAGCGTCGCTTGTAGTCCATCTTCGGGTGATCGGGGAGCCAGTAGCCGAGGTACACCCATGGCAGGCCTTCATTCGCGGCGAGCTCGATCAGCTTGAGGATCGCGAACACGCCCGGACCGCGTTTCTCCGCATCGGGATCATAGAAGGTGTATACCGCCGAGAGTCCGTCCTGCAGGCGGTCGAACACCGTCAGCGCCAGCAGTTCGGCGCCGAAACGGATTTCGAGATAACGGCTTGCGCTCCAGTCGGCGAGCAGGAACTCCTCGAATTCCTGCCGGCTTGCAGCGAGCATCTGTCCGTCCTCGTGCCGCCGTGACTGGTAACGGTTGTACAAGGCGAGCAGGCCGTCGTCGCACCAGGGTTGCTGAACGCTGACATCGAGTGCTGCGTTGTTGCGCAGGTTGCGGCGCTGGCTGCGATCCGGGTGAAAGGCGCGTACATCGATGCGCGCCGCGATGCATGCGCCGCAGCCGCTGCACTCGGGGCGATACAGGTAGCGTCCGCTGCGGCGAAATCCCTGCTGCGCGAGCAGTGTCTGCGTTTCCATGTCCGGTGTGTGGCGCGGATCGCCGAACACGGTGCGCGCTTCGCGATCCGCGTAGTAACTGCATTCATGCGCCGGTGTGAGATACAGCGGCAGGCGCCGGATGGTCTTGCCGTTGATGCCGGCCTTCATGCGCAACGCTCCGTCGCATTCGCCTCGACGGCCGGGTCGAACACGTGCAGGTCATCGACAGGAACCTGGCGTTCCCAGCGGCCCGGCGAGTCATGCTGCGCGTACTGTTCGAGCAGGTGGAGGAATTCGGCGCGCGGAATGTCGCGGCTGCCGAGCGTTGCAAGATGGTCCGATGCAACCTGGCAGTCGAGCGCGGCGAAACCGCGCGCGATCATCTCCCGCACAAGCACGACGACGGCGGTCTTCGATGCATCGGGACTGCGCGAGAACATCGATTCGCCGAAGAAGACGCGCCCGAGCGCGACGCCGTAGATGCCGCCTGCGAGCACGTCGCCGTCCCACGCTTCCACGGAGTGCGCGTATCCGCCTGCATGCAGTGCGAGATACGCGGAAAGCATGTCGCCGGTGATCCACGTACCGGCCTGGTCGCGGCGCGGCGTGCTCGCGCAGCCGCGGATCACGCCTTCGAAATCCTCGTCGATCGACCAGCGGTAACGATTGCGGCGGAATGTGCGCCGCAGGCTGCGGCTGAGATGAAGCTCTGCCGGAAACAGCACCGCGCGCGGGTCGGGCGACCACCACAGGACAGGCTGTCCGGGATTGAACCAGGGAAAGATTCCCTTGCGGTACGCACTGAGGAGGCGGTTCATTTCAAGATTGCCGCCGACGGCCAGCAGGCCATCGGGATCGCGAAGCGCGCGATCGACGGGCGGAAAAGCATCCGCGGGTTCGTCGGGCGTGATCCAGTGCAGGCCGGTCACGTCATGCCCCGTTTCGAAACGGCAGATGTTCCCGGCATGTCGCCATGTAGTGCTCGATCATCGGCGTTTCCCTGGCGAGCGCGGCGCGCACGGCCGACTCGAGTCCGGGATGGTTGAAGCGGTGCAGTGACCAGGACGGTTCCGGGGCGAAACCGCGCGCAATCTTGTGCTCGCCCTGTATTCCCGGATCGTAGCGCGCGAGGCCGTTTTCAAGGCAGTAATCGATGCCCTGATAGTAACACGCCTCGAAATGCAGGCCCGGGAGGTCTTCGTGCGTTCCCCACCAGCGGCCGTACAGCGATTGTGCATCGCGCAGGCAGATCGCGGCCGCGAGCACTTCGTCATCGCGCTCGCCGGCGAATACGACAAATGCATCCGGCATTGCCTGTGCGAGCAGGCGGAAGAACCGTGGCGTGAGATAGGGCAGTTGTCCGCGCAGATGATAGGTGCGCGCGTAGCAGCGATAGATCGCATCGAGTGTCGCGTCATCCAGGTCGCGGCCGTGCATGACGCGAAACTGCACGCCCGCATCTGCAACCTGGCGGCGCTCGCGGCGAATTTCCTTGCGGCGCTTCTGCTTCAGCGCACCGAGGAAGCCCTCGAAATCGTCATGCCCATCGTTCGTCCATGCAAAGCGCGTCGTCATGCGCGGCATGAATCCGTGCGCCATCCAGCGCTCGTGTTCTTCTGCGCGCGGAAACAGGATGTGCCAGCTCAGCAGGTTCTCTTCCTGCATCATTGAAAGTCCGGCGTCGATCAGCGCGTCGGCGTGCGTTCCAAGCAGGCGCGGTCCGTCGACCGGCGTGAACGGAATGGCGGTGAGGAGTTTCGGGTAGTAAGCAAGACCGGCGCGATGACAGGCATCCGCCCATGCAAAATCGAAGACGAATTCGCCGAAGGAGTGATGCTTCCGGTAGAGCGGCAGGGCGCCGGTGAGACGGTCGCCGTCCGATGCGACCTGGTGGACCGGCTCCCAGCCTGTTGTTGCGTCCGCGCTTTCGGAGCTTTCAAGCGCGTGCAGGTAGGCGTGCGTGACGAACGGATGATCCGCACCCGCGAGCGCATTCCACGCCGCGGGTGCGATCCCGCCAAGACCGTTCATCGTGACGATGTTCGGCTCGGCCATTGATGGCGTGTTATTTCTTTGCCAGCGCGTCGAGGTATTTCTCGGCATCGAGCGCGGCCATGCAGCCGGTGCCTGCGGACGTGATTGCCTGGCGGTAGACGTGATCCATCACATCGCCGGCGGCGAACACGCCGGGAATGCTGGTTGCCGTGGCATTGCCCTTGATGCCGCTGTTCACCACGATGTAGCCGCCTTCCATGTCGAGCTGTCCTTCGAACAGCGCGGTGTTCGGCTTGTGGCCGATGGCGATGAACACGCCGGTGAGTTCGAGTTCTTCCTTCTTGTTCACATCTTCCGAAGAATGCAGGCGGATGCCCGTGACGCCGCTGTCGTCGCCGAGCACTTCATCGAGGTTGCGCTTCCAGTGCAGCCTGACGTTGCCGTTCTTCGCCTTCTCGAACAGCTGGTCCTGCAGGATCTTTTCCGCGCGCAGTTCGTCGCGGCGATGCACGAGATGCACTTCCGATGCAATGTTCGAGAGATACAGCGCTTCCTCGACCGCGGTGTTGCCGCCGCCGATGACCGCGACCTTCTGGTTGCGGTAGAAGAACCCGTCGCAGGTCGCGCACGCGGACACGCCCTTGCCCTTGAACTTCTCTTCGGAATCGAGGCCGAGATACATCGCGGTCGCGCCGGTTGCGATGATGAGCGCATCGCAGGTGTAGATGCCGTTGTCGCCTTCAAGGCGGAAAGGCCTCTCCGTGAGCGTCGCGGTGTGGATGTGGTCGAAGACGATCTCGGTGTTGAAACGCTGCGCGTGTTCGCGCATGCGTTCCATCAGCGCCGGTCCCTGCAGTCCTTCCACGTCGCCCGGCCAGTTGTCGACGTCCGTCGTGGTCATCAGCTGGCCGCCCTGTTCAAGCCCGGTGACGAGCACCGGCTTGAGGTTCGCACGCGCGGCGTAGACGGCGGCGGTATAGCCCGCGGGGCCCGAGCCAAGGATGAGAAGGCGGCAATGTCTGGTGTCGCTCATGTATAATTCGGCCTTTGCTGCGGAACGAAATCCGGATGACTCTTGACGCTGCTGCGGGCCAGGAAACTGCCGCCGCAGCGCACTATCTGGGGACGCAAGGTCCAATGACAAGGCCGCAGAATGTACCGAAACGACCCCGCACCGTAAAGGAGTGAACACAAGATGCGCATTGGTATTCCCCGCGAACTGAAGCCGCTGGAAGGCCGTGTCGGCCTGATTCCCGCCGCGTGTGCGGGACTCGTCAAGGAAGGTCACGCCGTGATGGTGGAAGCCGGCGCGGGCGTGAAGAGCGGCTACAGCGATGACGATTATCGCGCCGTCGGCGTTGAAGTGATCGCGGACGTGGCGAAGCTTTACGAAACGGCCGAGATGATCGTGAAGGTCAAGGAGCCGATCGCGGAAGACCTCAAGCACCTGCGCAAGGAACACCTGCTGTTCTGCTACCTGCACCTGGCGGCGGAACCGCACCTTACCGACGAACTCAAGCGCATTGGCCTCACGGCGGTTGCCTTCGAGACCGTCGAGGTGAACGGCAAGCTGCCGCTGCTCGCACCGATGTCCGACATCGCCGGACGTCTTTCCGCGCAGTGGGCGACGACGCTGCTGCATGCGCCGAACGGCGGCAAGGGCGTGCTGCTCGGCGGCATCCCCGCGACGCGTCGCGGCCGCATCGTGATCCTTGGCGCCGGTGTCTCCGGCGGCGCGGCCGCAACCATCATGGCCGGCATGGGCGCGGAAGTGACCGTGTTCGATCTCGACATCGACAAGCTTGAAAAGATGCGCGCGCTCGGCCCGAACGTCACCGGCCTGTATCCGCACGTGAAGGATGTCGCCGACGCCGTCGCGGCCGCCGACGTCGTCATCGGCGCGGTGCTGATCCCCGGTGCGAAGGCGCCGCGCGTCGTCACCGCGGACATGGTCAAGGCCATGCAGCCGGGCTCGGTCGTCGTCGACATCGCGATCGACCAGGGCGGCTGCATCGAGACCGCGAAGCCGACCACCTGGGACAACCCGACGTATGTCTGGGAAGGCGTCACGCATTTCACCGTCACGCACATGCCGGGTGCGGTGCCGCGCACCTCGTCGCAGGCGCTGTCCGCGGCCATCGCGCGCTACACATCGATCCTCGCATCGGGCAAATGGCGCGACAACGCGGCCCTGGTGAAGGGCGTCAACGTGGAAAACGGCAAGGTCGTTCATCCCGCGCTGCTGTGATCCCTGGCCGGGCGAGGCGTCTCGCCGCGCCCGGCTGTGATGGCATAAGTGGAATAATTTTTTCAAATAATATAAACAGTTACGGAAAGTAGCTGATATCCGGGGTGAACATTGGCGCAGGCCAGGCGCACCAAGAAGCGCGACGACGACGAACCGATGCTGGGTCACCAGCTGGCCCGGGGGCTGCGTGAAGCGGTCCTCTGGGTCTTTGTCGGCCTCGCATTGCTGCTCGGCACCGCGCTCGCGAGCTATCACCACCAGGATCCCGGCTTTTCCTACACCGGCGATTCCGGAGCGGTCCGCAACTGGATCGGCCCGGTCGGCGCCTATGCAGCCGATCTGCTGCTGCTGCTGTTCGGCTATCCCGCGCACCTGTTTCCGATCCTCGTCCTGCTCGGCGGCTGGATGATCTTCTCCGCCCGTCCGGTTCTCGACGGTCCCATCAACAAGCTCGCCGTCTCGCTCAAGCTGCTCGGCTTCGTGCTCACGCTCGCCGGCGCGGCCGCGCTTGCACACCTGCACTGGCAGGTCGGGTTCGAAGCGGCGCCGAAGGGGTCGGGCGGCATACTCGGCAGCTTCATCGGCGACGGTCTCGCCGGAATGCTGAGCAATCTCGGTGCGACCGTGCTGCTGCTCGCGCTGTTTCTCGGCGGCGTGACGCTGTTCACCGGCATCTCCTGGCTCAACGTGATGGATGCGACCGGCCGCTTCACGCTTACGGCGATCGAAGTGCTGCGCAATCGCATGGAGCGCGCGAAGCAGGCGATGGAAGACCAGAAGTCGCGCCAGCAGCGTGTCGAGCTCGTGCGTGTTGCGACCGAGCAGCGCAAGGAAAAGCCGAAACCGCGCATCGAGCCTGCGATCGTGAAGGTCGAGCCGAGCGTGCGCGTGGAAAAGGAACGCCAGGTGCAGCTGTTCGAGCCGGCCGCGAGCGGCGAACTGCCGCCGCTGTCGCTGCTCGACAATCCGCCGGAGAAGGTCCAGGGCTATTCCGCGGAAGCGCTGGAAGCGATGTCGCGCCAGGTCGAGATGAAGCTCGCGGACTTCGGCGTGGAAGTGCAGGTTGTCGCGGTGAACCCTGGGCCCGTGATCACGCGCTTCGAACTGCAGCCGGCGCCGGGCGTGAAGGTCAGCCAGATCTCGAATCTCGCGAAGGATCTTGCGCGCGCGCTGTCCGCGATTTCCGTGCGCGTCGTCGAGGTGATTCCCGGCAAGTCCACCGTCGGTCTCGAGATTCCGAACGAGACGCGCGAGATGGTCACGCTCGGCGAGATTCTCAAGTCGCAGGAATACGACCGCACCGGCTCGCCGATCACGCTCGCGCTCGGCAAGGATATTTCCGGCCATCCGACGGTCGCGGATCTCGCGCGCATGCCGCACCTGCTGATCGCGGGCACGACGGGTTCCGGCAAGTCTGTCG
>CAZRFE010000046.1:0-18732 GCA_964599565.1 uncultured Gammaproteobacteria bacterium
GGTGATCGAGGTGGTTCGCGGGAACGAGGTGCCCGCGATCGTAGGATTCCGTCGCATACCGGTAACTCGCGGTGGTTGCCTGCTGGCAGCGCGCCGGGACGTCCGGGTCCAGCGCAAAACCTGCCGCGCGCCGAAGGGTTCCGGTGTCCGCTTCGGCGCGGTAGTGGAAGCGCTGCGCGCCGCGTTCCGCGCAGTCCAGCCACAGCGTGAACCCGGGGTATTCGACGCGAAGCAACGGCGCCGCCGCGAACGAACCGCACCCTGAGAGCGCGACCGCAAGCGCCGCGCACAACCGCAGGTACCGCATGCCTTCCCCCCGGATGGCTGGATGGAGCGCGGTCCATGCGCCGTACAAGTTGGGGCCGAGTGCGCACGATTCTAGTGCAGTTTGCCTTGGCAGCGCTGGACAATCACGTCAACCGATACCCCACCGAGCGCGTGGAACATGTTCACCAAACATCAAGAATGCGGTGTAACTTGTTGTTTCTTTTAATTCTTATAATTCACTTGAAGATGATGTTGCATGCCGTATACCCCATAGGGGTATAATCCGGCCATGAAAACGCACGCCGACCACCACGATCAGCTCAAACGCCTCGCCCGCATTCGCGGCCAGATCGACGGCATCGCCCGGATGATCGAGGAAGACCGCTACTGCGTGGACATCCTCGTGCAGATGCGCGCGGTGCATGCCGCACTTCGCAAGGTCGAGGAGCAGGTGTTGCGCGCACACGTCGATCATTGCGTTGCCGGCGCCCTCGCCTCGCCCGACAGCAAGGCGGGCAGCGAAAAGCTCGACGAACTGTTCGATGTGCTCAACCGCTACGGAGGGAAGTAGCACTTCCCGGGAGGCACCTATGTCCGCCCACAAGCATTGCTGCCACGACAGACCCGCAGCGCCACCTGCCCACGACCATCACGCGAACCATCATCATCACGGCCATGTCCGCCGCGAACCTGCGGGCGGCAAGGCGTACTACTGCCCGATGTGTGCCGGCGTGGAGTCCGATTTGCCCGGCGCCTGCCCGAAATGCGGCATGGCGCTGGAACGCGCGCAGCCCGCGGTGATGCGCACGGAATGGACCTGCCCGATGCATCCGGAAATCGTGCGCGACGCGCCGGGCGACTGCCCGATCTGCGGCATGGCGCTCGAGCCACGCACCCCGGCCGATGCCGATGATGCGAATCCCGAACTCATCGACATGACCCGTCGCTTCGCGGTGAGCCTGCCGTTCGCGGTGCTCGTGCTGCTGCTCGCGATGGGCCGCATGCTGCCGGGTATCGGTCCCTGGCTGGACGGCGTCCTGTCGCACCGTGCCGGCACATGGCTTGAACTCGCGTTCGCCACGCCGGTGGTGCTGTGGGGCGGCTGGCCATTCTTCGTGCGTGGCTGGAAGTCGTTCGAGACGCGTTCGCTGAACATGTTCACGCTGATCGCACTCGGCACCGGCGCTGCCTATGGCTACAGCGTGGTGGCGGCCCTCCTGCCGCAACTGTTCCCGCCTGCCCTGCGCGATGCGCACGGCGCGGTCGGCGTGTACTTCGAGGCGGCGGCGGTGATCACGGTACTGGTGCTGCTTGGCCAGGTGCTGGAACTGCGCGCGCGGGCGCGCACGGGCACGGCCATCCGCGCGCTGCTCGGGCTTGCGCCGAAGACCGCGCGACGCATTGCGGCCGATGGCAGCGAAGCGGATGTGCCGCTGGAACACATCGTCATCGGCGATCGCCTGCGGGTACGTCCCGGCGAGAAGGTTCCCGTCGATGGCGTGGTGCTCGAAGGCCGCTCCAGCGTCGATGAATCCATGCTCACCGGCGAACCGGTTCCCGTCGAGAAATCCGCCGGCGAGCGCGTCATCGGCGCGACGGTGAACGGCACCGGCGCGCTCGTCGTCACGGCGGAGCGCGTCGGCGGGGAAACGCTGCTCGCGCGCATCGTGCAGATGGTCGCGGACGCGCAGCGTTCCCGCGCCCCCGTCCAGGTGCTCGCGGATCGCGTCGCGGCGTGGTTCGTGCCCACCGTGCTGCTGATCGCGGCGGCGACGTTCGTCGCCTGGTTCGGGTTCGGTCCCGAGCCGCGTTTCTCGCACGCGCTGGTGAATGCCATCGCGGTGCTGATCATCGCCTGCCCCTGCGCGCTCGGTCTCGCCACGCCGATGTCGATCATGGTCGCATCCGGCAAGGGCGCGCAGGCGGGTGTGCTGTTTCGAAACGCCGAGGCCATCGAACGCTTGCGCGCGGTGGACACGCTCATCGTCGACAAGACAGGCACGCTGACGGAAGGCCGTCCCAAGCTCGCCGATGTTGAAACCGTTGGTGGATTCGATGCCGGCGCGTTGCTCGAGGCCGCCGCATCGCTTGAACGCGCAAGTGAACATCCGCTCGCGGCTGCCATCGTGCGCGGTGCAACCGCGCGCGGCGTCGAACTGCGCGATGCGCGGGATTTCGAATCGTTGACGGGCAAGGGTGTGCGCGGTTGCGTCGATGGCCGCGAGGTCGTGCTTGGCAATGCCGCGCTGCTGGATGAAATGAACATCGCTCGCGATGCGGCCGACAGCATCGCGGATGCGATGCGCGGCAAGGGCCGCACCGCGATGCTCGTCGCGATCGACGGCAGGCTTGCGGGCGTGCTCGGCGTGGCGGATCCGGTGAAGGCAACGACGCCGGCTGCGATCCGCGCGCTGCGCGATGAAGGCATGCATGTCGTGATGCTCACCGGCGACAGCCGCAGGACCGCGGAGGCGGTTGCGCGCACGCTCGGCATCGACGACGTGGTCGCGGACGTGCTGCCGGAACACAAGGCAGACAAGGTGCGCGCGCTCAAGGCCGCAGGCCGCATTGTTGCGATGGCGGGCGATGGCATCAACGATGCGCCCGCGCTCGCCCTTGCGGATGTCGGCATTGCCATGGGTACGGGCACGGATGTCGCCATGGAAAGCGCCGGCGTGACGCTCGTGAAAGGCGACCTTTCCGGCATCCTGCGCGCGCGCCGCCTGTCGGAAGCGACCGTGCGCAACATCCGCCAGAACCTGTTCTTCGCGTTCATCTACAACGCCGTCGGCGTTCCGGTCGCCGCGGGTGTCCTTTATCCGTTCTTCGGGCTGCTGCTGAGCCCGATGCTCGCCGCGGCGGCGATGAGCGCAAGCTCGGTATCGGTGATTGCGAACGCGCTGCGTCTTGGGCGTGCGCGGCTGTGATCACATCCGGTATGGCAGGAGATCGCGGATCTGCTCGGGACGGTTCTGCGTCGCGTGGTTCGTGATCTCCTGCCCTACGCATTTCTGCAACGGTGGCGAGTAGTTCTCGCGGAGGCGTCCAAGGAAGGACGGATCGGCAATGACGTGGAAACGCTCAAGCTCGCCGCGTGCGCGGAGTTTTTCCACTTCCTCGATGATCTCGTGCGCGAACAGCTGCGCCTGGTGTTCCTTCTCGGACGGCGGCTCGTACTTCTGCCGCTGTGCCGAACCGTTGCCGAACGCACTCCCCTTGCCGTCGGTGACCAGTTCGCGCTCCTGCAGGCGTGACGCGGGGTTTACGAAATCCTGCACTTCACGCAGCGGGCCGGTGATGTGCTCGGCGCGGAACAGTCGTGCGCGGACGCTGTCCGCCGCTATCACCCAGACGTTCTCCATTGGCGTTCCTCCGTCTTGTTTCGCCTTCCATGGACATGAGGCCGGATGACGGAAACAAAACGGCGTAACTCAGCGCATGTCCGTGAGGGGTTTCTCCGGCAGCCACTCGGCGATGTGGTCGGTTTCGATCAGGTGAGCGCCGAAGGCGCGCAGCATCTGCGCTTCGGCCAGGTCCGGGACCTCGTAGACCGCCCATTGCCAGGGTCCTGGCCAGAAGGAATCCGCGCCGGGCGGCAAACCGCGCAGGCTGGTGAACAGGAATTCCGCCTGCAGTTGCTCCGCCTGCGGGCGGATGTGAATCTTCCATGGCTCGAATGCCCAGCCGATGCGAAATTCCCCGCGCGCGGAGGCAAGAGTGGCGCGGTCGAACGACAGCAGCACCGCGTGATCGCGCCGCGGCCGAAGCAGCGGACGAAGCGCGTGCAATGCCTTTTCGCGGCCGATCTTCCATAACGACGCGCGCTTCACCTCGACGAATGCCGTAACACCCGGATACTCGTCGATCAGTTCGAGCATGTCTGCAAGATGCGGAATGCGAAGATCGCGGTAGCGGCGGCCGAAGCGTGCCGGTTCACCGGCCTTGCGCGCGCGGATGTCCGCGTAATCCATGAGAAACACGGCTCCCCGCCTGCCGGTCACGCGCAACAGGTTTGCGTCATGCAGCACGACCGGCACGCCGTCGCGCGAGAACTGCACGTCGAATTCCACGTAACGCGCGCCGGCGTCGAGTGCTGCGCGCATGCCGGGCAGCGAGTTTTCCGGAAAGCGCGCCGGGTAGCCGCGGTGTGCGACGAGTTCAAGCATGCGGCGAAGGATTCCAGAGCATCCTGCGCTGAGCAACCGGTATTCCCTTCATGGCGCGGTGCCGAACAGCCGTTAAGATTCACGCATGGCAAAGATCATCTTCATTCCCGGCAAGAATCCGAAGCCGCCGCCCGATGCGCATCGCGCGCAGCTGTGGCGCTGCCTGCTGGAAGGCGTGCGGCGCGCAAGCCCGGAGATGCACGCGGATCTCGTGCAGCATGCCGATGATTTCATGACGGCTGCCTGGAACAAGGAGTACTACGGCATGGAGACGTCCGTCGCGGAGGAACTGCCGTGGATAGACGCCCTGCTTCACCAGCACGGCGCGACGGCCGGCGACATGGAAGAAGCGCGGCTGTGGCGCAAGCGCATGACGGCATTCACCTACTCGGTGGCGGACTATTTTCCGCGACTCATCAGCGTGTTCGCCGACGAGGCCGCGCGCTCGACGATCGAGGAAACGCATCGCTACTTCACCAACATGGGCGGCAGCGCGGAACTTGCGCACGCCACGGTCATCGACATGCTCCACCCGCTGCTTGCGGAAAATGAACCGGTGCTGCTGATCGGTCACAGCCTTGGCTCGGTAATTGCGTACAACGCACTGTGGCTGATGACGCACCAATACGGCGTGCGCACGAAGGTCGATGTACTGCTTACGCTTGGCAGCCCGCTCGGCATGCGGTTCGTGAAGGCGCGCCTGCTCGGGCACAACCACATCGGCGGCACGCGCTACCCCGGCTGCATCCGCGAGTGGATCAACGTGTCCGCGGTCGGCGATGAAACCGCGCTGGATGCGCGGCTGCGTGACGACTACCACGAGATGATCGAGTTCGGCCTCGTGGAAAACATCAGCGACCATCTCGGCAGGATCTACAACCATTACCGCGACGACGAAGGGCTGAACCCGCATCGCATCTATGGCTATCTCGTGAATCCCGCCGTCGGCCAGATCATCGCCGAATGGTGGTATCGCCAGGTGCACGATACCCACGCCTGATTTCACGCACCGGGATGTTCCAGCGTCCACGACTCCTCGACGAACAGGCCAGGCGCTTCCCAGGGATGGTTGGCGCGTATGCCGTTGTCGAGAACGTCTTCAAGCACGCGCTCGTCGCGCGGCAACGAGAACACCAGCATGCTCACCGGTTCCTGGTGAAGGCTGCCGACATCGCCGCGCGCCGGTCGTGAACCGGGACGCGCGCGGAACTCCTCGCGCGCATCTTCGAGATACCAAAGCACGCTGTCGTAGTAATCATCCCCGAGCGGGTAGATGCGCTTGACGCCTTCGACCAGTGGGCGCAGTGCATCGCGCGGTACGAACACCGTGATGCGATAGATCGGCTTCAGCTGCATGTCGGGATCCTGTCCGTTGCCGGAAGCATGGAGACATGCCGAGGTCTATCACAGCGTTACTCGTCGTGGAAGCCACGGCGACACATCTTATATGGGTGTTCGCGGTGTTGCCGTCAGAGCATGAGCCGTCCGCCCGTGACCGGGACCAGCGCGCCGGTCATGTAGCTCGATTCGTCCGATGCAAGGAGCACGAACACCGGCGCAAGTTCCGCGGGCTGGCCGGCGCGACCGAGCGGCGTGTTGCTGCCGAAGTTCTTCACCTTTTCCATCGGCATCGTCGAAGGAATGAGCGGCGTCCATATGGGGCCCGGCGCGACGGCATTCACGCGTATGCCCTGCTTTGCAACCATGCCGGAGAGCCCGGCGGTGAAGTTCGCGATCGCGCCTTTCGTTGTCGCATAGGCAAGCAGGGACGGGCTCGGATCGGTCGCGTTGATCGATGAGGTGTTGATGATCGTGCTGCCCGGCTGCATGCGCGGGATGGCGGCCTTGCACAGGTAGAAGACGCTGTAGATGTTGGAGCGGAACGTCGCATCCCATTCCGCTGCGCTGATGTCCTCGATGCTCTTGAACGTCGCCTGGTGCGCGGCGTTGTTGACGAGTATGTCGAGCTTGCCGAACTCCGTCGTCGCGCGTTCGACGAGTGCGCGGCAGTGCGCTTCCTCGCGGATGTCACCGGCGACGGTGATTGCCTTGCGTCCGGCCTCTTCCACCCAGCGTGCGGTTTCGTGCGCATCGTCGTGCTCTTCGAGATACGAGATGAGAACGTCCGCACCTTCGCGCGCGAACGCGATGGCGACGGCGCGGCCGATGCCTGAATCCGCACCGGTGATGATTGCTGCACGTCCGCTGAGCCGCCCGCTGCCCTTGTAGCTGTGCTCGCCATGATCCGGCGCCGGCGTCATTTCATCCGTGCGGCCGGGAATGTCCTGGCGTTGCGGCGGCTGCGGCGGTCGCGGATGTTTCGTCGCCGGGTTCCGTTGCGTGCCGGGTTCGTGCTGCATGATCCGCCTCCTTATCCCGCCTTGATCTCCGCGCACGCCACGCGCGCACCCGCATTGCCCGACGGCTGCGACGCGTAGTCGTCCGCCTTCTCGTGCACCATCAGCGCCGAGCCGTCCTTGTCCTGCAGGGACGCCTTGCCGCCGCCGAGAGACGTCCGGTCGAGCAGCACCTCGAACGTCGCCTTGCCGTCATCGCCGACATGAATGTTCGGCATGTCGCCCGCGTGCGGACCCTGCTTCATCTTTGCGCCATGTTTCTTGCCGTGCGGTGCGTAGTGTTCGCCGGCCGACTTGAAATCCGGCGCGCTGCATTTGCCACGCTCATGCACATGAAAGGCATGCCATCCCGGTTTCAGTCCTTCGAGTTCGACCTCGACAAGTACGCCGTTCGGCGTTTCGGTCAGAGTCGCCTTGCCGGTGGATTCGTTCTGCGCGTCGATGAATTCCGCGGATGCGCGCGCGTCGGATTTTCGGTCGCGCTGCGGTTCGCCGGCGAATGCCGAAAGACACAACGTGGCGAGGGCGAACAGCACGGCAGTGGAAAAAGCGTTCTTTTTCATGGCGCGACTCCTGTTTCTCGGGGAAAAACAGCGTTCATTGTAGGTTCGTCGCGGCCCGTCAGTATCGGGCATACCATGCATACCGGAACGGCGGATCGGTGCGGCTAGAGAAACTTGCGCGCAAGCCAGCCGACGACTTCCTCGGCGCGCATCGACCAGCCGCGCAGTTTCCATGCGGAATGAAGAATCTCGCGGGAGACCTCGAGATCGTCGAGGAAATTCTTGCGCAATATGCCGGCGAGATCCGCGCGCGAGGAGATGAGGTTGAGCTCGTAGTTCACATAAAAGCTGCGGTAATCGATGTTGGCGGTGCCGATGGTGCACCAGCGGCTGTCGATGACTGCGGTCTTTGCATGCAGCAGCCGCGGCCTGTATTCGTAGATGCGCACGCCGGCGGCAAGCAGTTGCGAATACGCTGCGCGCGCCGCCCACTGCGTCACCGGCCGGTCCGTCTTGTACGGTACGAGCAGGCGAACGTCGACGCCGCGGCGCGCCGCGCGCGCCATCTCCTGCTGCGTGGCGTGATCCGGCATGAAGTACGGTGTCGTGAGCCACACGCTTTCCGCGGCGGTGCGCATGCGGCGTTTCAGCAGCCGGCGGAAGCGGTGCGTCTGACGCAGGTTGTGGTTCGAGACCAGGAACGCGCCGCGATCGACATCGGCCGGTGCGCGCCAGTTGCGCCTGCCCTGCCACAGGTGGTCGAAGTATTCCGCTGCAACCCGCGCGAGCGGACCGACGATGCGAAGATGCGTATCGCGCCAGCATTCCTCGCCGGTGTAGCGGCGCGAGCTGTCGTCATGGATGTTGAAGCCGCCGAGCCATGCACGTTCGTCGTCGACGACGAGCAGCTTGCGATGATTGCGGCGGTTGAGTTTCAGCAGGCGCAGCAGTCGCGCGGGATTGAACCAGCGCACGCTTGCACCGGCCTCGCGCAGTCTTTCCGGCGCATCGCTGAGCGAAAGCATCAGCGATCCGAGCGCGTCGAGGTGCAGGCGCACGTCGATACCGGCGCGCGCGCGTTCGCAGCACGCCTCGATGAACTCGCCGCCGATCGCGTCGTTCTCGAAGATGTAACTTTCCAGGCGCACGCTGCGCTTCGCACGGCGCAGGTGCCAGAGCATGTCGTCATAGAGTTCATCACCCTCGGTGAATACCGTGAAGGTGTCGTGACTCTGCTCGTCGGCGGGTGGATTCTTGTCGTGATTCATCTGGAATTGCCGGCTTGCCAATTGCGTACGAACTCCAACAGTATAGGTTTGAGCCTCCGGTGCGCGCGCTGTCGCCGGCGCGGCCCGACCATACAGGCGAGGATATGCGATTCGTTCTTTACAACATCCGCTACGCAACGGGCGCAAGCCGTCATTTTCATCTGCCCGTGCCGGGCGCCGGTTACCTGCGGCGCACGCATCCGAATCTCGAGCGCCTCATCCGCTTCTTCGAAGCGATCAACCCCGACATTCTCGGACTCGTGGAAGTGGACCTTGGTTCGTTTCGCACCGGCGGACGCCGCAACCAGGCGGAAACCATCGCGGTCGCGCTCGGTCACAACGCGCATACCTATCAATGCAAGTACCATCACGATTCGCTGCACCGGTTCGTTCCCGTCCTGAACAAGCAGGGCAATGCATTCATCACGCGGCACTCGGTTCACGGCCAGCGTTTCCATTTCTTCTCGCGCGGCGTGAAACGGCTGATCATCGAGCTTGAACTCGAGAAGCTGTCCATCTTCCTCGTGCACCTGTCGCTCGGCTACCGCGACCGGCAGCGCCAGCTGAACGACCTGCAGGAACTCATTCATGCAACACCGCGCCCTGTCATCGTCGCCGGCGACTTCAACACGTTCTTCGGCGAGGCGGAGCTTTATGCATTTCTCGCGAGCACCAACCTGCTCAGTTCCAACGTGCGCTCGCAGCCGACGCATCCGAGCCATGCCCCGCGGCGCGAGCTGGATTTCATCTTCCATGACGAGCGCATCATCGTGACGCATTTCGAGATTCCGACCGTGACGTTCTCGGATCACCTGCCGCTGATCTGCGATTTCGAGATCCGCGCATAAGCAAGCGTTCTCCCCTCGCTCGCGCATCGTTGATAGACTTGCCCGCAGCCGCGCGCCGTGTTTTCAAGAGGAGCGGAATGTCGGACATCTTCTTCCTTGCCTTCTCCGTGCTGTTGCTGACGGTCATAGCCGTGACAGGCTGGACGATGCTTCGTCGCGCGCGGCGCGATGCGCGTTCGCGACAGGGAAAGCCGCTGCCGATGCAGCGTGTGTGGGATGAATGGCCTGCGACGACCGACCTCGACGACGCGGAACGGACGCGACGGCTGACGCTGCATGCACGCGTCGCGCCCGTCCACCGCGACGCAGTGCGGGAGGACCTGCTCCGCTTCGAGGCGCAGGCGCTGGCGGACGCCGAGCCGCTGCGCGCGATTCGTCGCGAACTCATGGACAGCATCGATCGGCGCATGATCAACCGGGAAATCCTGGAGCTGCCGGAGGGTCTCAAGGACCGCCTGCGGGCGCAATCGGGTGATGTCATTGGGAGTGACGCCGAAGCCGAGGCGTACCTTGCCGCGAACGAGCTGCGTCTTGAAGTCCTGCGCGACTACGCCGCCCGGCGGTTCGGCGATCGCGCGCCGCAGGACTGGTTCGATGTGTACGAGCATGCCTCGATGCTCAAGCAGCGCACCGCGCGAAACTACATCACGCGCAGCATGAGCGGTGCGCTGGACGACGAGCATGATGCGCGCCACCAGGCGATCAGCCTCGTCGACAGCCAGTTGCGCGCACACCTGCTCAAGGTTGCCCCTGGCACGCGCTTCAGCCGGCTCGCGAAGCCGGAAAAATAGCGGTTGCGCGCGGCGCGGTTGCATGGGCGGAGCCTTGCCCTGTAGCATGAAACACTTGTTTTAAACGGTCCCGCATCATGGAAACAACCTACGCTTCCAACAGTCATTCCACCCGCGACCGCATTCTCGCAACGGCTGAACGCCTGTTCGCGGAAGCCGGCATCGGGGCGACGTCGTTGCGCGCCATCACGACCGCGGCCGGCGTGAACCTCGCGGCGGTCAACTACCACTTCGGGTCCAAGGACGCGCTTGTGGAGGCCGTGTATCGCCGCCATCTGGAACCATTGAACGCCGCACGCCTGCGCAATCTCGAACGACTCGAGCAATCGAGCGCCGAGCCGCCAGGCGTCGAGACGATCGTGCGCGCCTTCGTCGAGCCGCTCGTGGAGCAGGCGCGCACGGAGGAAAGCGGCAGCGTGCTGACCCGCCTGCTCGCGCAGAGCCTGCACGAGGCCGCCGGTTACGTGGAACGCTTCTATGCGCGCGAGAACGATGCGGTGCTGCAGCGCTACCGGGATGCCATGCAGCGCGCCATCCCCGCGCTCAGTCCCGACGAGATCTGCTGGCGGCTGAATTTCATGCTGGGAACGCTGCACAACGCGTTCCTTGATGCGGGACTGCTGAAACTGCTTGCACGCGATCCGTCCGCGCCGCGTACCGAGGCGTCACCCGAGGTCACGCTCGCCCAGCTGATTCCCTTCCTGGTCGCAGGCCTCACGGCGCCGGGGCAGCGCGAAGCGATCTGACCCGAACCTTCAGAACAGGCACTTCAAAGGAAACGACATGACACAGAACGGCGCTGATCACGGCTCGGCCGGCAACTGGCAGCTGACACGCGACAGCAACGGAATCGCCTGGCTGGTCTTCGACAAGCCGGGCGCAAGCACGAATGTCCTCTCCGGCCACGTCATGGTCGAACTCGAGGAGCGCATCAAGGAACTGGAACTGCGTCTCCCGAAGGCGGTGATCGTCAAGTCCGCGAAAGCCAGCGGTTTCATTGCCGGCGCCGACATCAAGGAATTCACGGTTCTCGAAACGCCGGCACAGGCCTTCGATCTCATCCGCCGCGGCCAGCAGGTGCTGGATCGCCTTGACCGGCTGCCCTGCCCGGTCGTTGCGGCCGTGCACGGTTTCGCGCTTGGCGGCGGTCTCGAACTCGCACTTGCCTGCGATTACATCGTCGCGGCGGACGATCCGCGCACCAGCCTCGGGCTGCCCGAGGTGAATCTCGGCATCCATCCCGGTTTCGGCGGCACGGTGCGTTCCGTGCAGAAGATCGGCGTCGTCGCGGCGATGGAGATGATGCTGACCGGCCGGCCGTTCAATGTGAAGAAGGCAAAGGCAACCGGCCTGATCGACCGGGCCGTATCCGCGGACCAGCTCGATGACGCCGCAGTGCGCCTTGCACTCAATCCGCCCGGAAAGCGCCAGCCGCCGCTGCCGCAGCGCCTGCTCAACCTGCCCGGTGTGCGGCATGCATTCAGCAAGGTGCTGGAGAAGCAGGTTGCGGCGAAAGCGCGCAGGGATCACTACCCTGCGCCCTACGCGATCATCGACCTGTGGAAGGAGCACATCGGCAATCCGCAGCAGATGTATCTCGCCGAGGCGCATTCCATCGCCAGGCTGATGGTCGGCGACACGTCCCGCAATCTCGTGCGCGTATTCCTTCTGCAGGACCGGCTCAAGAGTCTCGGCAACAAGAAGAATTTCGACCTCAAGCACGTGCATGTCGTGGGCGCCGGCACGATGGGCGGCGACATCGCGGCGTGGTGCGTCTACAAGGGTTTCGACGTGACGCTGCAGGATCGTGAACTCGAGTACATCGACCCGGCGATGAAGCGCGCGCGCAAGCTGTTCGAGAAGAAATTCAAGGGCAATGAGGCAAAGGTCGCGGAAGCCTGGAATCGCCTGAAGGCGGACGTGGCGGGCGATGGCGCGAAGCACGCAGATCTCGTGATCGAAGCGATCTTCGAGAACACCGAGGCAAAGCAGAGCCTCTACCGGGAACTGAAGAAGAAGATGAAGCCGGACGCCGTGCTCGCGACGAACACGTCGAGCATCCGGCTCGAGGAGCTTGCCACCGCGCTCGACAATCCGAACCACCTCGTCGGCCTGCATTTCTTCAACCCGGTGGCGCAGATGCCGCTGATCGAGGTGATTCATTCGAAGGACACCGACCAGGACGTGATGAACAAGGCGCTGGCCTTTGCCCGCCATGTCGATCGCCTGCCGGTGCCCTGCAAGTCGTCGCCGGGCTTTCTCGTCAACCGCATTCTCATGCCCTACCTCATGGAAGCCATGCTGCTTTCCGAGGAAGGCGTCGCCGCGGAAGCCATCGACCGCGCCGCGAAGAACTTCGGCATGCCGATGGGGCCCGTGGAGCTCGCGGATACGGTCGGCCTCGATGTCTGCCTGTCCGTTGCACGGATCCTCGGCAAGGAGTTCGGTCATGCCGTGCCGAAACGGCTGGAAGACATGGTCGCCGCGAAGAAACTCGGCAAGAAGACCGGTGAAGGCTTCTATCGCTATGACGCGGAAGGCAAGCCACAGAAGGATGCAGGTCGCGCGCATGGCGGCCCTGCCGACCTCCAGGACCGTCTCATCTTCCCGATGCTCAATGAGGCCGTGGCCTGCCTGCGCGAGGAAGTCGTGGCTGACGCGGACCTGCTTGATGCGGGCGTGATCTTCGGTACCGGCTTTGCGCCGTTCCGCGGCGGCCCGGCGAACTTCATTCGCAGCCAGGGCGTGGAGCGCATGCGTGAGCGCCTGCAGGCGCTGCATGCGCGCTACGGCGACCGTTTCAAGCCGGATGCCGGCTGGAACAACCTCACCCTCTGACCGGCAGGAAGGAACAGGACGTGTATCGCGAAACACCACCGGACGACCAGGAAGCCACCGTCCGCACCATGGCCATGCCCGCAGACACCAACGGCCTTGGCGACATCTTCGGCGGCTGGCTGATGTCGCACGCCGACATCGCCGGCGCCGTGCTCGCCTATCGCCGCGCGCGCGGGCGCGTGGTGACGGTCGCGGTCAATGAGTTCACATTCCTGCGACCGGTGTTCGTGGGCGACGTGGTGAGCTTCTACACGGATGTGAATCGCGTCGGCAACACATCGATCAGCGTGGATATCACGATGTTCTCGATGCGCAACACCGACGGTCGCGAGGAACAGGTGCGGGTCGCAACCGGCCGGATCACCTATGTCCACATCGGCGCGGATCGCATGCCGCGCAAGGTCCCCGCCTCGTCGTGACCTTGCGTCGGCGGTGCTCGGGAAATCCGTCGCCCCATTCCCCGATCCGGCGGCAGCCGGATGCCTTGTGGTAGACTTGTGCGGTGCCGGGAGCACCGCCGACGCAAAGCATTGCAAACAGGACAGACATCACCACGGGCGATCCAGCATGTCGAAGAACGTAGACCGCGAGTTGCTCAAGACCTTTACCCCGCTGAGCGGACTGAAGCCTGAAAACCAGGCGGAAATCGCCAGCAAGACCATCATCCAGGAACTCGGCGCCGGCCGTTACATCTTCAAGGAAGGTGACAACGACAAGCGCACGATCTACGTGCTTTCGGGCGAACTCGAACTGCGCCAGGGCGACAAGGTGGTGCGCGTCGTCAAGGGAGGCGCGCCGGACTCGAAGCATCCGCTGGCACCGCAGACACCGCGCCACGTCAGTGCACGTGCGAAGACGGACATCGAGTTCATCGCCGTCGATTCGGACCTGCTCGACATCATGCTCACGTGGGACCAGACCGGTTCCTTCGAGGTCGGCGAGCTGCATGCCGAGGAAGACACCGGCGACGACTGGATGGCGGCCATCCTGCAGACCAAGGCATTCCACAAGATTCCGCCTGCCAACATCCAGGCGATGTTCATGCGCATGCAGCCGGTCAACAAGCAGGCCGGTGAAACCGTCATCAAGCAGGGCGAGGACGGCGACTACTTCTACATCATCACGCAGGGCAAATGCGTGGTGACACGCGAGACGCCCACCAACAAGGCCGGCATCAGGCTTGCCGAACTGGGTGTCGGCGATTCGTTCGGCGAGGAAGCGCTGATTTCCGATGCCAAGCGCAATGCCACGATCACGATGAAGACCGATGGCCAGCTGATGCGTCTCGGCAAGGACGACTTCAAGACCCTGCTGAACGAACCGATGCTGAACTGGGTCGATCTGGAAAAGGCAAGGCAGCTCGTCGCGAACGGCGGCCAGTGGCTGGACGTGCGGCTGCCGAGTGAATACGAGAACGCTCATCCTGAGGGTGCGATCAACCTGCCGCTTTACTTCGTGCGGCTGAAGATGAACACGCTGGACCCGAAGAAGACCTATGTCGCCTTCTGCGATACGGGACGGCGCTCGTCGGCCGCTGCATACATTCTCGCCGAGCGCGGCTTCACCGTCGCCGTGCTGAAAGGCGGCATGCAGAGCAACGCCTGAAAGATCGCACCGGAAACGAAAAAGCGCCGAAAGGCGCTTTTTTTTTTGCTGGTCAGGTCTTCGCTGCCGCTCGAAACAGCCGGAAGAAATTCCCGGTCGTGGCGCGTGCAAGTTCCTCGAACGCCATGCCCCGCTCCTTCGCAACGAACTCCGCAACATGACGCACGTAGGCAGGCTCGTTTTCCTTGCCGCGCATCGGAACGGGTGCGAGATAGGGAGAGTCCGTTTCCACGAGCAGCCGGTCCAGCGGAACGCGGCGCGCGACGTCGCGCAGTGCATCCGCATTGCGAAACGTCACGATACCCGACAGCGAAATGCAGAAACCAAGTTCCATCGCGGCTTCCGCCATTTCCCACGATTCGGTGAAACAGTGCAGTACGCCGCCGCAGGACGTCGCGCCCTCTTCGCGCAGAATGCGCAGCGTGTCGTCGCGCGCATCGCGCGTATGCACGATCAGCGGCTTGTCCAGTTTCACCGCCGCGCGCACATGGCGGCGGAAACGTTCCTGCTGCACGTTGCGCGAAACGGTGTCGTAGAAGTAATCGAGACCGGTCTCGCCGATCGCGACAACCTGGCGTGACGATGCTGCGCGCTCGATGTCTTGCTGTCCGGGTTCGGATGCGGGCTGTGCGGATGGATGCAGGCCCGCGGAGGCGAAAATGTTGTCGCGTCCGTTGATGAGCGCGAGCATCGCCGGCAGCGTTTCGAGATCCACGCTCACGCAAAGCAGGTGCGAGACGCCGTTCCCGGCCGCAGCCGCAAGAACGCCGTCAAGTCCCGCGCCCTGTTTCACGGATGCGAGCATGTCGAGATGGCAGTGGGAATCAACCAGCATGGAGCGCCAGGAAAATGGTGTGACCGATGAATGTGCAACGCCGCTGCGCGGCGTTACATCGTATGCGTGGGACGGTCGGCGCCCAGCGCACCGGCGAGATAGGTTTCGATCTTCTTCTGCGTCTGGCCGCCGTCCTGGTCGGAAAACTGCACGCCGATGCCGGCTGCACGCTTGCCCTGTGCGCCGCGCGGGGTCACCCACACGATTCGCCCGGCAACCGGTATGCGTTCCGTCTGATCCATGAGCGTGAGCAGGATGAACACTTCGTCGCCGAGGCGGTAGGGCTTGCTCGTGGGAATGAACAGCCCGCCGTTCTTGATGAACGGCATGTAGGCAACGTACAGCGCGCTCTTGTCCTTGATGGTGAGCGTCAGGATGCCTTGTCTCGGTGACGGCGTTGCCATTCGTTATCCTTCCAGAAGTCGATCCAGTACCCGTTCGTTCGTCGCGCGATCCATGCCTGCAGCCCACGGCAGCAACAAGGATTCGAGCAGCAGTCTTGCATTGGCGGGCGTATCCGCAATCCGGCGCGCCTCGTACAACGCCTCGCGGTAGCGGTGCAATGTGCTCAAGTCTACGCGGTCAGCCAGTGTTTTCAAGGCGTTGAGCAGGTCGGGATTGCGCAGCTTCATGCCATCCGCCGGTAACTGTGCCAGGCGAACGAGGTCTTCGGTGATGCTGTCGAGGAAGTCCACCACGATGGCGATGTCGAGCGATTCAAGCTCGCCTGCAACAGTGACTGCGCTGGCACCGCGCCCCTGCACGGCGGCAATGCGTTGCAGCAACTCCGCGCGCTGCTGAAGGAAGCTTCCATCGGCCAGCGCCAGCGCTCTCAGCGGCACACCACCGGCATAGGAAAATGCAAGTTCCGGCCGGGCCGCGCCCTGCTCCTTCAGCCAGGCAATGGCCGCGCCGGGTTCCGGCCGGGGAATCGCGAGCTGCTGGCAGCGGCTGCGGATCGTCGCAGGCAGGCCGGCGGGTCGCGCGCTGACCAGCACCAGCAGGCTTTGCGCCGGCGGCTCCTCCAGCGTCTTCAGCAGGCTGTTCGCGGCGTTCACGTTCATGGCGTCGGCTGGATGGATCAGCGCGAGCTTCCATCCGCCCTGGCTCGTCGTCAGCGACATTTCCGCACTCAGATCCCGCACCTGGTCGACGAGAATCCGCTTGCGCAGCTTGCCGTTGTCATCCTCGCCAAGCGTGACTTCGTGGAAATCAGGGTGGCTTCCCGCAAGCCATTGCGCGCAGGCGTCACAGTGTCCGCACGCGCCATTCTCCGTCGGCGTACGACACAACAGCAGGTTCAGGAAAGCGCGTGCAAGCTCGACCTTGCCGAGGCCGGCCGCGCCCGTCAGCAGCAGCGCGTGAGGCATGCGCTGGCGATAGTCCAGCAGACGCTGCCAGCTGCTCTCAAGCCAGGGATAAGGCGCGCCCATCACTGCCGCCGTTCCATCCACGCTGACAGCGCATCTTCGATTTCCGCGCGCACGCGATCCACGGGTTGCGCGGCATTGACGATCCGGAAGCGCGCGGGTTCTGCGGCTGCGCGGTCGAGGTAGACCTGCTGTACGCGCGTGAAGAACGCGAGGTCCTCGCGCTCGAAACGGTCCGCCTCGCCCTGTCTTGCACGCGCGCGGGCGAGACCTGTTTCCACGGGTGCGTCGAGCAGCAGGGTCAGGTCCGGTACAAGCTCGCGCTGCACGAAGGTTTCCAGCGTGCGGATTCGCTCCGATGCGACACCGCGACCGCCGCCTTGATAGGCATACGTGGCATCCGTGAAGCGGTCGCACACCACCCACTCTCCGCGGGCAAGCGCCGGGCGGATGCGTTCTTCAATATGCGCGGCGCGCGCGGCGAACATCAGCAGCAGTTCCGCGTCCGGCGCGACCGGCTCCGCTCGCGGGGCAAGCAGCAGTTCGCGCACGGTTTCCGCGAACGGCGTTCCACCCGGTTCGCGCGTCATGACGACGTGCTTGCCGGCTTGCACGAGAAATTCGCGAATGTGCGCAAGCTGCGTGGATTTGCCGACGCCTTCGACGCCTTCCACCGTGATGAATGCGCCCGTCATCGCGCCTTCTCGTCGGCATCCAGCGGCCGACGGCGCATCTGGTATTCGCGCACCGCGCGATTGTGTTCTTCCAGCGTTGCGGAGAACACGTGTTCGCGACCGGGGCCGCGCGCGACGAAATACAACGCGTCACCGGCGGCGGGATGCAGCGCTGCGAGTATCGATTCGCGGCTGGGCAACGCGATCGGCGTCGGCGGCAATCCGGCGCGCGTGTACGTGTTGTAGGGCGTGTCGGTACGAAGATCGCGCGAGCGTATGTCGCCGCGGTAATTCTCGCCAAGGCCGTAGATGACCGTCGGATCGGTCTGCAGGCGCATGCCGCGCTTGAGCCTGCGAACGAACACGCCTGCAACGCGCGTGCGCTCGGATTCGACCGCGGTCTCCTTCTCGACGATGGATGCGAGGATCAGCGCGTCATAGGCTGATTCGAGCGGCAGGTCGCCTGCGCGATCCGTCCACGCGGCATCCAGCACGTCGCGCATCGCCTGGTATGCGCGGCGCAGGAATGCGGTATCGGTCGTGCCGCGCGGAAAGTGGTACGTCTCCGGCAGGAACCACCCTTCCGCGTGGCCGTGAGGAATATCGAGCGCATCCGCCAGTTCCGCGGGCCCGATGCCTTCTTCGAGCGTATGCGTGATGGCGGTGTGCGCGGCGAGTTGTTCGAGAAGCTGCGCGGCGGTCGTTCCTTCGACAATGGTCAGCGCATAGAGCCGCACACGCCCCGCTACCAGCTTGTCCAGCAGGTCATTGAGCGTGAGGCCGGCCTCGAGATCATATTCGCCGGCTTTCACGCGTCCGGCGTCACCGCGCAGCCGTGCGAGCAGCTTGAGATCCCAGGCGTGCTCGATGATGCCGGCGTCTTCAAGCTGCTCGGCCAGGCGGTCGAGCGGCATGCCGGCACGCACCTCGATGAGTTCGCCGTCAACGCCGATGGGCAGCGGCGCTGCGTGCCAGCGCTGGTATTGCGTGAACGCAGCGAATGCACAGGCGGCAATCACAAGCAGCGGAGTAAGGATGATCAGGCGTCGGAACATGCGCGTCGCTCGAGTTCGTTTTCCACGTCGGCCTGCAGCAGGCGTGTCATTGTACCAATGCCGTACGCGGTATTTTCGATACGGCGTACCGGGCAGATGCCGATGATGCTGTTGGTGATGAATATTTCCCCGGCCGTTTCGATCTTCGCGTCATC
>CAZRFE010000047.1:0-18642 GCA_964599565.1 uncultured Gammaproteobacteria bacterium
CACGGCGCGGAATACACGCGCGTGCACGTCTCGCGCAGCGCGCGGATGATCGAGGATCTCCTGCCGGAACTTGGATTTGGAAACGCCGCGCCGATCGCCGCGCAGATGGTGCATTTCACGGGCTACGAACGGCCGTTCGACCAGATCGCGATCGCGGATGCGCTGTGGGTGAAGACCGGCCACCTGCTCGGCACGGCCGACATGCTCGCGCAGATGGCGGACCGCTGTTACCTGGAGAAATGCCGCGACAGGCTGTACCGCGAATTCGAGATGGGCGGCGTCGCGCGCATGCGCACCGCGGACGGCGGCGAGATCGTGAACTACAGCTCGCCGCGCGACCTGCTGCAGAAAACGCCCGGCTTCTGCGATGCGACGCTCAACCAGCGTCTCGGCGACAAGTTCGAACACGCGCACCGCTACATGAACGCGCACTTCGGCGGCGAGAATCCCTATCTCGAGTCGATCAACAAGAGCCTTCGCCACCTTCGGTTCGTGATTTCCGGGAATCGCTGGGACCTGCTGCGCCGCAAACCGCTCTGCTACAACATCGAATTCTTCCGCAGTTCATCCGCACGCAGCGCACCCTCCGCGCAGCACCGCGACCTTCACTAGTCCCGTCACTCGATCCGCACCTTGAAGCGCAGCGTGAAACCCGGGTGCGGCGCGCCGCTGCTCGCGTTCAGGTCGCCGCCACCCGGCGTGACCTGGATTCCCGTGACGTTCGCGTCATAGCCTTCCGCATCCGGCACCGGCACGTAGTTGAACGGCGCGCCGCCGCCCGGCTGGCTGGAATAGGCGACATCGGTGGCATAGGTGAACGTCATGCCGCTGCCCGCATCGATGAACGACATCGGATCGCCGCCGCTGTCATCGACGAACATCGACGTTCCCGCCGGAATCGCCGTGCGGATCACGACAGAGCCGGCATCCGCCATGCCGAGGCCGCTGTTCGTGATGGTGATGCTGTAGGCGGATACCGCCCCCGGGATCGCCTTGGGGTTGGTGGTGCCGTTGATCGGGTCGGACAGCACCTGCACGAACTTCGTCATGCCGAGGCTCGGCAGCAGCACGACGCTGAAGGCGCCGACGCCGGCATCCTCGATCGTTCCTTCCGTGCCTTCCGCGGCGGTGACGGTGGCCGTCCAGTTGCCGGCCGGTCCGCCCGCCGGCACGACGAACGGATATTCATATGTCTTCGTCGCCGCGCCAGAATCGCTGACCATCGTCATCGCATCGCCGCTGACGAGCACGTTGCCGAGGGCGTCCTCGATGGTGATCGTCGCCGCCGTGATGTCGAAGCTGCCGAACGGATCGCTGACGATTGCGCGGACATGCACCGTGTCGCCGCCGCTGAAGTAGGGCGGCACGGTGGCCGTCGGCCATGCGGTGCCGTACGCGCTGACGCTGTCGACATTGATCACGTTGTTCGATTCAAGATGCACGGCGGAATTGCCGCCCGCCGGTTTCGGCGCGATGTTCACATCCATGCTGTCGCCGAAGATGTTGCCGGACGTGTTTTCGACCTCGAGCACCCAGGTATCGCCGCCGGCGAGCGTCAACGGCGCGCTCGCGCCGCCATCCAGCGTGACGGTGACCAGCGTCGGCGTCGCCGCGTTGTTGCTCCAGGCGTTCGACGACGCGCTGCCGCTGAACACCGTTCCCGGGTTCGAGGCGCGATACAGGCGTACATCCACGGAACGGTTGGAAATAAAGCCTGCCCATCCCGAGCCGGACCGGTACAGCCACAGGTCGACCGTGGGCGCAGACGCGATCTCCATGCTCGCGGCGGCCGCGGGCGTCATCGTGAAGGTTTCGATGTCGTTGTCGTTCAGCAGCAGGTTGGCTTGCGCACCGGGCGGCGGCACGCGGCTCATGCCGTTCGGCGCGCTGTAGAGATAAAGCAGCTTGTTGCCGGACTGCGGCACGGCGGATGGCTGGACGGTGACGGTGGGCGCGGCCGGCGATGCGCCGATTCCCGCACCTGGCGGTGTGACTGTCGCGGTGTTGTCGATGGTGCTGCCGGCCGTGACGGCGTTGTCGATGGTGACATCGAAGACGATCTCGACGCTGCCGTTCGCGGGCACGGCGATGTCGTTCACGTCCAGGAACCCGTTGCCGTTCGCACCGGTTCCTGCAGATGTCGATGCGTCCGTCGCGCCCGCAGGAATGCTGACGACGCTGAAAGCGGTCACGAGCGCCGGCATGTCGTCGGTGACGCTGACATTGCTCGCCGCCACGCCTTCGCTTTCGTTCAGCGTGATGGTGTAGCGGAGCACGTCGCCCGGCTCCGCTTCGCCGCCGTTCATGTCCACGACCGTTTTCGTCGAGCCGGAAAGATCCGGCACCGGCACAATCGACACCGTGAATGCGCCAAGCTGGTTGTCGCTGATCGTTCCTTCCGTGCCTTCGTGCGCGACGACATCCACGTTCCAGTTGCCGCTCGGCCCCGTCTGCGAAATCGCCTGCGCGTACTCGTAGGTCTTCGTCAGCGCATCGCTCGCGACAACGCTCATCGCCGCGCCGTTCGCGACCACGGCGCCGTCTGCGTCCGTGATCGTGATGTTCGCCGCGGTGATATCCGCGCTGCCGAAGGGATCGCTCACCACCGCGCGCAGGTACACCGTCTGGTTGCCGCCGTAGAGGGAAGGCTGCGTCGTGCCCGGGTATGGCGTGCTGTAATCCTCCAGGCTGTCGACGTTGATGACGGTGCTGACATCAAGCTCGACCGTGGAGTTGTTGCCGTTCGGATTCGGCAGCAGCCGGATCTGGCGGCTGTTCTGCCCGGTCGTGTTCAGAACGCGCAGGACCCATTCGTCGCCGGGCGCAAGCACCAGCGGCGCGTTTGCCGTTCCGCCGTCGAGGGTGAGATTCAGCAAGGTCGGTGCGCCTGCGTTCGCGCTGAGGTTCTGTCCGAATGTCTGGCTGAAATAGGTGCCGGGGCTCGATGCGCGGTAGAGGCGAACCTCGCCGGAACGGTACGACTGCTGTCCGCTTTCATAGACATAAAGGTTTACCGTCGGCGGCGAGACCACTTCGATCGGCGCCGCGGCCGATGGCGTCAGCGTGAAGAATTCAGGTTCGTCGCTGCCGCCGCCCATCTGCACTTCGCCTTCCGTGCCGGCGGGCGGCACGCGGCTCATGTCGTTCGGTGCGCTGTAGAGATAAAGCAGCTTGTTGCCGGACTGCGGCAGCGAGGACGCCGCGATCGTGACCGTGGGCGCGGCGGGATTCGCGCCTGCGCCACCCGAAAGCGTGACGGTGGCGGTGTTTTCGATCTGGCTGCCGGCGGATGCGGACGCCTCGATGGTGACATCGAAGACGATCTCGACCGAGCCGTTCGCGGGAACCGTGATGCCGCTGACATCGAGATAGCCGTTGCCGTTCACGCCGCCGAACGCGGTCGATGCGTCCGTTGCGCCGCCCGGAATGCTGACGACGCTGAATCCTTCGACAAGCGCGGGCATGTCGTCCGTCACCGCGACGTTCGTTGCGGTGACTCCACCCGTCTCGGTGAGCGTGACCGTGTAGCGCAGCGTGTCGCCGGGCAGCGCATCGCCGCCGTCCAGGTCCGTGACGGACTTGGTCGATGTCGAAAGGTCAGGTGCAAGGACATCGGTGTTGTCGCTCGCGCTGTCGTTCTCCGCGTGGTTGTCGAAGTTGCCGCCGGTGACGCTCGCGGTGTTCGTCACTGCGGGGAAGGCCGCGCCGCCGACCGCGACGGTGAGCGTGATCGGCGGCGCGCTCGCGCCCGATGCGATCGACGCGGCGCGCGTGCACGTCACGTCCTGTCCCGCCGCGCCGCAGGTCCAGCCGGTGCCCGTCGCGCTCACGAAGCTCAGGCCCGCGGGCAGCGTGTCGCTGACGGTGGTCGTGCCGCTGCTGTTGTTCGGCCCGGCGTTCGAGACCTCAAGCGTGTAGACGCCGTTCTGCCCGACCATGAAATCGCCGCTGTGCGTCTTGGTGATGGAAAGATCGGACACCGGCACGTTGGTGACGCTCATCACTTCTGCGCTCAGGATCACGAGGTCCGCGCCGGAACTGTAGACGGTCGTCGCGGACAGCTGGCCTGCGGAGAGGAGGCTGCTGACGTCGTAGGTGTCGACGTCGACGCCGTAGGTCGTCGAGCTGCCGAGCGTGTTGATGGTGGAATTGAACTGCTCGCCGATCGGGTTCATGGCATCGACGAGATCGACGCCGTTGAAGGTGATGTCTTCGGTCTCGCCGCCGAGCGGATCGGAGTTCTCGACGTCGCCTTCCCAGGTGATGACGCCATGCTTGCCGTTGATCGGCGATACCGGGATCTGGAAGTTCGACGGCGTGAGTTCGATCGACTGGCCGCGGAAGGTCTGGAAGCCGTCGAACACGTTGATGACGCGCAGATCCTCGTTGGCTTCCTCGTAGATCACGATCAGCGACCAGCCGCCGACCACGGCGGCGGACGCGCACCAGGGATTGCCGGTGGATATGCTGAGATTGGAGAAACTGTAATTGCCGTTGCCGCTGACGAACGCCGTCACGTCCTTGAAGCCGCTGTAGAAATCGAAATCCGTACCGGCGTTGTCGAACGTCGCGGTGAACGTGCGGTCCGCCGTGATGTTGTTGCCATCGAAGGTGACGTTCGCATCCACCGTGCTGCCTGACGCGGCGTAGTAGAGATACGCCTTGCGAACGCTCGCGCCGACGGGAATGCCGGAAAGCGTGGCGTTGCTCGTCGCGCCGACCGCGCATGCGTTGCCGTTGTTCGACTGCGTACGCAGCGTGCCGCCGGTCATGACGAAGTTCACGTTGCCGGCAAAGCTTTCATACAGGGTCACGACCGTGTCCGCGTGTGCCGCCGGCGCAAGTGCGGCGGCAAGGCACGCGAACAGCATGCACAACACTGCATGCACGCTGGCTTTCCTGCAGGCCGCACCGGTCATTGCATGTCCTCCTGTCCATACTGCGTGGCATTCACATCGTTGCCGCCCATCGAGCGCACGCTCTCCTGGTCGAACTTGATGCGGAAGCGCAGGAACACGCCGCGTGCGGTGTACTGCGCGGCGCTGAAGTCTTCGTCGTAGTAGCCGTCGAAGTTGTAGCCGACGCTGACCCACACGTTGCGGAACAGGTCGCGGCCAAGCGAGACGCCGAAGCCGTAATCGGCGGTGTCGGAGAAACGCGAGTGCAGTGCGCCGGCGTGCGCGCCGATGTCCCAGTGCTCGTTGACGTCGTGGCGCAGCTCGACGCCGTAGAGTTCGGTGATGCCGGTGTATGCCGCATCGAACTCGGCGCGCGTGTACTTGAAGCCGTGCTGGAAACTGATCTGCTGTCGCTCGCCGAGCTGCCAGTTCGCGTTCAGGTTGTTGACGAACTTCCACGTGCGCATCGGGTCGAGCGGATCGCGCAGGTCGTTGTAGATGATGTCGCTGCGGTTCAGCACCGCCCATGCGCCGCGTGTCGGCCGCCAGGCGAGACCAAAGCGCAGGTCGGCGAGCGTTTCGCCCGCGCCGGCTGATCGCTCGGTGTCGAAGTAGGTCAGGCCGAGCGACAGCGCGAGCGCGTCGGTGCGCTGGCGGTACGCGCCCGCGAACAGTCCAAGGCGGCGCTCGCTCTCGGCGCTACGGCGCTCGATGCGGCCCGTCCACGTCCAGTCATCGTCGTTGAACGTCGCACCGACGTAGCTCGCGGTGAAGTCCTCGCTCGCGCCGGATGCGGGCGCGACATCGGGGTCAAGCGGGACGTAGTCGGGCGAGCGCACCGACTGCACGCGATCAAGTCCGACGTCGATGAGCAGGTCTTCCGTCGCCTGCCAGCCCTGCGCAAGGCCGACGGTCGCGAATGTGCGCGGGCCGTACTCGCTGTAACGCTGCTCGAGCGCGGAGTCGAGTCGTGCGCGGTCCCACGGCTGCGTGCGCACGCCGATGCGTGTCATCTCGCCGTCGAACAACGCACCGCGCGCGTACTCCTGTTCCGCGAACAATGTGGCGTGCGTGTTGATCGCGTAGTCGGCGCCGAACAGCACGCGGTCGGGGAAGTCCGCGCTGCCGCCCTGCTCGCCGATGCCCACTTCCGCGGAGGCATGGATACCGGTGCGCTCGGTGAGTTTCATGCTGCCGCCGGCGAACACCTGGTCGGACGTCTGCTCATCGCCGCTCGCGAACGCATCGGCGGCGTGCCGCAGGCCCACGGTGCCGTTGCGGTCGGTGCTCGTGTAGCGCAGCGCGGTCTCGAGCACGTCGCGGTTTGCGTCGGTCTCGAGATTTTCCTGCCGCCAGGCGGTGCCGACGGCTTCGAGATTTTCATCGAAGCGGTAATGGCCTTCGGCACCCTGCTTGCGCGTGCCGAGTTCGCCGACGTTCTGCTGACCGAGCCCGAAGCCTGCGTCGGTTTCAAGCGCATAGACGCGCCCGCCGATCACCTCGCCCTGGTGCTCAAGGCTGATCGCGTAACCGCTGCCGTCGGTTGCAATGCCGCCGGTGGCGGCATCGCTGTTCGCGATCTCGGCCTTGAGCTCGGTCGCATCGCCAAGCCTTACCTTGATGTCCGCACCGGCGAGATCGCCGTCCGCGCTGCCGTTGCCTTCATGGATGAGCGTGGCGCCGATCTCGATGTCCGGCGTCACGTTCCATGCAGCGCGGCCACCCGCCGAAACGTCCTCGCCGCTGCCTTCGACTTCGTAGTCGACGACGATGAAGATCGGGTTGAAGCGCTCGTCGCGATCCGGCACGGGACGCTTGAAGAACAGGCTGCCGTCGAAGTAGTCGACGGTGTAGTCGAGGTTTCTCGAGAGCGGCTGGCTTGAGACGATCACGTCGTTGCGGAAGCGGTCGCGCGTTTCCAGGCGCACGCTTTCCGAGTTGATCAGGATCGGCGAGCGCGAGAGATGATAGAGGCCGGACGTGCCGTCGCCCTGGATTTCATCCTTCACGAACAGCTGCGCGTTCTCGGATGCGAATGCCGTGTAGGCAAGCTTCTCGCCGCGGTACTCGCTCTTCACGCCGTTCATGCGACGCGTGTAGCGCGACAGGTCCGTCTGCGTGAGGCCCGTGTCGTAGTCGCCGAACAGCGCGTAGAACTGTCCGCGTTCGATCTTCACGTACAGGTTGCGCACGCTTGCCGCGTCGTGCCGCTGCTCGGAGGCGTCGCCGTAGACGAGGTAGTACTCGTCGGGATTGATGGCCTGCTCCAGGCGGTCGCCGTCGACGGTGGCGGAGTTCTGCGAGTCATACGCGAGCGTCAGCAGGAAGTCGCCCTTGATCCTGCCTCTTGCATAGAACGCGATGTGGCCGTCCTGGTAGTAATCCTCGTCGCCGCCTTCGGCATGCAGCGTCTCGACGTTGCCGTTGACGGCGTTGTAGCCGACGGTGCCCTCGGCGAGACCGACGAGAATCCAGTCGCGCGCCTGCGGTGCGAGCCAGGCGCGGATGTCCTGCGTGCGGTTGCCGTCGAACGTGAGCGTGACCAGCGCCTCGCCGGATGTCGTCGTCGGTGCGAGCTCGATGTAGGCAACGCCGTCGTTGCCGACAAGATAGGACTGCTCGCGCCGGCCGGTGGCAAACAGCCGGCGTTCCTGCAGTTCCTCGACGGCGGTGTACGCCTGGTAGGGCGCCGCGACCTGGTAGTGGCCGAGCATGCGCGCGCGCACCGGCTTGCCCCAGCGGTCGAACAAGCGGATCGCGATCAGCGGCGTTTCGCTGCCGCTTGCAACCAGCCGCGACAGCTCCGGCACCAGCTCGCCGCGCACCGCGGGACCGGAATAGTGCACGGTGCGTTCGAGCACGGTGCCGTCGTCCAGCTCCGCGACGATGCGGTTGCTGCCTTCGGTCACGTTCAGTCCGATGAATTCCGTCACAACGACGCCGTTGCCACGGTAGACGCCGCCGAGACTCGTCGCCGGTGCGGGATTTCCGTTCACGCTCAGGCGTACCTGCTGTCCGGGCTTGTGCTGGATCGCGACCTTGATCGCGTCGATCGGCGGGTTCGCGTCCGCGGACGGCCACAGCATCGCGCTGCGTCCGGCATCGAGCGTTGCGAGGAACGCGCCGTCGATGGGCGTTGCGTACGGCGCGTAGTCCGTGTCTTCCGCCGGCTCGCCGACGACAACCGTGCGCTCGGGCAGCTGCTCGCCGGGGGCTGCGCCCTGCGTGGTCACTTCACTGGACGCCGCGGCGCTTTCCACGGCATCCACCGCCTGCTCGATGCGCTCGCGGATGAAGATTTCCACGCGGCGGTTCTGCGCACGTCCTTCGGCGCTGCGGTTGTCCGCCACCGGGTCCGTATCGCCGCGGCCTTCGATGGACACCTGCGCGGGCGGCAGGCCGAGAATTTCACCGAGCACGCTGCCCACGGCCTCGGCGCGCGCAATGGAGAGTTCCATGTTGTCCGCGTAAGGCACGTTGCCGTTCGCGTTGATCTTGCGGTCGTCGGCGTGGCCGACGACGAGCAGCGAGACGATGTTGCTGCGCGTGGCGATGAACTGCGCGGCACGGCGGATTTCATCGCGATCCGGCGGTTCGAGTTCCGCGGAGTAGGTCTCGAACTGCAGGCGCGATTCGACCGCCGCGATCAGCGGCTTCGGCGTCGAAAGCGCGAGGCTCGCCACCGGCGCGCGCTGGTTGTTGCCGGCCGCGGTGTTGAATGTCGCGATCGCGTGCATCTCGTGCACTTCGCGATCTGCAAGACCCACGCCGAAATCCAGGCGCTGCTGCCATTCCGCGGGACGGTCGCCGAGGCGGAACGTCACCACGCCATCGCCGAGTTCCGGATCCGCGAACGGCTTGCCGTCGAGCCGCGCGGACCCGGCGATGTAGTTGCCACCCTCCGGCAGCATGATGCTCAGGCGCAGGTTTTCGACGGGCACGGTCTTGCCGGTCATCGCGACGGTCGCCTGCGCCATGCCGGTGCGCGCATGCGTTGCGCTGAAGGTGAGCGAGAGGCTGCCCTGCGGCGGCGGTATGCGACGCAGGCGGAAATCCGTCCGCCACAGGCTGCCGGGCTGCAGGTCGACGAACTGCGATATCGCGCTGCCGGCGAAACGGTTGTTCTGCACGCATGCGGCCAGCTCGAAGCCGCGCGGAATGGAGGCGGTGTCGAGCTGCACGACGTGCGTTCCCGGGCGCACGCCCTTGAAGTGGAAGCGGCCGAGCTCGTCGCTGATGGCGTAGGTGCCGTCTTCGAGGAAGACGCGCACACCCGCGACGCCCTCGCCGTCATCGCTGCAACCGCCGCCGGTGATCTCGCCGATCAGCGTGTTCGCCTGGCGGAACAGTTCGTCGCGGATTTCCACGACGGCCTGCGCGGTGTTCGCGCTCGCACCGCCCGCCGCCGTGGCCGTGACGCGGTTGCGCGCGTAACCCATGGGCGTGCCTGCGCCGATTTCAACGACGTAGACAAGCGCGGCGGTTTCGCCGCCCGGAACATCCGCGAGCGCGAACTCGAGCGTGCGTCCGTCTGCGCTGATGACAGGATCCGGCGCGGGATTGCCGTCGATGCGCACCGAGCCCGCCACGAAACGCAGACCGTGCGGCAGCGTGTCGATGAGAACGGGATGGCGCGCGACGGCCGTCGTGGTGTTTTCAAGCTCAAGGCGGTACTGCACGAAATCGCCGATGCTCGCGACCGACACCGACGATGTCTTTCGCACGAACAGGTCCGTTGCAACCGGGTCGAGCGGAATGTCGATATGCAGCGCGGGACCGGGATTGATGACGAAATTCTCGCCGCGCGAACCGGTCACCACCGCATACGGCGCGCCCGGCAATGCGGCGATATCCGTATCGGAGGTCTCGGAAGGCCAGGCATAACCTTCCGGCGGCACGACATCGAGGCGGTAGTTGCCGGGCCGCACATAGGGGAACCGGTACTGGCCCGGCGGAAAACCGTAACTCGTGCCGGCGGCGTCCGCGGCGCTGCCGCCGGACGTCAGCTCCGCCGGGTAATCGCTTACGCCATCATCGCCGAACACCGTCGCGGGAAGGCCCGTCGCGACATCGACGAAACGCACGATCGCGCCATCGACCGGCTCGCCGGTGGCAGCATCGAACAGCACGCCGAACGGATCGACGAGCACGCTCGCGGCGGATTCGACGTGGAAGTAATCGTCATAGCGCGCGGTGATCGTGCTTTGCGTGGCGACCGCAAGCTGGCAGTCGAGCGGCACGACGGGCTGGCGCACAGTCTGGATGGCGCCGACGAACACGCCGGTGTCGACGCCGGTCTCGACGAGCGAAAGGCGTTCAAGGTCATTCGTCACATCCACGGCAAGCTCGATGACGATCCGCTCGCGCAGCGCAGGGTCGAGGTTGTGATCGTCGTCTTCGACGCGCACGAACACCGGTTCGCCGCCGTGATAGGTATCCGCGTTCACGACGGCGAGATTGTTGCCCGCACCGAGATCGCCCACGCCGGGCATGACGAGCGATGCCGGCAGGTTTGCGAACCCGCCGGGCAGTTCGCACTGCGTGCCGCTGACATCCGCGGGTGTGCCATCCGCCGACTGGTTGCCGTAACGCTGCAGGTAGATCGCGGCAGGCGTGAACGCGGCGAGCGTCGTCTCGACCTCGACGCGGTTCGATGGTGCGTTGATGACCGTGCCGCCGGCGAGCGTGTAGCTTGCGTGCGCGGTGTTCTCGATCACCGTTTCAGGCGGTGTCGCGGCGAGGACGTCGCCCGCCGCGAAGCCGAACAGGAGCAGGGCGAGCGTCTTCACATGCCGGCTCCAGCGAACCGGCATGTGAAGACGCGCCGGACCGGAGTCCGGCGACATCTTTGCATCATTCACGCGGACACGCGCGAGCGCGTCCGCCGGCAGTACCGGCGGACGCCCAGCGTTGCGTTGTCCGCGGCGGATCATCCGTGAATCCGTCAGTTGATCGTCACGTCAACACAGAACGTGACGGTCGAGCCCGCGCCCAGCGAGGCGTACTGGAAGTCGACAGTATCCGTGCCGTCGAAATCGCCACCGTCATCGTCGTCGTTGTCGGTGAACGTATCTTCCGCGCACACGAGATCGCCGGTGGTATCGAGCGCCAGGCTGCCCGGCACGAACGCGGTGTTCGTGTCGAACGTGTCCGACAGCTGCAGGTTCGCCGCTGCCGCACTGCCGGTGTTCTCGACCGTGAGGAAGTAGCGGACCGTCGCACCCGGGATGCGCTTGAGGTTGGTCGTGGTGCCGGCGATGCCGTCGTCAACGACCTGCGAGGTCTTCGTCAGCGCGAGCGCGGCGCTCACGACCGTGAACTCCACGACGTCGGAATGCACGCCGTCGTTCGCGTCGTCGCCCGTCGCGGTGCCCGCCAGGTCGCCGAAGACATCATCGATGCCGGCGACGTTGTCGGCGATGCCGGCGTCGTCCGAGGTGATGTCCGTGCCCGGCGTGCCGGCGGATTCCGCCACCTGCGCGACGAGGCTCGCACCATCGACGTTGCCGTCGGCGTTGCCAAGACCGATGTCGGAGACGACGAACACGCGCACGGTGACGCCCGGCGCAAGCCCGTCGATGTACGCCTGGTTGGCGTCCGTGCCGGAATCGAAGCCGAGGTCGCCTTCGTCGATCCAGATGACGGTGGCTTCGTCGAAGTCGTCGCCTGCGGCGTCCGCAACCGTCAGCGAAACGTCCTGCGTTTCGTTGCCGAGGTTGGTGACGTCAAAGGCGCGCACGGCATCGGATTCGCCGGGCGTGACATCGACATTGGCGGCAACCGCGGACACCTCGATGTTCAGCAGACGGTCGACTTCAAACGTGACCGTATCGCTGAGCTGTGTCTGGGCAACGGTGCCGACGTCATAGTCGAGCGTCACGGTGTTGCTGATGTCGGTTCCTGCCGGGGTGGCGCTCCACGCCGCCGGCGAGAAGCCGAGACCGAGCAACGCCATGATCGCAAGACCTCCGGGTCTGATCAGTGACTTGAAATTGCTCATGACTTTCTCCAGTTGTTGCTTTTGATAGATGGAACTTCCGAATCCCTTCGCGTGTGCATGACGTTCCGCTGTCGAGGTTTCTCCAGGTCGAACATTTCGAATCCGTTCGCGGCACGCGGCGAACCGCAGCCGTGGACCGGCGCGCGCGCGGCACGCCGTGTCCGGCGGTCCGGTCCGCAATGGCGGACCGTCCCGCGAAAACAGGTCGGGGGGACCGTCACGGTTGTGACGGAAAAACGGGTGTGAACAGGCGTTCGACGAGCGTCGACGCCCTGCGTGCGGCGGCTGCCGCACGGGAAATTTTGCAGGCATGTGCGTCACGGCGTGGCCGTTCGCGCAACCGCGAGCAGGAAGCGTTCCTCGATGACCGGGGCGCGCTGTCCTACTTCACGATGGCGCGATACCTCACGAAACCTTCTTCGCCGGGTGCCACGGGATCCGTGAGACGCCAGCGAATGTTCGTGTAGTCGGCGTCCGTTGCCTGGCGTTCCTCGATGCCAACGCGAATGCGCAACTCGCCCGCGCGGCCCCAGGTCCTGCCGCCATCGGCAGAGAACTCGATGACCGCGTCGTCGCCGCTCGCGCTCGAACCGACGTAGCGCATCTGCGGGGGAACCGGATTGCCGATCACGACGTTTTCCGCCGGCTCGGCACCGTCGTTGCGGTAGGTGAGCGTGAACACGACTTCATCACCTGGGACGACCTTCGACGGTTCGACGAGCTGTGTGTGAACGCTGCCGTCCTCGGCGGTGACGGTCTGTTCCACCTGCGCGACGACATTCACGCTCACGCCGGAAGAGGCCGCGAACGACGGTTGCACGGCGACGCCCGCGAGCGCGAGTACAAGAGCTTTCAGTATTCGGATTCTCATTGCGGTATGCCTCAGTCGATCGTGACGTCGAAGGTGACGGTGTGTGAGTCGCCGCCCGTCATGTCGGGCAGGTCGCAGTAGATGCCGCCCGTGTTCGTGACGTCGTAGTCGCAGTCGTCGCCGTCGTTGCCGTCCGTCTGGCCGACAGAGTCGAGTTCGATGGACGAACCGGTGAACGATGTGTTCGCCGGAATGCCGTCCTCGAAGAAGACGCTGGTCGCGGTGGCGGAGCCCGTCGCGGTGATGGCAATGCTGTAGGTGATCGTCGCGCCCGGAACGGGCTGCGTGCCGCCGAAGGTATCCGCGACGGTCGCGGTCTTGGTGACGGTGATGACGATGTCCTGGATCTCGAACGTGCCGTCGTCGTTCGCCGTGCCGCCGGACGTGCCGACAACCGCATCGACGCCGCCGGTGCCTGCGCCGGCGAACGCATCGCCCGCCGTGCCGGTGCCGGTGTCGGCGTTCGCGGTCAGCCGCACGATGGACAGATCACCGTTGGCGCCGCCCGCCGGAATGGTTGCGGAGATCCAGACGTCTTCGAAGGCGTCTGCCGCAAGATCGACATCCGTGATGGATGCGTCATCGGTGCCGGGCTCGAACACGCCGTCGCCGTCATCCGCGAACAGCGCGATGGTGTTGATATCGAAATCGTCACCCGCCTGGTTGGTTCCGGAAAGGCTGAAGATTTCCTGCCCGTTGCCGATATTGGTTACGCGGTACAGCAGCGGCTGGCCGGTCGCGGCCGGTTGCACCGGAACATTGCCGCCGTCCTGCCAGGTCACCGTGACATCGATCAGTTCATCGACGGTGATGGTCAGGATGTTGGAATTTTCGGTGAAGGTACTGGCGCCGACGTCGTACTCGACGCTGGCCTGGTTGGTGATGGCCGTATTCGCGGCCGTACCTGCGGCAAATGCCTGCGCGCACGGCAGGCACAGGACAGCGCACAGGCTTGTCTTGAGGATTCTCATCGCACACCCCCGACTTCATGGTGAAGACGCGGAGCGTCGCCTTGAACATCCCGGTTGCTGGCGCCGTTACGCGTCCGGACTGAAATCACTGCGGGTATCCGGAAACGCAGACAGCGCGCACCGCGCCGACGCGCCACGGGATATGCGGCGATCAACGCGGACCGGATACGAAGGGTTCTGATGGAATCCCCTTTGCAGTTGACTGTTGGCGCGCCACGGGACGACCCCCGTCCTCCCGTGACGCTCATCACGTTTTGCCGCTTTCGAAAAAAGCACGCTTTACATAATGCAACGCGGGAGATTTTAGCGATGCGCGGGGTGTGCTGCAATTTTTTCTTTATGAATCAATAATTTGGGCTCGCGCGACCCACATATTTTGAATTAGGATATGTAAAAAGCGCAAAAATTGAACAAAAGCCCGCCGCGACCGCCCGCGCGAGGCGGTCATGGCGTTGCGGAGGGCGGGTTGTTATTCGACTGTGACGGACTTCGCAAGATTGCGCGGCTTGTCGACGTCCGTGCCGCGCAGGACGGCGACGTGGTAGGCGAGCAGCTGCAGGGGAATGGTGTAGACGATCGGCTCGGTCAGCGGACCGACCCGCCGCGGCATGTGGATGACTTCGATGCCTTCCTCGGAGCGGATGCCGGACTCGGGGTCGGCGAACACGTAAAGCCGGCCGCCGCGCGCGTGCACTTCCTGGAGATTCGCCTTCAGCTTGTCGACGAGATCGTCCTTGGGCGCAACCGCGATCACCGGCACCGTGTCGTCGACCAGCGCGAGCGGTCCATGCTTGAGCTCGCCGGAGGGATACGCCTCGGCGTGGATGTAGGAAATTTCCTTCAGCTTCAGCGCGCCTTCGAGCGCGATGGCGTAATGCACGCCGCGGCCGAGAAACAGCGCGTGCTGCTTGTCCACGAACTCTTCCGCAAGCTTCGCGATGCGTTCATCCAGCTCGAGCGCGGCTTCGACGTTGCGCGCGATCGCCTTGAGACCCTGCACGATCGCGCTTTCACGGTCGCCCGGCAGCCCGTTGTGCCGCGCAAGCACGACCGTGAGCAGGCACAGCGCAACCAGCTGCGTGGTGAATGCCTTCGTCGATGCAACGCCGATCTCCGGGCCCGCGCGCGTCATCAGCACGAGGTCGGCTTCGCGCACGAGCGAGGATTCCGGCACGTTGCATATCGCCAGTGTCGCGAGGTATCCCGCATCCCTCGCAAGCCGCAGCGCCGCAAGCGTGTCCGCGGTTTCGCCGGACTGCGAGATGCAGACGAACAGTGTGTCCGCGGGAACCACGGGGTTGCGGTAGCGGAACTCGCTCGCCACTTCCACGGTGCACGGAAGGCTTGCGTACTGCTCGATGAAATAGCGCGCAACGATGCCGGCGTGATAGCTCGTGCCGCAGGCGACGATATGCACGTTGCGGATCTTTCCGAACAGTTCGGCGGCCTTGATGCCGAACGCCTGTTCGAGCACGTGTTCCTGGGTGAGGCGTTCTTCCAGCGTTTCCGCGATCGCGCGCGGCTGCTCGAAGATCTCCTTCAGCATGTAGTGCCGGTATTCGCCGCGCTCCACCGCATCCGCGGACATTTCCGATTCGTGTTCCGGGCGTTCGACGGGCCTGTCGTCGGCGTCGACGATCTCGATCTTCTGCCGCGTGATGCGCGCGACGTCGCCTTCCTCGAGAAAGCGGAAGCGCCGCGTGACGGGCAGCAGTGCCTGGATGTCGGAGGCGACGAAGTTCTCGCCGATGCCGAGGCCGAGAACGACCGGGCAGCCGACGCGTGCGGCGACGACGGTTTCGGGATCGTCCTTCGCGATGACGACGAGCGCGTAGGCGCCGTGGAGCCTCTTCACCGCCGCGCGCACGGCGGCGAAGAGATCGCCCGTATGCTTGATCTCGTCGGCAATGAGATGCGCCACCGCTTCGGTGTCGGTATCGGAGCTGAACGCGTAACCTTTCGCGCGCAGTTCATCGCGCAGCGATTCGTAGTTCTCGATGATGCCGTTGTGAACCAGCGCAATGCTGTCGCCGGAAAAATGCGGATGCGCGTTGCGCTCGCTCGGCACGCCGTGCGTTGCCCAGCGCGTATGCGCGATGCCGCGGCGCGCGCTCAGGGGTTCGCGTTCGATCAGGTCCGCAAGACCCTGCACGCGGCCCTGCACGCGGCGACGATCAAGCGTCGCATCGTCGCGCACGACGGCAACGCCTGCGGAATCGTAACCGCGATATTCGAGCCTGCGCAGGCCTTCCACGAGGATAGGCACCACATCGCGTTCGCCAACAGCTCCGACAATCCCGCACATGAAATGCTTTCCTCCCGTTTGCCGTGAATGCGGTTTTCCTCTCCGACGGAGAGAAAACCGGTCGAATCATTTCTTCGTGGGCCGCTTCCAGCCTTCGATGGTCGCCTGGCGCGCGCGCGAAACCGTCAGTGCATCGGCCGGCGCGTCGCGCGATACCGTGGAGCCCGCACCGACCACGGCATTGCGACCGACGCGCACGGGCGCAACCAGCGCGGTATTGGAGCCGATGAACGCGCCGTCCTCGATCACGGTGCGGTGCTTGTTCGCGCCGTCGTAGTTGCACGTGATGGTGCCCGCGCCGACGTTCACGCCCGCACCGATGCTCGCATCGCCGATGTACGTCAGGTGATTCACCTTCGAGCCCTTGCCGATGTCGCTCTTCTTCACCTCGACAAAATTGCCCGCGTGCACATCGTCGGCGAGCCGCGCCTGCGGACGCAGCCGCGCGTAGGGACCGATGCGGCAGTTCCTGCCGATGCTCGCGTTATCGAGGTGGCAGAGTGCATCGATGACGGTGTCATCGCCGATGCTGCTGTTGCGGATGACGCAACCCGGACCGATGCGCACGTTGTCCCCGAGCTGGACGTCGCCTTCGAACACGACGTTGACGTCGATGCTGACGTCATGCCCGCACATCAGGCTGCCGCGCACATCGACGCGCGCGGGATCGGCGAGCGTCACGCCCTCGCGCAGCAGGCGCTCGGCGTTTCGCGTGCGCAGCAGCCGCTCGGCTTCCGCAAGCTGCACGCGGTCGTTGATGCCGTGCACTTCGTCGGCTTCGTCGACGACAAGCCCCGCGACTGCCAGGCCTTCACCCGCCGCCATGCCGATGATGTCGGTAAGGTAATACTCGCCCTGCGCGTTGTCGTTGCCGAGCGCTGCGAGCCAGCGCCGCAGGCGCGCAGCGGAGCAGAGCATGAGGCCGGTGTTGATCTCGTCGATGCGCCGTTCGCTGTCCGTCGCGTCCTTGTGCTCGACGATGCGCTCGACGGCGCCCGCCGCGTTGCGAACGATGCGCCCGTAACCGGACGGATCGGAAAGTTTCGTCGTCAGCAGCGCAAGATCGTTTTCCCCGGCCGCGTCGATGAGGCGTTGCAGCGTGTCCGGTCGCGTCAGCGGCACATCGCCATACAGCACCATCACGAGATGCGAGTCGGGGATCCTGTCGATCGCCTGCATGACCGCATGACCCGTGCCGAGCTGCGACTCCTGGCGAACCCACTCGATCGGACGCTCGGGAAATGCGTCGGGAACACGTTCGCCGCCATGACCGTAGACGACGTAGATCGCATCGGCGGAAAGCCGGCCGGCGGTATCCAGCACATGGGCGAGCAGCGGTTTGCCTGCGAGGGTCTGCAGGACTTTCGGCAGGTGCGAGCGCATGCGCGTGCCCTGGCCGGCGGCGAGTATGACGATGCTGAGTGACATGAGGTGTCCCCGAAACGATGTTCAGTCTAGCGCAAAGCCGCAAATCCTGTTCAGGCCCGGAAATGCAAAAAGCGCAGCTTGGCTGCGCTTTTCGTCCGGAACAACAAGGTATTTCACCGGTTCCGCCTACCGGGCGGTGCGACGGATCTTCTCGATGAACTTCAGTCGCGCGACCGCTTCGGCAAGTTCCGCCTGCGCACGTGCCATGTCGATGTCGCCCTTGCGTTCGGCAAGCGCTTCCTCGGCTTCCTGCTTCGCCTTCAGTGCCGCCGCTTCATCGATGTCGGCCGCGCGCAGCGCGGTGTCGGCAAGCACGGTCACCATGCTCGGCTGCACTTCCAGCATGCCGCCGGAAACGAAGAACGTCAGTTCCTCGCCTTCCGTCTGCACGCGGATCTCGCCGCTGCCAAGCCGCGTGATCAGCGGCGAGTGGCGCGGCGCGATGCCGATTTCGCCCATCTCCGCCGGCGCGAACACCATGTTCGCCTGGCCCGAGAAGATCGAGCGTTCGGCGCTGACGATGTCGACGTGTATCGTTGCCATCAACTCTTACCTTCGCTTAGAGCTTCTTCGCGCGTTCGGCGGCTTCGTCGATCGTGCCGATCATGTAGAACGCCTGCTCGGGCAGGTGATCGTACTCGCCGTTCACGATGGCCTTGAAGCCCTTGATCGTGTCCTTCAGCGACACGTACTTGCCGGGCGAGCCAGTGAACACTTCCGCAACGTGGAACGGCTGCGAGAGGAAGCGCTGGATCTTGCGCGCGCGCGCGACGATCAGCTTGTCTTCCTCGGAGAGTTCATCCATGCCGAGAATCGCGATGATGTCCTTCAGTTCCTTGTAGCGCTGCAGCGTGCCCTGCACGGCGCGCGCGACGTCGTAGTGCTCCTGGCCGACGACCAGCGGGTCGAGCTGGCGCGAGGTGGAGTCGAGCGGATCCACCGCCGGGTAGATGCCGAGCGCGGCGATGTCGCGCGAGAGCACGACGGTCGCATCAAGATGCGCGAAGGTCGTCGCCGGCGACGGGTCGGTGAGATCGTCCGCGGGCACGTACACGGCCTGCACGGAGGTGATCGAACCCTTCTTCGTCGACGTGATGCGCTCCTGCAGCACGCCCATTTCCTCGGCGAGCGTCGGCTGGTAACCCACGGCGGACGGCATGCGGCCGAGC
>CAZRFE010000048.1:0-18238 GCA_964599565.1 uncultured Gammaproteobacteria bacterium
ACGAGCACGGCGAATCCGCAGGCTTCTCCACGTTCGACACCGCCATCACGCTGGGCGGCCCGATCGTGAAGGAAAAGCTGTGGTTCTTCGGTTCCTACCAGTTCAAGAACCGCGAGGACGAGGTCGTCAACCCGGTGAACGGCGAGAATCTGCGCACGGTCAACACCGACCAGGACCTGGCGTTCTTCAAGGCCACCTGGCAGGCGACCTACAACGACCGCGTGACGGCGACGTTCTTCAACGACCCGTACGAGCGTGATGGCTCCACGATCGCGACCACGCTGAACAACCGCGACACGATCCTCGAGCAGGGCGGCAACAACTACAAGCTCGAGTACACCCACGACTGGACGAGCATGCGATTGAACGCGTACGCGTTCGGCCACGAGGGCGAGCTGACCACCCGGTCCGTGAATCTCGATGCGCGCAACGACGTGGCGTTCATGGGCGGCACGCCGACCAACGCGGACCTGGACCAGGGCGGCGGCGGCGCGCTTGACGAAACCTGGCGCAACCGCGACGAGCTGGGCCTGACGCTGGAGTACTGGCTGGACACCTCATGGGGCAGCCACGCGATCAAGGCCGGTTACTCGCAGAGCGAGAACGAGTACAGCGCGGACACGCGCTACACCGGCGCGGATCGCGCGCTTTACACGTCGATTGCGGCCGCCGATGCCGGCGTGACCTTCAACGAGTTCGTCGGTGACGGCTGGATCGGTTTGCGCGACATAGGCCAGGCCGATGTCGTGCCTCGCATCCTGCCGGCAATCGATGCCAGTCCCGACAACGCGTATTTCGTCGCACTGCTCGATACCAGTGGCGACGGCGAGGTCGATGCGGCCGAACTGGGCGCGCTCGTGTTCGACAGCACGGTGGGCAACCCGACGGGCCAGGTGAACAACTACCGCATCCAGCAGGAAGCGTATGCACCGTACACCGTGAACAGCGAAGGACGGACGCTCTACGTGCAGGACACCTGGACGCAGGATCAATGGACGGTGAATGCCGGCCTGCGCGCCGAGGAGTGGACGCATGTCGACTCGTTCGGCGATGAGATCTTCACCTTCGACTGGGAAATCGCCCCGCGCCTGAGCGTGGTGTATGACCTCGCGGGCGATGGCCGCAGCAAGGTCTGGGGTTTCTACGGCCGCTACTACGATCCGGTTCGCAACAACATGACGGACTTCGCCGGCGCCGGCGCAGGCCCGACCTACAACGAGCAGATCTTCATCGGCGACCGCTGGCTGACCTTCCGCTCGCGCGGCCCGGGTGATGCGAAGTTCGCGCCGACCACGAAGACGCCGTACACGGATGAAATCCTGCTCGGTTACGCCACGACCTTCGGCACGGACATGAGCCTGTCGATGATCTACACCAGGCGCGAGACCCGCGACATCCTGGAAGACTACGACCTCGGCCTGTACTCCAACCCGAACGGCGATACGTCCGGCGGCGTGGCTGACGAGGATTCGCTCTTCTACCTGCCCTACTCCTACTTCGGCTTCGACTCGGCACCGCCGTTCAACTACGTGATCGGCACGCTGGCCGGCGGCGAGCGCAACTACCAGGGCGTGGAAGTCACGCTTCACAAGCAGTGGAGCAACAACTGGCAGGGCATGGTGTCGTATACCTGGAACGAGGCCGAAGGCAACACCAACTCGGACTCGAACGCGGACTACCAGGGCGACTGGATTGCGCTCGACCCGCGCGCGCCGAATGCCTATGGCGACCAGCCGGGCAACATCGAGCACCAGCTCAAGGCATGGGGTTCGTACACCTTCGACTTCGGCCTGGAGTTGAGCGGTGTGTTCAACTGGAACAGCGGCATTGTCTACAGCCGCACCCAGGAGATCTCGAGCCGTCACTTGCCGCTCATTGGCCCCGCACGCGAGTTTGGCGGTGTGGTCGACAACTACTTCCTGCCGGGTTCGATCGGCAGCGAAACGGCACCGGCCTACTACACGTTCGACGTGCGCGCGAAGTACACGCATGATCTGTCGGTTGGAGAACTCGAGCTCTTCCTCGATATCTTCAACATCTTCGACAACCAGGCGGCAATCGCCGAGCAGGGCCTCGTCGACGGCGACGGCGTGTATGCCTTCGGCGAAGCCATCGACTGGGTCGAACCGCGCCGTTTCTACCTGGGCGCGCGCTACTCGTTCTGATTGAATCGAGAACCAGGTTCACCGACAGACGTGAAGCCGGGGCACTGCCCCGGCTTTTTTTTTCTTCACGTTTACCGGAGCCACGGAAAAGAAACCGTCCACGCCGGTTCCGGGTCGCGGTCATTGCGCACGTGGCCATCTTTCATGCACGTCACGGCTCGCTGCGGTTTCAAGGACGCGTGGTTCGAAAACAGGACGGCCGCCCAGGGGGCGGCCGTTTTCTATCGATGATGAAGCGGAGGTGCGAGTGGCGCCGTTGCCGGCAGGAAGCGTGCGCGTGTTCAGGCGGTGGCGGCGTCCCCGCTCGCGTAACCGTAGCGCAGTGCGTAGCGCACGAGCCCTGGAACGTGGTGGATGCCAAGACGGTTCATCAGCATGACGCGATGGAATTCGACGGTCTTCGCGCTCAGGCCGAGGATGGACGCAATCTGCCGCGTCGACTTGCCGTCCGCGATCATGCGCAGCACCTGTTCCTGGCGCGCCGTCAGCGGCGCGTCGCTGCCACCCGCGCCCCACGCGTTCTGATCGTTGATCAGCACATGCGAGACATCGGGATGCAGGAAGGTCCTGCCGGCAAAGATGGTGTCCACCGCGAAGGCGATGTCCGATGCGGGCGAGGATTTCAGCATGTAGCCGTTGACGCGCAGGTTCAGCGCGCGCTGCACGCGGCCGCGGCCGAACTTGCCGGTGAGCACGAGCAGCGGCAGCGCAGGATGGCGTTCGCGGATCTCGGTGAGACCGGACAGTTCGCGCGTCTCGTCATCGAAGGGATCGACGATCACGAGATCCGGTGCGAGCGCGTCGATCTGCCGCAACGCCTGCGGTGGACGCACGAGCGCGTCGTGCACCACGTAGCCGGCGCGATCCGCCAGCACCGCGGCGATGCCTGCGCGCAGCAGGTCCTGTTCATCGACGATCAGTATTCGCTTTTTCACGGCGGCCACTTTGCATGGAGTCGGAAAGAAAGCCGTCCGTGGCGATGCGTTTTACCGCATGTCCGGTGCGGGCACCGAAGCGCCGGCACCGCAACCCGTGCAAAGGAGGGGGGGTACGAACGGATTCCTCAGGTCCGCCCGTTTTTGCATCGGGAGCGGTGCAAGGGTAGGGCCGGGCCGCGTGCGCTTATAGAAGAAAACCGACATTCCGCGTTCGTGAACTTTCGTGATCCCCATTTCCACGATTTCTCGCCTGTGCATTGCGGTTTCGGACACCGGATCGCCACATGCACGCATTCAGCATCGAGACGTACGCGCCAGCGCCGGATCTTGCCCGGCTCATCGCGTTTCACCAGTCGATGGACACGGATGCCGGCTGGCGGGAAATGTTCATCCCCGCGCCGTTCTGCAGTTTCATCTTCCGCTTCGGCGACGACGCGCTGGTCGCCGGCAGGCGTGGGCTGCGCGCACTGCCTCGGCACATGATCGCGACGCCGGGCTGCACGCCGGTTGCGATTCGTGCCGAAGGCGGCGTCGATGCGTTTCGCGTTGCGCTTTATCCGCACACCGTGGAATGCATCCTGCGGACGGGCGCAAGCAATGTGCGCGACCGCGTGCTGGACGTTGCGGAATTCCTGGGACGTGACGGGGAAGCGCTGATCGGGCGCATGACCGAGGCGCGCGATACGTCAGCGCGCATCGGTGCATTCGAACGCTGGCTGCGCGCGCGCGTTGAGGACGCGGCGATGCCGGTGCATGAGATGGATTACGCGGTGCGGCGGCTTGCGCGGAACGGCGATGCGTGCCGCGTGCACGATCTCGCGCGCGAGCTCGGCATCGGTACGCGACAGCTGGAGCGCCGCTTCCTGCGTTCGGTGGGTCTCGGCCCGAAGCTTTTCCAGCGCGTTGCGCGCATCAACGCGGTGCTGCGCGATGCACGGCAGGGCGAGCCGGACTGGGCGTCGCTCGCCGCGCAGTTCGGTTTCTCGGACCAGTCGCATCTTGTGCGCGAGTTCGTCGCGCTCGCCGGTGAAACGCCCGCCGCGAGCCTGCGAAGCGCGGGCGTGCTGCGTGCGGCATTCCAGGCACCGGCGCCGCGCATGCGCGCCGCGCTTTCGCCCGCGGCTAGCGGGTATCCGAAGGCGATGCATCCGGCGGCGTGATCTTCCCGGTGCGCGCGCGCAGAAGTTCGCGCACAAGCGCCTCGCGCAGCGGCGATGCTTCCGCGGTGCGTGCAAGTTCGCGCGTCAGCAGGCGATGGGCCTGCTCATGCTGGCCGATGCCGTTGTACATGCGCGCGATGTTCAGCAGCAGTTCGGCGCGCACCTCGGGCTGATCGGCAAGATCGCTTTCCGCCTGCTGCAGGCCGATGTCGAGCGCGCGCCGCACGGTGAGGTCGCGACCGAAGCCCGCGATGGGGTTGCCGAGCGCGAACAGGTCGATCATGAATTCCGTGATCTCATTCGCCTTGCGCGCTTCGCGCCGCGCGCGGTCGCGCTCGCTCGCAAGCAGCTGCGCCTGCCAGCCCGAGTAAAGCGTGAAACCGATCAGCGTGGCGGCCAGCAGCGTCACCATCGCGCTCGCCCCGCGATGCCGTGCGCCGAGCTTGCGCAGTGCATACAGGCGGCTCGGACGCGCGGCGCTGACCGGCCGGCACGCCAGGAAGCGCGCGAGGTCCGCGGCAAGCTCCGCCGCACTCGCATAACGCTGCGAAGGATTGCGGCTCAGCGCCTTCAATGTGATCCAGTCGAGTTCGTTCGCGACCTCGCGCAGCAATCCGCGCACCGTCGCGCCCCCGCACCGCACGGCGTGCTGCTCGTCGCGTTGCGCGCGGATGGCATCGCTTGGCGACGGCGGTGCGGTGCGCAGGATGCGCTGCAGTTCGGAAAGCGATACCGCGCGGTCGTCCGGCAGATGCGGCGTCCGGCCGGCGAGCAGCTCATAGAGAATCACGCCGAGCGAGTAGATGTCGGAACGCGTATCGACATCGCGCCCTGCCTGCGCGAGTTCCGGACTCATGTAACCGGGGCTCGCGACGAATCCATCCTCCGCTGCAAGTTCGGCCGTTGCGCGCGCAATGCCGAAATCGATGATCTTCGGCTGCGGTTTGCCATCGACATCCGCAACGAGAATGTTCGACGGTTTGAGATCGAGATGGATCACGCCTTTCTGGTGCGCATGCTGTACGGCCTTGCATGTTTCGATCAGCAGCATCACGCGTTCATGCACGCCGGCCTGGCGTTCCCGGCAGTAATCCGCGAGTGCGACACCGGGCACGTATTCCATCGCGAAGTACGGCAGACCGTCGGCGGTCTCGCCCGCGTCGAACACGCGCGCGATGCCCGGATGGTCCATCATCGCCAGCAGCTGCGGCTCCTTCATGAAACGTTCACGCGCGCGCGGCGAATCCATGCCACGGCGCAGCACCTTGACCGCAACGCGCCGCCTGGCCGGCGCATGCTGCTCGCAGAGCCAGACATCGCCCATGCCGCCCTCGCCGAGACGATCCAGCACGCGATAGGGACCGATGGCATCCGGCAGGCCGTGCGGAAGATGTGCGGTCGGCGTCGTCACGGGCAGCTCCTTCCCGCCTTGTCCGCGGCGGCCTGCTGCCACGCGGCGTAGAGTTCGGCGAGCGTTTGCGCATTCGCGCGCGTGCGGTCATGCGCATCACCGAGGCTGCGCGCGTACAGCGCCTGCGCCGCGCACAGTTCCTGCTCCGCGTCCGCGTAGCGCGCGCGTGCGAGCAGCGTCATGCCGAGCCCGCGCTGCGCGTTTGCGAGCATCCAGTGTTCCTCCGGCCATGCCTCGCGCAGTATTTCAATTGCCTGGCGGAACGTTTCTTCCGCAACCGCGGTGTCGCCCTCGCCCAGCTGCAGGTAACCGATGTTCTGCAGCGTTCCTGCGAAATCCGAGGATCGCGGGCCGTCAAGACGCGAATCGATGTCGAGCACGCGGCGGTACAGTTCGAGCGCTTCCTCACGCCGGCCCATGTGGTCGTAGACGCTGGCGAGATTGTTCAGCGTGATCGCGGTGCGCGTATGGTATTCGCCGACGGTGCGCACGGTGACGTCGAGCGCCTTCAGCAGCTCGCGTTCCGCGTTCGCATGATCGTCGAGCGCGAACAGCACGTAGCTGAGATCGCTGTATGCCATCGCGGTGGCGGGATGTTCCTCGCCGTAGATGCGGCGCGAGATGTCGAGCGTTTCCTCGACATACGTTCTCGCGCGCTCCGTTTCGCCCCGCATCGTCATTACCCACATCAGCACGCCGCGCGCGTAGATCACCTCCGGGCTGTACTGCATGCCGGCATCGACGAGCAGCGCAATGCCGCGTTCAAGCAGCGGCTGCGCCTCATCGAAGCGCGAGGATTCCGCCAGGAGCTCGCCGAGACGCAGCAGTGCGAGACCGTGCGCAGGATCGTCCGGGTTGCTGTCACGCATGACGTCGCGCAGGAGACGTTCCGCGTCGGCATGTCTTGCCGTGCGCATGTACACCTCGCCGAGCAGCAACCGTGCGTACTGTTCGTCGATGCGCGCCTCGGCCGTGGCGGACAGTTCGAGCAACAGCGGTTCGGCATCGCGCGGACGGTCCTCGAGGATCAGTGTCTGCGCACGCTCGAGATGAACGCGGCGCAGGAGTTCCGCGCTCACCGCATCGGCATCCCGCGTCGCGGTCGCCATCGCATCGGCGAGCGTCTGTTCGGCTTCCCTGTACAGTCCGAGTGCGTTGTAGACACGGCCGATGGCATGCAGCAGCGCAACCTGCACGTCCGGCTGCTGCGCAAGCCGTTCGAGCGCACGATGTGCGCCGATATCCAGCGCTTCGCGGATGGCGAGATCGGGATGCGAAATGCTTCCGTCTTCGTTCGCGAACAGGTCGGCGAAGAACTCGCCCACCTGCCGCGCCTTCGCGGCCTGCTGGTTGGCGTAGTCGCGCTCTGCGGCAAGCGCGCGCGCCTGGACGTTCGTATACACGGTGAACGAAAGCAGCATGGCGACAAGCAGCACGCCACAGGCGACGGCGGCGGCATTTCGCTTCAGGAACTTGCCGGCGAGGTAAAGCGGTCTTGCCCGTGCGGCGTCAACCGGTTCATCGGCGAGATGGCGCGCAACGTCTTCCGCGAGTTCGGTCGCGGATGCGTAGCGGCGCGCACGGTGTTTCTGCAGGGCCTTGAGCGCGATGGCATCGAGGTCGCCGCGCAGCTGTTGCGCAAGCGCGGCGGGACGCGCGAAACCGCAGGTCTGCGCATGTTCCGCGGCGTGTGCATGCGCCAGCAGCTTCGCGCTTGGCGGCAACAGCTCGCCGCTGCGCAACGTGCGCTGGATCTCCGGGAGCGAGAGCACGGAATCGGTGAAGCGATGCGGCACCGTGCCGCTGACGAGTTCGTACAGCACGACGCCGAGCGAATAGATGTCGGCGCGCGTGTCGATGTCGACGGCGCCGATGTCCGCCTGCTCGGGACTCATGTATTCCGGCGTGCCGACGAGGTTTCCGGTGATGGTGTGCAGCGTGCGCGCGGTGAGCTGCGCGCCGAGCGCCTTGGCGATGCCGAAGTCGATGATGCGCGGCACGGCGGTGTCGCCGTCGCGTACGACGAGAATGTTCGACGGCTTGATGTCGCGATGGATGACGCCTTTCTGGTGCGCATGCTGCACGGCGGCGCACAGCGTGATGAACAGCCGCAGCCGTTCCTTGAGCGACAGGCGATTCTCTCGGCAGTAACGCAGGAGCGGCACGCCCGGCACGTACTCCATCACGAAGTACGGCCACCCCGCCTCGCTCTCGCCGGCATCGAGCATGCGCGCGATGTTCGCGTGCGTCATGAGCGCAAGCGCCTGGCGTTCCGCGTCGAAGCGCGCAAGCACTTCGCGCGTATCCATGCCGGCGCGCAATACCTTCACGGCCACCTTGCGGCTGACCGGCTGCGACTGCTCGCACAGGTAGACATCGCCCATGCCACCCTGGCCGAGGCGTTCAAGCACGTGGTATGCGCCGATGCTCGCCGGCATTTCATCGGTGTCCGGCTGCTCGAGCAGCGGCATGTCGTGCGCCGCAAGCAGGCGGCGCAGCCGTGCAACGAGCGCTGCGTCCTGTGTTTCCAGGCGGGCGAGTTCGGCCTCGCGCGCGGCGTGGTCAAGCGCGATGAGATCGCCGAACAGCATGAATTCCGTGGATTGCATGTTCATGGCGCGAGCCCCATGCGATCGATCAGCCATGCACGCGCGTAGCGCCATTCGCGTTTCACCGTCGCGCTCGACACGTCCAGCGCATCGGCGGTTTCCTCGACACTGAAGCCTGCGAAGCAGCGCAGCTCCACGACGCGCGCAAGGCGTGCGTCGATGGCTTCCAGCGCCGTGATGGCCTGCTCGAGATCCAGGATATCGACATCCAGGCCTTCAAGCGGTGCATCGCCATCGAGCAGCGACAGGTGCAGCTCGCCGCTGCCGCGCTTCACGGTGCGTCGCGCCCTGGCATGATCGATCAGCACGCGGCGCATCGCCTGCGCGGCGGAAAGGAAGAAATGCCTGCGGCTTTCAAAGCGGTGGTCGCCGGATGCAAGGCGCAGGAACGCCTCGTTGACGACGGCCGTCGGCTGCAGCGTGTGGCCGGCGCGCTCGTGGCGCATCTGCTGCCGGGCAAGCCGGCGCAGCTCCGCGTAGATGACGGTGTAAAGTTCATCGCGGGCGCCGGCGTCCCCCTGCGCGCTCGCATGGATGAGTGCGGTGATCGAATGGCCCATTGATGCCCCCCGGAGCATCGAGCTACGACCGGCGGTACGGCAATTGGTTCCTTGCGCCGACGGCATGCAGGGAGGAATTCGCAAAAAAAAACGGGCCCCGCAACGGGGCCCGTGATGATGCAGGTTCTCGTTCAGGTCGATTCGAGCGTCCTGCGGTTGTCGTTCGTCGCACGGTCGATGAGCTTCACATAGGGATCGACGCCTGCCGATTCCGGCTTCTCATCGAGCTCGATGTGCAGTTCGTTCGCGCCGTCCCGGATCATGTGCCGCTCAAGGTACAGCGGTTCGGCGTCGCGACCTTCCTGTTCGGGCTTTGCACCGAACAGCGCGATCTCGATCGGCATCGCAAGCGGCACTTCCGTTTCCTCGCCCTTGCCCGTGGCTTCAAGCTTGCGCGCCAGCACCGTCAGGTCCACGGCCCAGCGGCCGTCGCCGGTTTCCGCGATGGTCGCCTTCTCAAGCTTGAGATCCCAAAGCACGATGCGATCGAAAAGGTCGCTGATGAGCTGCTGCTGTTCCGGCGCCGCCTGCACACGCAGCGCATCCACGAGCACCTGCGAGGTCGGCCACGGCGCGCTCCTGAAGCGCCAGTCATCGAGAATCGACCGCAGTGCCGCATTCACCTTGTCCTCGCCGAGATATTCGCGCAGTGCGTACATCGCCACCGATCCCTTCTGGTAGTGGATGTACTGCTGGTTCTCGTTCAGCGCGAGCGGGTTCTCCTCCAGCACTTCGCCGCCGCGCCCGCGCAGGTAGCGATCGAGCTCGTACTTGAGGAAACGCTGCATCTGCGTCGCGCCGTACTCCTGTTCGAGCACCATCAGCGCGGAGTACTGCGAGAGCGTTTCCGAAAGCACCGTCGCGCCCTTCACGTTCGCGGAAATCACCTGGTGCGCCCACCACTGGTGCGCGACTTCGTGCGCGGTGACGTAGTACACGTAGTCGATGTCCTCGGGATCGCGCAGGTCCGCGACAAAGCCGATCGATTCGGAGAAGGGAATCGTGTTCGGGAACGACTGCGCGAATGTCGCATACGCGGGGAACTCGACGATGCGCACCTGGCGGTGCTGGTAGGGGCCGAAGTTCGCGGTGAAGTACGCAAGCGAATCCTTGATCGCCTCGACCATGCGCGCAATGTTGTAGTCGTGGCCGGGCTGGTAGTAGATCTCGATCGCGACATCGTTCCACGCATCGCTGTGCACTTCGTAATCCGCGGAGAGATACGACCAGAACGAGAGGATCGGCGCGTCCATGCGGTAGTGAAAGTAACGTCGCCCGTCCTGCGTCCACTCGCGCTCGAGGTAGCCCGGCGCGATCGCAACCTGGCCGGGCGATGTGCTCACCACCGTCTCGAAGTTCATCCAGTCGCCGGACACATAATTGCGCGCAAGCCCGACGGGATCGTCCTGTGCGCGCATGCGCTCGATCGGCTCGAGATCGTGTTTGCGCCGTTCCGACCGCTCCTGCAGCCGTCGCGAATCGTCGAAACCGATGAATGGCAGAACATCGAAATTGTTGAAGAAGGTGCCGTTGTTCACCACGTTGAGAAGGTTGCCGCTGTTCGAGAATCCGTGCGGTGTCTGCGCGGTGTGCACCATTACCGTCACCTGTGCGCCCGGCAGGACGGGTTCATCGAACGTGTAGATGCGGTAGCGCAGGTGATCGTCGTCGAGCGCAAGCTGCGCGCCGGGAATCTCGAGACTCACGATGTCGACGTTGCGCGGCAGCGTCAGGTGCAGCGAGTCGATGGGCGCATCGTGGCGGTTCTTCAGCGTGAGCGTCGCGCGCACGTCGAAGCGCCGCGTCTCGGGATGGATGTCGACGTCCGCGTAGACGTCCGCGTACGAAAGCTGCGGCAGGTCGCGGTATGCGATGTATGTCTTCTCGTAGTCTGCCTGCAGCGCTTCGCGGTCGTCTTCCGTGACGTATTCGTTCAGCACGTTGGTGTTGTAGAAGATGAATGCGCCGATGGCCGCGAACGCGAGCAGCGAGACGGCCATGCCCGCGCCCACCGGTCCGCGCAGCTGCGCGGCGGCGTAGCGCAGGCGTCCCTTCCAGCCCGAACGCATGCCGCGCTGCCAGAGAAGATGCGCGGCGATTGCGAGCATGATTGCGAACACCGTCCAGTACGCGGAGAACCAGGACCAGGGCAGGAGAAAATGCCCGTAGCCGTTCATGTCGGAGTACGGCGTGGATGGCGTGGCCGCGAACTGGTACAGGTTGTGCTCGAAACCGAGGCTGTCGGCGATCAGCGACGCCGCGAACCAGCCGATCATCAGCAGCATGCCGATCCATTTGTTGCCGCCGATGACCTGGAAGAAGATCGCGAGCACCGCCATCAGGTAGAACGGCCAGCCGTTCACGACAAGGACGCCGAATACATACAGCGCAGGCTCGAGATGCGTGAAGCCCTGCGCAAGCTGGATGACCATGCCCGTGACGATGGCGACCGCGAGCAGCGAGACGATCACGAACAGCAGCGCAACGAGCTTGCTCGCAAACAGCACGCCGTTCGGCACGGGCGTGGCGTCGATGATCTCGCCGATGTTGTTCTGCCGCTCGCGCCAGACGATCTCGCCGGCGTAGTAGACGACGATGATCAGCAGGATGAACAGGAACGCGCCCTGGATGGCGTCGATCATGGAACGTGTCAGCGGCAGGCTGTCGGTGCCGTAGTACGACGCGAAGCTGAGCATCGCGCCGACGACATTGAACAGGCCCATCGCGAGGATCACGAAGAACGGCACCGAGCGCACGATGGCGCGCACCTCGAATAGCGCTCGCATCAGGAACTGCCGCCACGCCGTGCCGCGGCCGAACTGTTGCGCCGGGTGCGGCGGATGCAGCGGTGCGGGTGCGGCGGGCAGCTCCGCGCCTTCCTTCCGTTTCGCGGCCTTCTGCCGGCGCTCGGAACGGAACGCGAACAGCGCGTACGTGATCGCGAGCAGCACGAGCCCGGCAGCGGTCCATGCGATGCGGTTCCACAGCAGCAGTCCTTCGAGCGGCGGTATCGCGCCGTTGCGCTCGAAGACCGTCCAGTAGCGCGTCGCCTCGCTGAACGCGGCAATGCCGAACGGATCGAGCATCGAGGAGACCGCGAGCAGTTCCGGATCGCTCAGCAGCTGCTGCGAGATCACCCACAGGATGAAGAAACCGACGACAGCGACGTACGTGCTCATCAGGCTGCGCGTGACCGTCGCAACGCCGAAGAATGTCGCGGCGGTGAACAGCATGCCGGGCAGCACGAGCACGGCGAGCGTCCACAGGTACGGGAAGAACTGCGCCGGCGCGAGGCGCTCGGTATCCAGCCACGGCATCAGGCTGCCGAAGAAGATGCCGGATGCGCAGATCACCATCACCAGCATCACGACGATGAATGCGCCGGTGAAGCGGCCGATGACGTAATCGAACCTGTTCACGCGCGTCGAGAAGACGAGTTCGTCCATGCGGTGGTCGGCGTCGCGCAGTACTGCGTTCGCGCAGAACGCCGTGCTCACGAACACGCCGAACATCGTCATGATGAGCATCGTCTGCATGATGACGAAGTTCGCGTTGATGTCGAGGTTGCGGGTGTTGCCACCGACCTGCACGTTCTCCGACGCTGTCGCGAGAAAGGTGAGAAAGAAGAACAGCGCAGCGATGACCCAGAAGGTGGGCTGGCGCAACTGGTAGCGCAGCTCGAAGCCGAGAATTCCCCTGAACATGATGTTCTCCTCCGGCTCGCGGATCAGGCGCTGCGCGCTTCGCGCGGCAGGTTGGAGAAATACACGTCTTCGAGATCCGGCGGGACGGATTCGAACTGCGCGTCGGGCCTGTCATCGGCAAGCACGTGGATCACCTGCCGGCCGCCGACGAGCCGCGTGGAAATCACGTCGTGGTGCTGGCGGTATTCCGCAAGTTCGCTGCGCTCGATGAAGCGCTTCCAGATGCGGCCTTCGAGCGAGGCGATCAGCTCCAGCGGCCGGCCGCGCAGGCGAACCGTGCCGGATGCGAGTATCGCCATGTCCGCGCAAAGCTCGGTCACGTCATCGACGATGTGCGTGGAGAGAATCACGACCACGTCCTGGCCGATCTCGACGAGCAGGTTGTGAAAGCGCTGCCGCTCGGCGGGATCGAGTCCTGCGGTCGGTTCGTCGACGATCACGATCTTCGGATTGCCGAGCAGCGCCTGCGCGATGCCGAAGCGCTGCCGCATGCCGCCGGAGAATCCGCCGATGTGTTTCCTGCGCACGTCGTGGAGATTCGTCTGGTGGAGCAGCGCGGCGACGGTTTCCTTGCGTTCCCTGCGGTTCATGATGCCTTTGAGCACCGCCATGTGATCGAGCAGGTCTTCCGCGGAGATGCGCGGATATACGCCGAAATCCTGCGGCAGGTAGCCGAGCCGGCGGCGGATCTCGTCCTTGTTCGCGAGCACGTCGATGCCGTCGAACGTGATGCTGCCGGAATCGATGTCCTGCAGCGTGGCGATGGTGCGCATCAGCGTGGACTTGCCCGCGCCGTTCGGCCCGAGCAGGCCGAACATGCCGCGCGGTATGTCGAGCGAGACGTCGTTCAGCGCCATCACGCCGTTCGCATAGGTCTTCCTGAGGTTCCTGAGACTGAGCATGCCGGTTTCCCCGTTGTCCGTTTTTCCTGGCTGTTGCGGATGTTAACCGCACATCGCGAATGCAGCAGGAAAAATATGAACACAGCAGGACCGGGAAGTTCCGCGGACGTGATCCGGGGCAGGTTCGCGTGCGGATGAAGGGCGGGCGTGAGCCGGCCCTTCATCTGCGTGGTCACGGCGTGCGCCTGATGACGCCGTTCATCAGGGCCGCATGGCCCGGGAAGCTGCAGAAGAAGGAGTAATCGACGTTGTCCTTGAGCTTCGAGGTGTCGAACGTCACGGACGTCGACTGCCCGCCGCCGATGACTTCCGTATGCGCGATGACGCGTGCATCGTCCGGCTTGACGTAGTTCTTCTCGAGACCCGCCTGCATGCCGTCGCGGTCGACGTCATCCATGTCTTCGGTGGCCGTGACCACCACGTTATGCCCCATCGCGTTTCGCGCCAGCCGGCCGACATGTTTCAGCGTTATGGTGAACTCGCTGCATGACTTGCCGACCTGGATGGTTTCCTTGCTGAACTGCATCTGGTCATTCGCCTCGATCTGCACCGCGCAGCCGTCATCGGCGGCAGATGCGAAAGGTGCCGCGGCGAGAAGCGCGGCGGCAATGAAGATGTGTCGTAACATGGTGCACCTCGCGTTGGTGAAATGCCTGTCTCCTGTTTGTGGTGGCCGCTTCGCCGCCTTGCAAGAGCAGCGCACGATGCGTCGAGGAACGCACAGGAGGAATCATGCCCGGCCGTTATTTCATCGTCCCGCCGGAGCCGGCGCGGAACGACATGTTCCCCGCGGACATCGACCACGAACGCGCGTATGCGAGGGCGCGTTACAACCTCGCGCCCTCGCAGACAGCGCCGGTGATTCGCGTCATCGAACGCGCATCTGTCGTCAGCGACATGCGCTGGGGATTCGCACCGCGCTGGATGAAGGACCCGAACAAGGCGCAGATCAACGCGCGCAGCGAAACGGTGTTCGAGAAACGCATGTTCAGCCAGGCGGCAAGGGCGCAGCGCTGCCTCGTGCCTGCAAGCGGCTGGTATGAATGGCAGCCGACGGAGCATGGCAAGCAGCCCTATGCATTGCACATGGAAGGTTATGCGCCTTTCGCGTTCGCGGGCCTGTGGACGGTCGGCAACAGCGCGGACGGCGGCCCGGAAGAAAATTTTCTCACGCTCACCACTGAACCCTCCGCGCAGGTGAAACCCATCCACCATCGCATGCCGGTCATTCTCGATGCGAACGGCTGCCGCACCTGGCTCGACCCGGCCGCAACAAGCGAAGAACTCGCACCGCTGCTCGTACCCTGGCGCGGCGAACTCGCCATGCACCGCATTTCATCGAAGGTGAACAGCCCGAAGAATCACGGGCCCGACGTTCTCGAGGAAGTGAAGCAATGAAAGGAAAGCCCTCCCGTCCGCGAGGACGGGAGGGCTTTTGCGTGCACGCGTTACTGCTTCGCTTCGAGTTCCGCGGCGAGTTCTTCCGCCTTCGCGATGAGCTCGGCTGCCGTCAGGCCGTGCAGGCCTTCCATCATCCGCGCCGCGGCCTCTTCTTCCGAGAGATCCTGGCCCATCATCTCGAAGCCACGCATCATCATGATGCCGGCGAGTGCAGCGGCGAGCTGCTGCTGCTCGACCTTGCTCATGCCTTCCATCATCGCGTCCATCGATGCCTCCATCGCTTCCTCGCTCGAGGTATCAAGCGTGGTGCTGCTGTCGAAGCCGCCCGGATCGCTGCATGCCGCAAGCATGAACCCGATGAAAACCACGGCCAGCAGCCTGGATGACTGATGCATTTCCGTCCCCCTTGTTCTTGTATTGGACGCGCACATTAGGCCGCGGCCCGCATGTGAAGTCCAATCGCGCACGCAGAATCTAGCGGCCGTAGCGGCGTATCTCCACGCGCGGTGCGTCGTTGAGCGTGATCACGTACAGGCGGTCGTATTCCGTCGCCTCATCGACAGGTGCGCCGGGGTCGACGCCGAACGCCGCCGCCATCTGTGCAATGGTGTTGCTGTGGCCGACGATCAGCACGGTCTGCCGACTCGCCGCGATTTCAGCGGCGAGCGCGTCCGCGGCGCTTGCGGAATAGATTTCCGGCGTGATGCCGAGCGCGCGCGCGAGCGGCGCCGCAGTTGCGCGCGTGCGACGCGTGTCGGTGCTGAAGATGCGCGCGATGCCCGCGCCTGACAGTGCGCCGGCAAGTGCGTGGGCGCGCTCGACGCCGGGCGGGGAGAGCGGCGGGTCGTCGCCTGCAAGCTTCTCGGCGTGCCGCACGATGTAGACCTGCGGCGCGGGCGCGCTGCAGGCAGCAAGCGCAATGGCAAGGAACAGCGCGGCAACGCGCGGGATGACGAAGTTTGCGGCCATATTCACCTCGCAGCGTGCAAGTGCATGAATCCCGGCGGATTGTGCGGCTTTCAATGTTTCGCCGCCCTCGCCGAGCCAGTATACTTGGCGCCCTCATCCCGGGGCGTTCGTCCCTGTCAGAACCACAGGTAGGACAATGGATCAGGACCGCAAATTTCTTGACACATTCCTCGTCGTGATCGGCGCGCTGCTCGCTTTCACCGTGGCCATGTATTTCCTGGCGCACATGCTTGCCGAAAATTACCTCGATGTGGACAACAGCGAGGACCCGATTGCCATCGCCGCCGTCAACGACCGCATCCAGCCCGTGGGCCAGGTCCGCACCACGGATGATCCGGCGCCGCAGCCGGTCCAGGCGAGCGCCGCGGGCGCCGATGATGCGCAGGCCGATGCACCGGCCGACGGCAAGGCGGTCTACGAGCAGGCCTGCTTTGCCTGCCACGGCACCGGCGCCGCGGGCGCGCCGAAACTCGGCGATGCCGGCGCATGGTCGGACCGCATCGCAAAGGGCGAAGCGACGCTGCACAAGCACGCGCTTGAAGGCTTCACCGGCGAGACCGGCATCATGCCGCCCAAGGGCGGCCGCGCGGACCTCTCCGACGAGCAGGTGAAAGCCGCCGTGGATTACATGCTCAGCCAGTCGAAGTAAGCTCCCGAACCACGAAAAAAGCCGCCGAAAGGCGGCTTTTTTCGTTTGGAACAAACTCAGAGCCCGTCCTGCCGGACGCTTTCACGCGCCGGACCCCGTGGTGGAACGGGCCGCGGCGTCACGCTTGCGGTTGTGACGGGAATGCCGGCGTAGCGCCGCCGCACCGGTTCCCCGATGAGGCGTGCGACACGCGTCTCGATTTCCTTGATCACGGCCAGCTCCTCTGCTGGTGTGAAGTGCGCGTTCTTCATGCCATGAACGCCGTGCAGGGCGCGATAGATGTGCCCCAGTTCGTGAGCGAGCATCAATGCAGGGCTTTGTATGCGGCCGTACTCCAGCCCCGTGCCCCGGCGCGGATTGAAATCGATGACCGCACTGCGATGCCGCGGCTGAAAAAGAACGCGCGTCCGTCCGTCCGTGTACCGGATTTCTATGCGCGTGGCGAGCGAGAGTACGTCATCCACGATCACGTCGCAGGCAATGTAGTCCAGCGCTTCGCGAACCTCCGCCGCGAAATCCATGCCCGGCGGCGCCTCGTCGGCATTGATGACGATCACGTCGTTTGCCGCGGCGATCGGCAGGCATGCCGACAACAGCAACGAGATGAAAAAGCGCGGCGAGCTGCCGAATTGCCGACCTTCCATGGCCGTTTTGTCCTTCCGTGGCAAACAGGCGGGCCCTGTCGGGACCGGACCGCATTAACGGACATCGCTCGCTGCGCGGCTATCGGGAATTCCGCGAATCGGCGAAAGGACAATCGGAAAGGGAAACTGGATCGCAAGGCATGCAGCGGCGGTTCCTTGCGCCCGCCGCCGTCATCAACGCAACGCTTCAGCCTTCGCCCAGCAGGCTGCGCAGGCCGGCGAGCGTCGCACGGCCGGATTCGATCTTCTCTTCCTTCGAGCGTTCGACGCCTGCACCTTCCCAGCGAAGATCGCTTTCGGGGAGCTCGGAGAGAAAGCGCGACGGCTCGCAGTCGAAATCCTCGCCGTACTTTCTTCGTCTTTCCGCGAAGCTGATGGTGAGACTGCGCTCGGCGCGCGTGATGCCGACATACATCAGCCGCCGCTCTTCCTCGACGGTGTCGGCCTCGATGCTGTTTCGATGCGGCAGGATTTCCTCTTCCACGCCGACAAGATACACGTGCGGGAACTCGAGACCCTTCGCCGCATGCAGCGTCATCAGCTGCACGACGTCGCCCGGATCGTCGTCGCCGTTGCGGTCGAGCCGGTCGATGAGGCTCATGCGCGCGAGCACCTCGGCGAGCGACATGGCGCCGTCATTGTTCTTCAGGATGTTGCCCATCCATGACAGCAGCTCCTCGACGTTCTCCCAGCGGCGCTTCGCCTTGTCGGGATCGCGCGCGCTTTCCTCCAGCCACTCGCGGTAGCCAATCTCCTCGAGCAGCTCGTTGATGCGCGCAAGCGTGATCTCGCCTTCGAGCTGCTCGGACCAGTAGCTGATCCACTGGCCGAACTCGCGCACCTTCACGAGCGTGCGTTCCGGCAGGTGCTCGGCGAGACCCATCTCGAAGCAGGCGGACACGAGACTGATGCCGCGGCGCGATGCGTATTCGCCGAGCTTCTCGAGCGTGACGGTGCCGATCTCGCGGCGTGGAATGTTGACGATGCGCAGGAACGCGGAATCGTCGTCGGGATTCACCAGCAGGCGAAGATACGCGACGACGTCGCGCACCTCGCCGCGATCGAAGAACGACATGCCGCCGGAGAGGTGGTACGGCACCTGCTGCTCGCGCAGCGCCTTCTCGAA
>CAZRFE010000049.1:0-17820 GCA_964599565.1 uncultured Gammaproteobacteria bacterium
AACACGTCGTTCGCGCTCGCCGCCGACAGCAGCACGCGGCCGCTGTCCGCGCGAATGGTGCCGCTGTTCGATACGGCGGCGTCGAGACCGAGCGCGTTGTCGAGCACGGCGCCATCGACGGCAAACTGGATCAGCCCGTCGCCGTCGAAGTCGATGGTCACCTGTTCGCCGGCGGCGAGATTCACGCTGCCGTAGTTCGCGATGATCGTGCCCGTGTTCAGCACCGCACCGCCGAACAGGCTGATCGTTCCACCTTCAGCCGCCTGCAGCAGGCCGTGATTGACGATGACGCCGCCGGTCGAGCCGTCGGCGTTACGGAAGTTCCAGTCGCCGTTCATGAACGCATCGGGATTGATGTCGAGGCCCGATGCAATCAGCGAGCCGACGTTCACGGATGCGGACTGACCGAACAGCACGCCGTTCGGATTCACCAGCAGCACGCGGCCGTTGGCGTTGATCGAGCCGAAGATTTCGGAAGGGTTCTGGTCGAAGATGCGGTTGAGCGCCGCTGCGTCGCTGGACGGCTGGTTGAAATTGACGGTTTCGTTGGCGCCGACGTTGAAGCTGTCCCAGTTGACGACGATCCGGTGCGAGGTCTGGTTGACGTTGGTCGTGGTCGTGTTCGGCCGCACGATGGTGCCGGTGCCGCGCACGACCTGTCCGCCCTGCGGGCCGGCATACGACGCCTGCATGGAAAGGAAGCCGATGGCGAGCGCCGCCGAAAAATGCGCAGCAGAGCGAGCGAGCTTCGTACGCAATGACACAGACACCATGGCCTCTATCCTCGTTGAACATGCGCCGGCGCAGCGGCCGGAACGATGCGAATCCATTCGGACAAGGACACCTGTCCTTGCCCGGACCGCCGCCTGGCGGCGGAAAAACTCCCGCGGACGCCGCGCGTGCGGCGTCTCAGAATTCCACGGTCAGGTCCAGCCACAGCTGGTCTTCCTCGAGAACCGCGCGCGGATCCAGCGTGCTCTCCGGTTCCGCCTCGATGCCGCCCGTGAGCTTTGCCCACTGCACGTTCAGCCGGAACGTGCCCGGCAGGCCGAACTCGACGCCCACCCCCGCGCCACTCACGTGCAGCGACTCTTCCTCGTCCACGAGCACGGCATTGTCCGAATACAGGCCATACGCGTAGTCATAGAAGACCGTGAAGCGCAAAAGCTCGCCCCACGTGCGGTTCGCGAATGCAGATGCATCCGCAAAGCCCGGCGCGCGAACGCCCCATTCGATGGAAGCGAACGCACCCGAATCCAGCAGGAACTGCGATGACGGAATGGCGCGCACGTTAGACGGACCGCCGATGGAAAACTGCTCCAGGCTGGTGAGCAGGTCTTCGCTGTACTGCCCGTTGGCGCGCATCAGCAGCGTCTGGTTGACGGTAAGGCTCTTCAGCCACGAATAGCCGAACGAAACCTTGGTGAAATCGCCGGCGACAGGCGTGCGGTCCAGGCCAAAGCGGCTCGGTCCCGGCGCGGTGCTGTCGCCGCGCATTGCGATGAGTTCATCGACCGAGTGCGTGCCGAGCTGCCCGTCGAGACCGACATCGACGCGCAGGTACGCGGAGCTGATCGTCGCGTTCGCGGAATTGATGTTCTCGTAATCCGCTTCGAGGCCGAGCACCGCGATCTCGTCGCGCGAAGTCACGGTGCCGAACGTTTCGGTGTCTGCCTGCTTGCGCGCAAGGTCCACCTTGCCGCCGATCTTCATCGCACGGGTGCGAACGAAATTGCGCTGGTAGTACAGCGAACCGATCTCGGAAATGCCGCCCGCTTCCGGTTCCGCGGAACTCGACGTCAGGCTCGCGACGTCGAACGTGTTCCGCGTCAGCTCCATGCCGACGCGATGCCGCGGATTGCCGAGCGGCAGTTCGTACTTGAGCGCGCCGAACAGCGAATTGTCCGGCTCGTAGGTCTGCAATGCCGTAAGGCGCAGGAAGTCGGCGCGACCGAAGGGGTTGTTCCAGTTCGCCTCGCCGAGCAGGCGCTGTTCGCCGGTGAAGCGCGTACCGTGATTGTCGCCGCGCATGAGGAAGTCGAACGTGTCCTCGTCGGAAACGTTGACGAGTATGTCCGCCGTGCCGACGCCGCTGCCGGGCTGGAAGACGCCAACGCTGCTCAGGCCCGGATAATCCTGCAGCGTCAGGAGCGCGTCCTCGATCTTGTCGACGGTGACGAGTTCGCCGAGATAGGTCTCGAACGGATCGGCAAGGCGCCCGAAGCTGTAGCTGTCGTTGCCCTGCGCCTGCACGCCGCCGAGCCGGCCTTCCAGCACGCGGATGACGACGACGCCATCGACGACTTCCTGCGCGGGAATGACCGCGCGCGCGAGGAAGAAGCCCTTCTCGCGGTAGTAGCGCGTGATCTCGTCCGCGACGAGCTGCAGCTGGCCGATGGTCAGGCCCTGGTTGCGGTCGAGACGCTGCAGGCGCAGCTGGTCGATGAACGACTGGTAGGCCTGCACCTGCCGGTCGGGCGACAGCTCGTGAACGACGTCCGACATGAAATCGATGATCGCCTCACGCTCCTCGGGCGTGAATCCGTCCGGCCCGACATTCTCCTGGTTCTGCCGTTCGACGCGCAGGCGCGTAAGCAGCTGGTTCAGATCCTCGAAACGCTGGCGTACACGCTCGTCGATCTCCGCCTTGAGAATGCCCGCCTCGGTGTCGTCGATGACGCCGGTGATGACGAATTCCTTCACGAACACGCGGCCACCTTCATCGATGCCGAGCGGCCGCTGGAACACGGGAGGAATTTCGAACACGAGTTGGGAAGGGTCGAGCTGCGGTGTGGTGCCGAAACCCTGCGGCGGCAGCAGCCCCTGCTGCTGGCCACCGACCGCCGGCAGCGTGGGCAGCGGCAACGGCGGCGGCTCATCTGCGGCGGACGCAGCAAAAGGAAGCGACAGGACGACGACGAGAATGCCGGTCAGCCGAGACTGCGCCATTGCCCGCGCCCCCCGTGGAATCAGCGCTGTCTTCATTGACCGCCCCTTGAATGCAGCCTTGTTGTTATGTGTTGCAATTGCTGCCGCACGCCGGGAACCCCGCCCGTTTCGCGCGCGGCCTAACATAAAGCCCGATGCAAAGTCGCGCAAGTGCGGCTCACTACGCGCAGTTACCGGGTTTTACGCTGGCAATTCCCAGGGCCAAAGTATATTTTATGTTCAAAACGCGCGCACGACATAATTCCCTATAAGAAGAGTGCGAACGATAACGCGGAGCCATCCGCGAACGAGCGACGACCATGAACACACACGATCCAGTGTCCTGGGCTTCCCATGCGGTCAGCCATGTCGGGACAGTACGCAAGATCAACGAAGATGCCTGCCTGAACCGTCCCGAACGCGGCCTCTGGGCAGTCGCCGATGGAATGGGCGGACATTCCGCGGGCGACGTGGCGAGCAGCCGCATCATCGAGGCGCTGGACGCCGTCCCCCCCGACGAGAATCTCGCCCGGTTCGCAACTGCCATCGAGGAAACACTGCGCGCCGTCAACGCCGAGCTTCTCCAGCTCGCGCTGGACTCCGAGAAGCACACCATCGGCAGCACCGTCGCGGTGCTTGTCGTACGCGGGCGCCACGCGCTGTGTATCTGGGCCGGCGACAGCCGCATCTATCGCAGCCGCAAGGGGAATTTCGAGCAGCTGACGCAGGATCACGCGATGGTCGAGGACATGGTCGAGGTCGGCCTCATCACGCGTGCCGAAGCCGAGAACCATCCGCAGGCCAACCGCATCACGCGCGCGATCGGCGCGATGGACGAGCTGTTCGTGGACATGGACATTCATGCCGTGCAGCCCGGGGACCGCTTCCTGATCTGCAGCGACGGGCTGTACAAGGACACGCGCAGCAGCGAGCTGGCGCGGCTGATGCGGCGCAAGGGCAACGCGGCGAAGGCGGCTGTCGATCTCGCGCTGGAACACGGGGCACGGGACAATGTAACGGTCGTGACCGTAAACATCGAGAAAAGCTAAACTTTCCGTTTGCACCATATTGATTTGACTATTGTTCCCAGGGACGTACCCAGGGCAGGAGCAACACAGTGTCGGATTTCAAATCCTTGCTCGAGGACCTCGCGCGCGGAAACATCAGCGCGGAGACGGTAAGGAGCTGGGCGGATGACGCGCTCGCCGAAGGCATGGCCGACGAGGCCTCGCTGCTGGCGCAACTTGACCAGGCGGCGAAGGCGGAAATCCTGCCACCCGATATCGTCGAATCGCTGCGCACGTCCATCACCTCGGGCGGCGCGGGTGGGACAGACGGTCCGCTCGATTTCGATTTCGACATCCGCATCCCCGAACCCGACGAACTGCCGACGGAAGACGACCGTACGGTTGTCGACACACCGCAGAACTTCAGCGGCGAGCTGAAACTGCTGCCGCTGGACGGCGAGGAAGAAGAGGAACCGGAAGAGGCAAAGACGCAGGTCATCGACAAGGCTGCACAGGCAAAGACGGAATGGGTCGCCCAGCGTGGCGGCGATGCGAAGACGCAGGTCATGACGCCGGCGCAGGCCGACGCGACGGTCGTCAACGACATGGAGACGGTCCGCAAGAGCGACGGCACCTCGTTCGATCCGTTTGCCGTTGCCGATTCCACGCAGCCTGCAGCCAGTGCGCCGACCGGCACCGGCTGGCCGACGGCCACGAGCTTCACCGGCGGCGGCGGACGCAGCAGCGGGCTTGATCCGCGCAACATCGGTCCGGGCACGATTCTCAAGGAACGCTTCGAGCTGCTCTCCGCCATCGGCGAAGGCGGCATGGGCATGGTGTACAAGGCGCGCGACCTGTTGAAGGTCGAGGCCAAGGACCGCAATCCGTACATCGCCGTCAAGCTGCTGTCCGGCGACTTCCGCGAACATCCCGAAGCATTCATCGCGCTCCAGCGCGAATCGTCGAAGGCGCAGAAGCTTGCGCATCCGAACATCACGACGGTCTACGACTTCGACCGCGACGGCTCCACGGTCTACCTGACCATGGAACTGATGGAAGGCGAGGAACTCGCGAAGTACATCAAGAAGCTTCCCGCCGGCGGCCTGCCCACGGAAGACGCGCTCGGCGTCGTCAAGCAGCTGTGCGACGGTCTTGAATACGCGCACGCGCGCAACCTCGTGCATTCCGACTTCAAGCCCGGCAACTGCTTCTATCTCAAGGACGGCACGGTAAAGATTCTCGACTTCGGCATCGCGCGCGCATCCACCACGCGCGGCGACGCGGCGGGCGAGACCACGGTGTTCGACCCGGGCCAGCTCGGCGCGCTGACACCCGCCTACGCAACGCCCGAGATGTTCGAGGGACTCGAACCGCATCCGAGCGACGACATCTACGCGCTCGCGTGCGTGGCCTACGAGCTTCTGACCGGCAAGCATCCGTTCAACAAGCTGTCGTCCGTCAAGGCGATGGAGAAAGGACTCTCGCCCGCACCGATCACGAACAAGCCCGGCTTCACCAAGCGCCAGCAGAAGGCGCTGTTCAAGGCGCTCGCGTTCCGCCGCGAAGACCGTACCAAGGCGGTGACGGAATTCTGGGAAGGTATCCGCTACAAGAAGAATTACGCGCCCTACTACATCGCCGCATCGCTTGCCGGCGCATTGCTGATCGGCGGCCTGGCCTACAAGCCCGTGACGGAAGCGATCGAGGACAGCAGGAACGCCGACACCATTGCCGCGCTCCAGCAGGGCAGCCTGCAGGTGCCGGACGTGCTCGCCTCGCTCGACCAGTTGAGCGAACGCGCGCGCCGCAACCTGCTCGAGGACGGCAAGGAAGTCATCATCGGCTACTACCAGCAGCGCGCCGAGGCGCTGGTCGACGACAGCCAGGACAGGTACGACTATCCGGCGGCGTTCAAGGAAATCGACAGCGTGCGGCAGTTCTATCCCGACTCCGCGCAGGTGCAGACGCTGCAGACCGACCTGACCGAACGGCGCAACACGCTCATTTCGCAGTTGAACACCACCTTCGACATTTACCTGCAGGAAGACCGCCTGCTGCCGCTGGAAGGCGAAGACGACATCACCGATGTGCTCGCCAAGCTGCGCCAGACAGCGCCGGACAACGCACTGCTCGACGACGCACGTCTTTCGACGCGTTACGCGGAACTCGCCGATGCGGCCATCAAGGACGATGAGTGGGATCACGCCGCGGAATATCTCGCCGCGGGACTGGCATACGCGCCGAAGGACGCACTCCTGCTCAACCTGGATGACCGCGTGAGCCGCGAACTCAAGCGCCAGGCCGACGCGAAGCTGGTGGCGGACATCAAGAGCCGCCTGAACGAACAGCGTGCATCGCTGAATTCGGTCGAGGGTTATGTCGCCGCCGTCGACGACATCAACCGCCTCGCCGAACTGCGCCCGGATGATGCGCTGCTCACGCGCATCCTCGGCCCGCTGCGCGAAACGGTGAGTGCGCAGATCAACGCGCTCGCATCGTCCGGGGAGTTCGAGCCCGCCGAAAACCTGATGTTCACGTTCGCGCGCCTGTTCCCGGTGTCCACGCTGCTCGACCTGCGTGCGGACCTGTCGCGTGCGGAAGTGGCGGCCGGCTACCAGCCGGGCAACATCGGCGAAGCACTGAAGGCGCTGAACGAACGCCGCGCCGGCATGGACGGACTGCTTGCCGATGCGAAGTTCACGACGGAATGGAACGACGCGCTCGCCCGGCAGTTCAAGGAAGCCATTGCGTTGCTGCGCCCGGGCAACACCTGGTTCGAGGAGATGCAGCAGCGCATCGTCAACGCATACGTGCAGCACGCACAAGGCCTGGTCGAAGCCGATCGTTACGACGCCGCGCGTCGCGCGCTGGATGACGGCGAATCGTTCCGGCCGGGACTGCAGCTGTTCCAGCAGCAGCGCGAATCGCTGGCGACCGCGGAAGCGCAGTTCAAGCGCGAACAGGAAGAACGCCTGCGGCTTGCGCGCATCGACGCGCTGCGCAACACGCTCGTCACGCAGGCGAACGCCAACGAAGTCACGAACGCCGCAAAGACGCTCCAGACGCTGCGCGACGAGCTGCCGGCAGGCGACGAGTTCGTGACCACGACAGGCCCGAACGCGATCGCGCAGGCCTACCTGCGTCTCGCGAACGCGCAGGCCGAGCGCGCGAACTTCAGCAACGCGCTCAGCTTCGCGCGCGAAGGTCTCAAGCTCGCCCCCGACATGCAGGGCCTGAATGACGCAATCGCGCAGTTCGGCAACCAGGCGCGCCGGCAGGAACTGATGGAACTCGCAAGCAGCGCGACCACGGGCAGCGTGCGACAGCTGCCGGGCATGATCGGCGACGTGCAGAAGCTGTTCCCTGCGGATGCCACGGCCATCGCGAACGAGACGATCCGCAACCTCGGCACGCGCATCAAGAATCTCGAATCCGCCGACGTGGTCGCAGCGAACGACCTGCTGGCGGAAGCGAAGAAGCTCTTCCCCGGAAACAGCGCGCTCGACGCCATCTCGCTGCGTCCACCGCCGCGCCCGTCGCAATACGTTCCTTCGGGCCGCGAAGCGATGAACCGCAACCAGCTGACAGCGGCGGAGAAGATTCTCGCCACCGCGCAACGCGAAGAACCCGGACATGAACAGGTCGCGGCGTTCGCGAAGGAACTTGCCGATCGCAAGAGCAAGGCGAACCAGTATTTCCTCTACTACCAGCAGCTCAATCGCCAGGGGCAGAAGTCGCAGGCGAAGCCGTACCTGGATGAAGCGCTGAAGCTGTGGTCGGACAACGAGCAGTACCAGAAGGAGATGGACTCCAATTACACGACCACGCGCGCGCCGACACGCTCCGCGGATGGCAGCCGTCCGTGCACCGCGAGCCTCGCGGGCTACGGGCGCAGCGGCCGCGCGGTGTGCTACGACATGCTCGCGGATGGCGTGCGCGGACCGGAAATGGTCGTGGTGCCCGCCGGCGGCGAATTCGCGCAGCCTTTCGCCATCGGCAAGTACGAGGTTTCGATTGGCGACTTCAACAACTTCTGCAACGCGACCGGCACCTGCCAGGCCACGGCAGGAAACGCCGAACTGCCGATGACGAACATCTCCTTGCAGAGCATGCAGGCCTATGCGCAGTGGTTGAGCCAGGCGACCGGCTCGAGCTATCGCCTGCCGACGGAGGCGGAATGGGTTTACGCGGCGAGCGCGAACAATCCAAAGGCTGTCACGGACTTCAACTGCCGCGTCACCCAGGGCGGACAGGTCATCAAGGGACTCACCATGCTCGAGACGAAGTCGGGCCGCGCCAACCCCTGGGGCCTGACGAATTACGTCGGCAATGCGCAGGAGCTGGTACGCGCGGCGTCCGGTACGGTAGCGCGCGGCGGCGCCTACCAGGACAACCTCAGCAGCTGCGATGTCCAGTTCGTGCGCGCGCATGGTGGCGCCGCCGACGAGCTCACCGGCTTTCGCGTCGCGCGCAACGCGGACTGAACGGACGCACGCCTGTGAAAGCCTCGCAACTTCGCGACCTGACACGCCGGTACGCAGCCGGAAAGCTCGATCGCGAGGAATACCTCGCGGAACGCGCGCAACTGATCGACGGCATCGTCGCGGGCAACATCGAGATACGTTACCGCGTTCTCGAACCGGCGGAAGCCGGCGCGCGCGCGCCGGTCGCGCAGAAGCAATGGCTGTTCGCCGGTGGCAGCATCATGCTGGTCGGCCTCCTCCTGGTCGCCTTGCTGACCTACTTCCTCGACGATCACGCGGCGCCGGAACCGCCGGCCATCGCGGAAGCCGTCGTGGATCCCGGCGTGGATCTGCTGCGTCAGTTCCTCAAGGCCGACGACTGGTCGAACAGCGCCGTGCAGCAGCTGGAGAACGACTGGGGAGCGCTGACACCCTTTCACCAGGAAAGCGCACGGCGCAGTGCGAATTACCGCCGCCTGAAACACGAAACCGTACAGCGCATTCACGAACAGGAAGCGCTGCTCGCCACCGGTGAAATGGAAGCGCTGCTGCAGGCCACGCGCCTGCGCGAATTCGCGGAAAGACTCAACATGCCGCTGGAAAACTGACAGGACGCACGACAACGAAAAAGGGCCCCGACGGGGCCCTTTTTTCTTGCAGCGATTTCAGTCATTCAACGAAGGTGAAGCGGATCGCGTCGGGGGAGCCTGCGTCCAGCGCCTGCCCGAGACCGATGACGCCCTTGCCGCGGATCGGCACGTTGTCGCGGCGGATGAAATTCTCCTGGCCGTCGGCGGCCGTCACGTAGGTGCCGTTGATGCTCTGGTCCGTCAGGATGAAGTTGCCCTTGCGGTATTCGACACGCGCATGCAGGCGCGAGATCAGGTTGTGCTTCACGACGAGATCGTTCTGATCCGCGCGCCCCATCACCACCGTCGGCCGGTCCTCGCTGACCTCGATCGAGTGGCCCTGGTATTCCAGCACGAGCCGGACCTTCTGCACCGTGGGCGCGGAGCTCCAGCCGATCGTCGCCATGCGCGTGACGTCCTCGCGCTGCCACATCAGCTCGAACACGTCGATCTCGTCCTTCTTGCCTTTCACCGTCGCGCGGTCGATCTGCCGCACGGCATCTTCCCACAGCGGACCAAGATGGCTCACGGTGCCGGACGTGGTCAGCACCTGGCCGGCCTTCGCCTGGCCGGCCATGCGTGCGGCGATGTTCACCGCGTCGCCGAACACGTCGCCCTTGTCGAGCAGCGCGGGACCGAAATGAAAACCGACGCGGATCTGGATCGTGCGGCCATCCACCACGAGACCGTCGGTGATGTTCTCCTGCATCTCGGATGCCGCCTGTGCCGCATCGTCGACGCTGTCGAACGTCACCATCACCTCGTCGCCGATGGTCTTGATGAGCGTGCCCCGGTTGCGCTCCGTTGCTTCGGTCATCAGGTTGATGCAACGGGCGATGGTGTCGCGCGCCTTTACGTCGCCGATCGTCTCGTACAGCTTCGTGCTGCCGCAGACGTCCGCAAACAGTATGGCCAACTGTTTTTCATTCGCCATGTCGCGTGATTCCTTGCATGCCCCCGCGAACCCCCGTCCCGGCCGGGAGCCGGCGCGGGCAAAATCTGTGGTGCAAAATTTTTACAATAAGTATTTATAGCATGAAACGGACTTCCGCTGCCCCGCCTAGCGTTCTGCGACGAGGTAGCAGATCCACGCGGGATCGGCGTCGCCGCGCTCGACAGGCTCGAACTCGCCGTCGGCCTCGCCGTCCTCATCCTCGCCCTGCCACCATACCGTGACCTTGCCGAAACCTGCTTCCAGGAGAAGCTCGCGCACTTCCGGCAGCGTCCACAGCCGCCAGTGATACGAGAACGCGCGCTCCAGCGCGGAGCCGTCGGGGAAGCGGAAGCTGATGTGGCAGACGTAATCGCCGCTCACCGGGTCGTAGTCTTCCTGCTCCCAGACATAGGTGAAGCCTTCATCGCATTTGCGCTTCTCGACGTATTCGTCGCGAAACGCCTCGTAGCCGCCGTAGGCGTCCATGATGAACAGGCCGTCCTTCGCAAGCCCCGCGTGGACCGCCTTGAAATACGCCAGCAACTGTTCGCGCCGCTTGAATATCCAGTAGCTGAAGTTCATCGCGACGGTGATGTCGGCCGGGTCGGTCGCCGTGTTCAGCACGTCGCCGTGGATCATCGACACGCGCGCCTGCTCCTTCGGCGTGAGCGCGTTCCAGTGATGTTCGCGTCCCCAGGCAAGCACTTCCTCGTCAAGGTCGACGCCGAACGCCCGGTTCTTCGGATCGCGCTTCGCCCACTCGCAGGCCGCCCACGCACTGCCGCAGAAATCCTCGCGCAGTACATGCGCCTTGCGTCCGCGTATGTCCTTGTAGACGTCCGCGACGAATTCCATTTCCGTCTCCGGGTCCTGCACCGCCTGTTCGTACAGCGCGAACCGGTCGGCGCTGTCAGCCTTTCGCGCGCGCTGCTGCTTCGGCGAACGCCTGCTCGATGTCCTGCGACCCATCGTGATTCCTTCTGTCTGCAAAAGGCCGTGATTCTAGCCGAGCCGGGCCACAAAGCCCCAATCATTGTCTGATGCCCTGTTAATGAGAATTATTATTATTTAATATCGGCGGCCGAGCCTTTATTGTCCGGAGTCCCGACGATGCACCGCCTGCCCCGCGTTTGCCCGATCACGCTCGCCATCGCATTTCTCGCCGTTACTCTCTCCTCGCCTGCCGGCGCTGCGGACAATCCCGCACGTCTCGCGCAGCTCGTGGATTACGTCGGCGTGGATTATTCCGCCGCCGTCGAAAACGGCGCCGTCATCAGCGAATTCGAATACGGCGAGATGCAGGAGTTCTCGGGACTGATCGAAGACCAGGTGCACGCGCTCCCCGCGGGCGAAACGCGCGACCGGCTGCTGCCGCTCGCCACGCAGTTGCGCGATGCGGTAAACGCAAAGGCGGAACCGGCGGATGTCGCATCGATTGCGAAGGCGATGACGGCAATCCTCCTGCGCTCGCCGGCACTCGCCGCCGTACCCGGCAGCACGCCGGATCTCGATGCAGCGCATGCGGTGTACGCGCAGCAGTGCGCGTCCTGCCACGGCGCGACCGGTCACGGCGACGGTCCGGCGGTGACGGCGGACATGGAACCGGCGCCGACGGATTTCACCGACACGGAGCGTGCGCACGCGCGCAGCCTTTACGGCCTCTACAACACCATCACGCTCGGCGTCGAGGGCACGGCGATGCCGTCGTTCGAACACCTGGACAAGGAACTGCGCTGGGCGCTGGCGTTCATGGTCGGCAGCCTGCATGCCGATGCAGCCACGCTCTCGGCCGGCGAGCGCGCGTTTGCATCGACGCCGTATGCACAAATGCCCGACATGAATGCGCTCACCACGAGCACGCTCGATGACGTCGCCGAACGGCAAGGCGCGGAAGCGGCGAGCATGCATGCCTGGCTGCGCAGCAATCCCGGCGCACTCGCCGCCGTCCAGCCCGAACCGCTGGATGTCGCGGTGGCCGGCGTTCAGAACAGCGTCGCGCTGTACGCGAACGGCGACGCCGAGGCCGCGCACGATGCCGCGATCGATGCATATCTCGAAGGTTTCGAGCTGGTCGAGGCGGCGTTGAGCACGACGCAGTCCGCGCTCGTGCTCGAGGTGGAAAACGCCATGACCGGCCTGCGTCTTGCGATACGAAACGGCCTTCCCGAGAGCGAAGTGCGCGCCGCGGGCGAGCGCGCCGTGGCCCTGCTCGAACAGGCACGTGCAAGCCAGGACGGCGAATCGCTGTCGCCGGGCGTTGCGTTCGTGAGCGCGCTCGTGATCATGCTGCGCGAAGGTCTCGAAGCCATCCTCGTGCTCGGCGCGATGGGCGCGTTCCTGAACAAGACGGGACGCCGCGACGCATTGCCGTGGCTGCACGGCGGCTGGGTCGTGGCACTCGCGGTCGGCGTGCTGACGTGGGTGGTGTCGAACTACATCGTCACCATCTCCGGCGCCACGCGCGAGATCACGGAAGGCGTCACCGCGCTCATCGCGGCGGGCGTACTTTTCTATGTCGGTTTCTGGATGCACAGCCGCCTCAGCGCACGCCGCTGGCAGGAATTCATCCAGCACGGCATTCAAAGCGCGCTCGACCAGCGCGGGCTGTGGGCGCTCGCGGGAATCTCGTTCATCGCGGTGTATCGCGAGGTGTTCGAAACCGTGCTGTTCTACCAGGCGCTGTGGGCGCAGGTCACGCTGCCGGCCGCGGAAAGTTCCCTGCTCGCCGGCGCGGTGTCAGGTGCGGTGATCATCGTCGGACTTGCGTGGGCGATCTTCCGCTTCGGCGTCCGCCTGCCGCTGAAACAATTCTTCGGCGTGACGGCGGCGATCATGATCGCGCTTGCGGTCATCTTCGCGGGCAAGGGCATCGCGGCGCTGCAGGAAGCGGGCAGGCTGCCGCTCGATCCGATTGCGTTCCCGCGTGTCGAACTGCTCGGCATCTACCCGACGGTGCAGTCGCTCGGCGTGCAGGTCATCGTGCTCGCGGCAGCGCTCGCGCTCATCGTTTACAATGCGCGCTCGTCACGCACGGCCGCGACACAAGGCTGAAGTGACGCAACGTCAAGCAATCCTGGGAGAGCCGCATGACCGTCCGCATTCACGCCCTGCTGGGCGTTCTTGGTGCGTTGCTTGTGCACGCACCGGCAAGCGCAGCGGAAAACGCGCAGGAGCAGCCAGCTGCGCTGCCCGCGCCCGTTGCGATCAGCGATCTCGTTCGCGACAACGTCACGGCGCTGCAGCGGCGCGCGGCGGAAGACGAACGCGCGTATGACATCGTTGCATCGCTGACCACGGAAGTCGGTCCGCGCTCCGCCGGCAGCAGCGGCGACCGCGCGGCGGTCGCCTGGGCGCTGACGAAACTGCGCGACCTCGGTTTCCAGAACGTGCGCGCCGAATCCGTCGAAGTGCCGCACTGGGAGCGTGGCGAACTCACCGCGGAAATCCTCGAGCCGTTCCCGCAGAAGCTCGTCGCGGTTGCACTCGGCGGCAGCATCGGCACGCCCGCGGAAGGCATCACCGCGCCGGTAGTCGCGGTGCGCGATCTCGATGAACTCGCAAAGCTCAAGCCCGCAAAGGTGCGCGGACACATCGTCTACATCAACGGGCGCATGGAACGCGAACGCGATGGTTCCGGCTACGGGCCGGCTGTCAGAAAGCGTGGCGCGGGCGCGGTGGAAGCCGCAAAGCTTGGCGCGGTCGCGGTCGTGATCCGCTCCGTCGGCACGGACAACAACCGCATCGCGCATACCGGCGCGATGCGGTACGTGGATGGCGTGAAACGCATCCCCGCAATCGCGCTGTCGAATCCCGATGCAGACCTGCTCGATCGCGAACTCGCCACCGGTCGCGATGTCGTCTTCCGGCTGCATTCCACGTCGCGTTACCTGCCGAACGAAATGTCCGCGAACGTCATCGGCGAAATTCGCGGCCGCGAGAAGCCGGATGAAATCGTGCTGCTCGGCGCGCATCTCGACTCATGGGACGTCGGCACCGGCGCGCACGACGATGCCGCAGGCGTTGCGATCGTCACCGCTGCTGCACGGCTGATCGGCGATCTGCGCCGCCCGCCGCAACGAACGATTCGCGTCGTGCTGTATGCGAACGAGGAATTCGGTCTCTCGGGCGGGCGCACGTACGTCACCGCGCACGAAGACGAGATCGACAACCACGTGCTCGCGATGGAAGCCGACTTCGGCGCCGGCCGCGTGTGGCAGCTCGCAAGCCGCGTGCCGGAGGACCGGCTGCCGCTGATCACGGCAATCTTCGACCTTGTCAAACCGCTTGGCGTCGAATGGAGCGGCAACGAAGCCTATGGCGGTGCGGACATCGGTCCGCTGCGTGCGCGTGGCGTTCCTGTCGTGCAGCCGGGCCAGGACGGCACGCTGTACTTCGACGTGCATCACACCGACAACGACACGCTCGACAAGATCGATCCCGTGCAGCTCAACCAGAATGTCGCCGTCTACGCGACCGCCGCGTACGTTGCAGCGATGATGGAGAAGAATTTCGGAAGACTGCCAGTCCAGCAGCAGTGACAACGATCCGCCGTCAAACGCAGAGAGCCGGCATTCGCCGGCTCTCTTGTTTCCTGCTTCGTTTTCCAAAGGCTTGCGTCTGCGCTCACGCCGCCTCGTTCACCGGAATCGCCATCCTCACGCGTTCAAGCCCACCGCCTTTCGCGATGCCTTCGCTCAACTCGCGCCGCCAGTGACGCGCGCCGGGCATGCCCTGGTACAACCCGAGCATGTGCCGTGTCATCGATCGCAGCGGCGTGCCGCGTGCAAGTTCCGCTTCCATGTACGGCAGGAATTCTTCCAGCACATCCTCGCGCGAACGCGTTGTTACGGGCGCACCGAAGATCACGCCGTCCGCTTCCGCGAGCATCCACGGATTGTGATACGCCTCGCGGCCGATCATCGCGCCATCGAAGGCTTCAAGATGCGCGCGTGCATCTTCAAGCGTCTTCACACCGCCGTTCACGATCACTTCCAGCTGCGGGAAGTCATGCTTCACGCGGGCCGCGATGTCGTATCGCAGCGGCGGAATCTCGCGGTTCTCCTTCGGGCTCAGACCTTTAAGCCACGCCTTGCGTGCATGGATCGTGAATACATCGCAACCGGTGGATGACACCGTCGCGATGAACCCGTGCAGGAACTCGTAGCTGTCGTTTGCATCGATGCCGATGCGCGTCTTCACCGTGACGGGAATCTTCACGCGTGCGCGCATCTCGGCAATGCAATCGGCGACAAGCTGCGGCTCCGCCATCAGGCAGGCGCCGAAGCGTCCCGACTGCACGCGATCGCTCGGACAGCCGACGTTGAGATTCACCTCGTCGTAACCGAAGTCTTCCGCAATCCTTGCCGCACGCGCGAGCGCATCCGGCTCCGAGCCGCCAAGCTGCAGTGCAACGGGATGCTCGGCGTCGTCGTATGCCAGGAACCGCTTCGCATCGCCGCGCAATATCGCGTTGGCGTGCACCATTTCGGTGTACAGCAACGTGCGGCGAGAAATGGCGCGCAGGAACCGCCGGCAGTGACGATCCGTCCATTCCATCATGGGCGCGACGCTGAGACGTCGGTCAGGTTTCGAGGGTATCAGGGGCATGCCGCTGCAAGGTTTCGGAAAGGCCGCGATTCTACCAGCCGCAGCGCATCCGATCACATGGCACGCTATCGCTGGGCCTTGAGCGCGGCCTTCACCTGCCGCACGAATTCGGGATCCGGTGCGCCGAGCTTGCTGCTGCGCGCAAGCTCGCGCCCGCTCGCATCGAGCAGGACGAGAACGGAGGTGTGATTGAACTCGCCGTCCGGCAGCGCCTTGTACTTGATGCCGAGCACGGCGGCGAGCGGGCGCGTTCCCTCGGCGGAGGTTCTTGCCAGTATCCAGCGTTCGCTGCTGACGTTGCGTTCCGCCGCGACTTCGCGGAGATGTTCCGGCGTATCGCGTTCAGGGTCGATGCTCACCATCGCGACGCGCAATCCATCGCGCAGGTCTTCCGGCAATTGCCCTTCCACCTGCTGGATGGTGCTGATCAGCATCGGGCACACGTGCGGGCAGGAGCCGTAGAACATGCTCACGATCACGGGCGCGCCCTGCAGGGACGCGAGCGGCGTCACATCGCCGCGATGTGTTTCGAGCGACACGTCGAGCCGGTAGACGGAATCCCCGGGCAGGTCTGCGGCGAACGGGGCGTTCGCAAGCAATGCCAGGAAAACAATCGTCATGACCTTCGCCGGAAATTTCATCGCGCATCTCCCGTTGGTTCGTACGCGCAGCGGAAACCCATGTTGCGCGTCGTCGCGTTGCCCTCAAGGCTCGACAGCATCGCCGTGCGCATCAGCACGGCATAGTTTTCCTTTTCTTCCATGGTGGCGGCGCCCGCGCCACAGAATTCGAGCTTGTCCGCGCCGCCCTGCACGCGGTTGTCGCCGGAAACGAGCAGCGCGTTGAAGTCCTCGGTCCACTCCCACACGAGTCCGTGCATGTCCTGCACGCCCCAGGCGTTCGGTGGATTGCGGCCGACACGCGGCAGCGACTTGCCGCCGGTTTCGCTGTACCAGCCGAGTATCTTCTGCCGCCACTCAGGTTTGTCACGCGCATCGCGCTCGGTGGCATCCGCTGCTGCGACGTATTCCCATTCATGCCATGTCGGCAGTCTTCCGCCCTGCGCTTCGCAGTACGCACGCGCCGCAAACCAGCTCACGTTCACGACCGGCTGGGCGGATTGCTCCGGCGAGATTTCACGTGCGTGCGGCCAGTGTGCAAGGTAGTTCTGATCCGCGAACAGCGAGACGGTCTCGCCGCGCCGCCATTCGGGATGGCGAACGACGAACGCGAGAAACTCCCCGTTGGTGACGGGTGTTTCATCGAGACGGAATGCATCGATGGCGACGGCAGCGTTGTCCTCCGTCAACGGCAGGACGCTCTGGAACGAACCCGCGTCGATCGGAACGCTCGCCGTCGATGCCGCGAGCACCGGCGCCGGGCAGAAACCCGGCGCCAGCGCGAACAATGCCATGACGACATTCTTCATCAATGCGCGGCGCCCTTCGGACGTTCGCCCTTCGTTTCCTCGCGAACCGCGGCCACTTCCTCGGTCGTCACCACGCCATCCTCGTTGCCCCAGCTGTTGAGCACGTAGGTAAGAATGTTCGCGATGCCGTCGTCGGTGAGCTGGCTCATCGCCGGCATGACGGAGTTGTACGGCTGGCCGTTCACCGTAACCGGTCCGCTCAGTCCATTGAGCACGATCGAGATCGCGCGGCGCTTGTCTTCCATCAGGTAATCCGAGCCGGCAAGCGGCGGGAACACGCCCGGCAGGCCTTCGCCGTTGTCCTGGTGACAGACCGAGCAGGTGCCGTTGTAAAGGAGCGCGCCCGCGGCGATCTGCTGTTCCTTCGTCGCGGTGCCTTCGCGCATGGCGGCCACGGTTTCACCGATCACGGGTGCTGCACCCGCCATCGCCTTGTCGCCGAGATACACCGCGTCCACTTCCTTGCCGGTGTAGACGTCGTGATTCTCTTCACCCTGCACTTCGAGGATGCCGAGCGCGCCCTTGTTGAATGCGCGGAAGATCGAGTGATCGACAAGCACGAGATCGCCCGGGCTTTCCGTGCGGAACTCGGTGATGGCCGAGCCGCCTGCAGGAACAAGCGTTGTCTGGATGTTCTGCTGGTAGTTCGTGCCGCCTTCCGTGTACACCTTGTCGAAGATCTCGCCGATGACATGGAAGCTTGAAACCAGGTTCGGTCCGCCGTTGCCGACGTAAAGACGCACGGTCTCGCCCACCTTTGCCTGCAGCGCGTTGTCGCCGAGCAGCGCGCCTTCCGAGCCGTTGAACAGCACGTAGGTCGCGT